>JAJFHL010000246.1 GCA_021775615.1 Hyphomicrobiales bacterium
CATTGACAACAGGTACTTCTTGTCGTCATCGGAGAATTCTTCGTACTGGGTCAGAATGCGCTCGATCATGCGCCGGCCGAACCGGCTTTCGTCCGAAACGTCCATATCGTGCCGCAGTTCCAGATAAACATCCACCGCGACGCGAACCGCACTGTACATGACGCCGGGAAGTCCGGCCTTGAAGTACAACGCTTTCAGCCCCATGGCGCCACGGCCGAACATGAGGCTGTGGACCATCGCAGGCGGCATCTTGGCCAGCAGCGCAAGGGCTTCTTCCACGAAATCCATCTTGCCTATGCAGGCCGCCCGCAGCACCAGGGACGGTGTCAGTTTGTCCTGCGCCATCAGGCCACGCACGACATTGCGATTCTGTGTGATGTCGGTCCGGGCGATGATCTTGATGACGCCGTCTTCCTTGGCGTCCCGGATGACCTCGGCCGCCTTGTCGGGGCGCAGCCACTTCTTGCTCGATGCCAGCGACTGGAGCCTGTCCGACACGGTATCCACCAGACCGATGGCCAGCAATGGCGGCAGGTCGCGTCGCTTGATGAGCAGTGCCTCGAGCCGTTCGGGTGCGCAGTTGCGCCTCATGACCGCCTCGTATCCGGCGGCGTCGATCCGCGCGCCCATGTTCTGCAGGAGAGCTTCCACCACTTCGGTCGATCCGTGATCGATCAGCGCCCGGCACACCAGCGGAGCCAGTTTTGCCCGGCCCGCAATCGCCGTGCGGCGGACATCGTCGCAAATTCTGATAACGGCAATGAGTTCGTGATCGTGCAGGGCCGGTGAGTTTCTCAAGACCTCGGTTGCAATGTCGTCCTCGTCGGCGACCAGCGCGAAGACCACATCCGTCGGCGCCTGGCGAAGGTCGCGAATGCCGTTGAGCAAGGTGCGCCGGACAATCCCCGACTTGTCATCGGCCAGCACCAAGAGTACCGGCGTGATCGCCTCTATGTCCGCGTCCTCGGTTTCAGGGTCGGCGATGAACTCGGTCAGCTGGGTCGTCAGTTTGGACCGGGTGTAGATTTCAGGGTTCCTGGCGACTTCGAGCAGATACCCGATATCAAGCTGTTCGGACATGGCAGTACACACGCTCACTCACTAACTACGCACTCACAGGGCCAAGATGCCACGCAAGGTTTAAGGAAGGGTTCACTATAAATTGCGCGGCGCCATAAACCGCCTGCCGGATGGAATGTCAGTCCAGTCCGTCAAGCCTGGGATTGCTTCCGCGGTTGTCGGAATCGCGCGAGGTCAGGCTTTGTGTCTGGGTCCGCCGCGGCGCCGGTGCCCGGCGCACGACCCGCCGCACAACGCGTCGATTGACTTTGACGACTTTCGGTTCCGGCAGCTCAAACTGGTCGCACACATAGTCGTTTTCCGGATTCGCATCGTCGGCCATGAGGCCGGCCGGACCAAACAGCGCCTTCATCAGGGCGGTGTCTATGCCCCCTTCGGGCATACCTTCGGTTTTGCGGAACGTATCGACGGCCTTGGTGAGCTTCTTTCCCGACTTGCCGTCGATGCCACCGTCGGCGTAAAGGCCGCGGGACTTGAGCGCGAGCTGAACGATGACGACAAGGTCTTCGTAGGGATCTGCGAATTCGGCGCCGCGGAACGAAAGCAACGCACAGTTTTTGACTTCACCACCCTGGCTGCGCGGCACCGCCAGGCTCAGTGTGAACGCGTATGACTGCCCGGTCGTGAGCGTGAGCGGTTCGGTGCGGCAGACAACAGACCTTTGTTTGCGCTTGCAGACAACACCATCGGCGCCCTCGTGCTTCGTCGGCCGGTAGCTTGCGGTACGCAAAATGTTCAGGACACCTGTGAAACTGTTCGCGCCCTCGTTGGTCACCGTAATCACATACTCGCAGTCCTTGCCCTGCGTGCAGTCTGCGCTGCGCACCTGCCGCAACGAAAGATCATGACCGGGACCGGCCGGCTTGGCCGGCGCCGCGGCGACCTCGTCCTCAACCGCCTGGGCACCAGGCAGTGCCGCAGTCAGGAGACCGAACGCCAATGCCGCACATGGCAACACCGAGATCATCTTGCGAGAGAAATTCATCACGACATCCGCTTCATTGGCCGCATACGGCGGAGTTCCGAAGCACGGACGTTAGCGAAACGAGTGAGTCGGGTCTAGGTCGTGGTGCGGAACAGGCTGTAGAGCGGCGCGTGTTTCTGAAGTAGCCCGACCGGCGCGCGTGGAATGATGTTCATCGGCCCGCCGTCCGGCCGGGGGCGAATAGCACCGTCTTTCGCCAGCACCGCCGGTTCCGGCGTTGCCGCACGCACGCTTTCGGGGATCAGCATCAGTGGTCCGCCCGACGGGGCATTGCCGGGCCGTGGCGCCGGCGCGGCCGCCGGAGTCACGAAGAGCGACTGAAACGGCCTTCCGACCATGGCGCCCTGCGGGTCCGGCTGGATGTTCTGGAAGTGGGTGGCAAGCTGGAAATGGGCCGCAACCGGCTGGATCTGCAGTGAATCGGGGTTAGGCTGCGGCTTTGCTGCTGGCAGCGGCGTGCCGGCGATGTCGAAGGCCTCCGGCGTCCGGGCCGCGGCAAACTCCGCCTTTCCCGGGCCATAGATGGAGATCAGCTTGGTGTAGAGGTCCTTGACCGAACGCTCCTCTCCGGATCTCTCGTAAAACGCGGGACGGTTGGCCCGCGCCGCACGGGGGAACAGGTCCGCCGCCGCCATGTCCGGCGTCGACTGCGCCGCCGTGATCAGGCGGATGGCGCCGCCCGGCCCGAGGAAGTGGGCCACATAGAGTTCGCCCTTGAGCGGTGCCCGTCCCAGCGCGTCGGTCAGCCGCTCCGCGGCATCGCGCGTATAGGCCCCCGCCATCAAGGACGCCGCCAGCGGATCCTTGCGCAGGGCAAGAATTTCCTGCCTCTCGTCGGGATCCGACACTTTATGCCTACCATCGGGCATCCGCTCGATGGCGTCGGCATACTTGCCGTAACCATACTGATGGCCCGCCGCCTTCAGCGTTGCCAGCCAGGTCTGGTCGATGAACTGGAACAGGCCTGTTGCCGAGGAAGTCGGGGCTTTTACGTGAGGTCTCAACGAGCTTTCGCGTTCCGCGGTCCGCAGCAGATACTCAAAGTCAGTGCCCGTGGCCTCACTGGCCTGCCGCAGCACAGCCTTGATTTGACCGATCTGGGGTGTTGCTGAAACGCTCGTCATAACCCTTCACCAAACAATGTCACCAATCTGACAAGCAAGTGCTGTGCCAGATTGGGACAGTGCAATGTAAGGATCAGGCGCTCACAGCTTCGCGCTCGACCAGCGCGCCCACTTGATGGAGTTTGAAGTCAAGCAGATCGGCATCGAACGGCTTGATCAGGCACTCCGCCGCCCCTTGCCAAAGGGCTCTGCCAAGCGCACCAGCATCGCTTTCGGCAGAACAGAACAGAACCACCGGACGGCCGCCGCCGCGGGTCTTGTTCAATCGTTTCAGGAATTCAAGCCCATCGATCTTGGGCATGAAGTGATCGAGGAGAATAACATCCGGCATGTTTTGCTCGCACATGCCCAACGCTTCAGCCCCATCACTGGCGTGCTTCACTTGAAAGCCAAATTTTCGTAGGTATTTCGCCGCAATCTGGCGATCTTCTCGACTATCGTCGACAATCAGACACTTTTTCATGGCAGCCCACTCATACTTTTGTTGCCGTAACTGCCGTCCCTATTAAGTACTCTTAATACGAGTCGTAGAAATTCGCCAGTTAATGAATGGTTAAACCGCATCATTCAGAAAAGGCCGATCAATTTAACGTATAAAATTCAATAGCTTGCAAGCGCCACTGGAATCAAAATGGAATCCGCCAAGACGCCGAAAAAGAATCGTTTTTGACTCTCATAGCGATTCCCTCCGAACCGAATTCTACGCATGGTTGCGAAATTTCCGCGAATCAGTACTGCCGGTTACACTTCTGATTCGCCTTGTGCGGCTTGTGAATTCCCACGCAATGTTCTAACCGGTCCCGGCGGCGCGGATCCGCCGCTTTCACAGGTGCCAACAGGTCTCGGGAGGATGACGCAATGCGGGGATTGTATTTTGAGGAGTTCGAGGTCGGAAAGATCCATGAACACGCGTTGCGCCGGACGGTGACCGAAATGGACAACATGCTGTTCTCCAACATGACCTTGAACCCGCAGCCGCTGCATATCGACCGTCACTTCTGCGAAACCGAAACCGAGTGGGGCCAGCCGCTGATGAACAGCCTGTTTACCCTCGGGCTGCTGATCGGGATTTCAGTCAATGACCTGACCATGGGCACGACCATCGCCAATCTCGGCATGACGGATGTGAAATTCCCCAAGCCGCTCTTCCAGGGCGACACGGTGCACGCCGCCACCGAAATCATGTCCAAGCGAGAAAGCAAGTCGCGCCCCGACGCCGGTATCGTCGATCTGCATCACCGCGCCTACAACCAGAAAGACGAACTGGTTGCCGAATGCCTGCGACAGGCGTTCATGCGCAAGACGCCCGAAGACGCTTAGGCGGAGGATCAATCATGCGCTCGCTGCTGTTCGTTCCAGGTGATTCCGAGCGCAAGATCGGCAAGGCGCTGTCCAGCGGCGCCGACGCTCTGATTTTCGATCTGGAAGACTCGGTTGCAGCCGACAACAAGGAGGCTGCCCGCGACACGGTGCGCATTGCGCTGCAGGCCCTTTCCGGCACCGACCGGGCCACAGGCCCGCTGCTCTACGTCCGCGTCAATGCCCTCGACACCGGAATGACCGAGGCGGATCTGGCCGCCGTCATGCCCGGCAGGCCGGACGGCATCATGCAGCCCAAGACCGGATCCGCCGCGGACGTCGTGGAACTGTCCGCGATGCTGGACCGGCTGGAGGACACCTCGAACCTCCCCTCCGGTTCGACAAGGGTCATAGCCATCGCAACCGAGACGGCCAGTTCGCTGTTCCACGTAGGAACCTACGGCAATGCCGGTCCGAGGCTGCACGGCATGGCGTGGGGCGCGGAAGACCTCAGCGCCGATCTCGGCGCCTCGTCAAACAAAGACGAAGCGGGACACTATACCGGCCCTTATCAGCTGGCGCGCACCCTGTGCCTGGCCGGTGCGGTCGCGGCCCGGTGCGAACCCATCGACACGGTCTATGTCAACTTCCGCGATGAAAGCAGTCTGAAGCGCGAATCCCTCGCCGCCGCGCGCGACGGCTTCACCTCGAAGCTCGCCATCCATCCCGCCCAGGTCCCCGTCATCAACCAGGTCTTCACGCCGTCGGGCGAGGCCGTTGAGCGCGCCCGGCGCATCGTCGCCGCCTTCGCCGAGGCCGGCAATGCCGGCGTCATAGGGCTCGACGGCGAAATGCTCGACCGCCCTCACCTCACCCGCGCCGAAAAGCTGCTCGCAAGAGCCGGAAAGTATCGAAGCTAGCCCGGACGCACCATGGTGAAGAGCTCTTCGACCACCGCGTAGTCGTTGTAGCCGAGCCGGGCGATCGGCTTGAACCTGGTGACATCGACCATGCCGTCAACGATCACATCGTCGTCGATGTGGATTCCCACCACCTGTCCGAAACAGACAAGGTTCTGCATGTCGCCGGACGGGGGCAGTTCGACTGTCTGATAGTAGGTACACTCGAGGGCGACCGGAGATGCCGCGACGCGCGGCGGTTTGACAATGCGCGATGGCGCTTTTTCCAGTCCCGCCAGATCGAACTCATCGACGCCCGCGTCGACCTGGGCAGAGGTGGTGTTGACCGCCTCACGCAAATCCCAGGTCGCCAGGTTGCAGACGAACTCGCCGGTCTCTTCGATGTTCGAGACGCTGTCTTTGCGCCCGGTGCTGCTGAAGATCACAAAGTTGGGCCGGTTCGCCACCGCATTGAAAAAACTGTAGGGCGCAAGGTTCGCCACCCCATCCGGGCTGAGGGAGGAAATCCAGCCGATCGGGCGCGGCGCCACGAGCGCCTTGAACGGATCGTACTTCAGCCCGTGGCTGTTTTCGATGGCGTCGTAAAACATGCAAGATGGTTCCCTTACTGAATCGGCCCGAACCGGTCGGCCAGGACATCCGGCAGGTCGGCCACCGAATTGAGGACGGCGTCGGCCACCTGTCCGAAGTCTTCAGCCCGCGATGTGCCGGACAGCACACCTATATTGAAACCGGCGCCCGCCGCCACACCCATTTCCAGATCGTGGGGATTGTCGCCAACCACCACGACGCCGCCCGGGTCGATGCCGCACGCCTCGGCAAACGCGAGACCCATGTCAGCCGCGGGCTTGGCTTTTTCCACCCCGTCATACCCGGTGATGAAATCGAGCTCTGACACCAGCCCAAGATGCTCGAAACACGCAACCGCCGCCTGCGTGCAGTCATTGGTCGCAATACCCAAATGGAAGCCATCGCTTTTCAGGCGGGCAAACAGCTGCGCCAGATCGGCGAGCGGCGAGATGTGATCCGCCGCACTTTCGGCAAACAGCGCATCGGTCACCACAATGGCCTGCGCGAGTTCGCAGCCGCTCAGGTCCGGCCGCCACACGGATATCATCTGATCCGTTGTTCCCACAGTCAGCACCGAGCCTGACGCGAACTGCCCGGTGACCGCGTCATAACCGGTCCGCGCCAGCATGTCTTCGGCGCGCATGTCGTCACCCCCGGCCAGCCGTAACGCCGCCGCGCGGTACAATGGCAGCCACGTCGCATTGAAGTCGATCAGCGTGCCATCTTTGTCGAACAGGACTCCGCGCATATCGGGGTTATCCGGCCCAGCGCGAAACAACGTCGCTCATCACCGGGCGGGCACGCTCGCCGGGCGGCTCCGCGGCACTCGCAATGTAGACGAAACCGGCCACCTTCTCATGCGGTTCAAGTCCGATGGCGGCACGGGTGTTCTCGTCGAACGCATACCACTCGGTGATCCACTGCGACGCAAAGCCCATCGCCGACGACGCGATCAGCAGGTTCTGGCACACGGCGCCCGCCGACAGAACCTGTTCCCACTCGGGAACCTTCGGATGCGGCGCTGTTCTCGAGACCACGCAGATGACAACCGGCGCGCGCAGGAATCTCGCCGCTTCGGCGGCAATCTCGGGATCGCCGGCATCAGGGTTGAGTTCGGCAAAGCGTTCCGACAATATCTCGCCGAAGCGCTCCCTCGCCTCGCCTTCGAAGATCACAAAGCGCCACGGCGTCAGCTTGCCGTGATCCGGCACCCGCGCGGCGATCTCCAGCAGCACGGCCAGCTGTTCCGCGTCAGGGCCCGGGGGAACCATCGCCTTGGCAACCACCGATCGGCGCGCGCGCAGCAACTCCAGCGTATCTTTCATTAAATCCTCGCAAATCGGTCTTTGCGCTGTTGCGTCATTACCGTCGATGAAACTATTCTCCGCGCCAGAGGGCGCGGCGACCACGGAGGAAACAGATGTTGCATGCCATGCGGGCGAATTCAAACATTCTGAAGCTTGCACTTGTTGCCCTGGGCATCTTGTTCATTGCGGCGAAACCCGCCCCGCTGGCGGCGCAGGAACGCGTCATGCTTATACTCGATTCCTCCGGCAGCATGTGGGGCCAGGTCGATGGCGTAAACAAGTACCTGATCGCCCGCAAGGTGATTGGCCGGGTGCTCGGCGACATCGACGAGACCGTGAATATGGGTGTGATGGCCTACGGCCACCGCCGCAAGGGCGACTGCGGCGACATACAGACCCTTGTGCCGGTCGGTCCGGTCGAGCCGGAGAAGTTCATGAGCCGGATCAACAAGATCCAGCCGCGCGGCAAGACGCCGATCTCCGATGCGGTGCGCCGCGCCGCCGAAGCTCTCAAATACTCCGAAGAAAGAGCAACAATCGTTCTGGTCAGCGACGGCCTTGAAACCTGCGGCGCCGATCCCTGCGCCCTGGCGAGCGAACTCGAAAAGCTCGGCGTCGACTTCACCGTGCATGTGGTCGGCTTCGACCTCGGCAACGAAGATGTCAAAACCCTGAGCTGCCTGGCGGACAACACCGGCGGCAAGTTCCTGCAGGCCAGCAACGCCGACGAACTCACCGAAGCGTTTGGCGAGGTCGTCGAAGCGGTGCAGGAACCCGAACCCGAGCCCGAACCCGTGGTTCAGGCGGAAACAGAACCCGAGCCGGAGCCCGAACCTGTTGCCGGCCCGACGCAACTGCTGCCCCGCGCCTTTCTTGTCGAGGGCGGCGAGCGTCTCGACAAGGCGTATTTCCGGGTCTACGCCCCCGAACAGGACGCCGAAGGCAAACGCAAGCAGGTCACCTATGGCGGCGGCAAGCCCAAGCTCGACGTGGCGCCAGGCAAATACTACGTCACGGCGAAACATGGTGACGCGATCGCCGGCGTCGAAGTGGAGATCGAAGAAGGCAAACAGACCGTTGTCGAGATCGTCCTGAACGCCGGCCTGATGCAGCCGGTTGCCTATCTGGCCGACGGCGTCGATCCCTTGGGTGATGCATATTTCAGGGTCTACGGGCCCGAGAAAGACAACAAGGGCAACGCCAAACAGGTGACCTATGGCGGCGGCAAGCCGATGTTCACGGTGCCCGCCGGACCACACCACGTGACGGCCAAAAGCGGCGATGCACTGGCCGGGATCGACGTCGACGTCAGTGCCGGTGAAGTGCACAAGGTACATATCGTGCTCAACGCCGGGATCATCGTGCCCCAGGCTCTTTGGACCGAGGGGGGCGAACCGATCAAGGATGCCTATTACCGGGTTTACGGCACCGCCGAGGACGCCGACGGCAATCGCAAGCAGGTGACCTATGGCGGCGGCACACCGAAGTTCACGGTGGCGGCCGGCGAATACTACATCACAGCCAAGGTTGGCGATGCCGTGATCGGCGATACCATCGCGGTGGCGCCGGGCGAGGCAACCGAAGTCACCCTGGTCCTCGGCGCCGGCGTGTTGCGGCCGACTGCCCACTACACCGAAGGCGGCGATCCGATCACGGATGCCTATTACCGTGTCTATGAGCGCGAGGCAGGCGCCGACGGCAAGCGCAAACAGGTGACCTATGGCGGCGGCACGCCAAGCTTCAAGCTGCCGGCGGGCGCCTACTACATCACCGCCGCCGTTGGCGACACCATCATCGGCAAGGATGTCGAGGTCAAAGGCGGCGAGGCGACCGAGGTCGCTCTCGTGCTCGGGGCCGGGATCCTGACACCGAAGGCCTTCTACACCGAAGGCGGAGACGAAGTGAAGAAGGCGTATTTCCGGGTCTATGACGCCAAGCAGGGCGTCGACGGAAATCGCAAGGAGATCACCCGGGGCGGCGGCAAACCGAAGTTCAAGCTGCCGGCCGGCACATACTACGTGACCGCCAAGATCGGCGAAGCAGTGGTCGGCAGGGAGATCGACGTGGTCGCCGGACAGCCGACCGAGGTCTCGCTGGTCCTGGGCGCGGGCGTTCTGTCGCTCTTCGCCTCCGCCACCGATGGCGGAGACACGGTCAAGAAAGTCTATTACCGCATCTACGCGGCAAAGAAGGACATCGAAGGCAACCGCAAGCAGGTCACCGCGTCCGGCGGCCAGCCGAAGTTTCAGCTGCCCGCGGGCAAGTACCTCGTCACCGCCAAGTGGGGCGAAGCCATGGTCCAGCAGGAAGTTGAGGTGACGGCCGGCGAACTCACGGAAGCCACCTTAAACCTCAATGCCGGACGGGTGGTGGCCCAGGCGGCCGACAAGGACGGCAATCCCCTCGTGAAGGGTGTCTACTACCGCCTGTTCGCCGCCAAGAAGGACATTGAGGGCAAACGCAAGCAGGTCACAGCCGGCGGCGGCAAGTCGCTGCAGGCGTTCGTACCGGCAGGCAAATATGTCGTTCAGATTTCGGTTGGCGGTCGCAACAACATCGTTGGAACCGTGGAGATAGAGGTGAGCGCGGGAGAGCTTGTCGAGGTTCAGGTTCCAGCAACCGCCGGGGAATGAGCACGGTCGGACGGGGAACCCGGCTGAAATGCCGCGTTTTCCCTTGCGAGAATCAAACGAATCACCAGACTGGCCCCAGGGACGACTTGCGCATCAGGTAACATTTAGGGGTGCTTCCGGTCGAAGGGGAACTGAGTAGGTGGGTCGCAGCAGCGCCCATCACGACCGGGGTGCCATCGCGAAACCATCAAGGAGCTGTCGGGAACACGTCCGATATGGCGGCTGTTAGGCGCGGATTCCTTTCGAAACGGGCAGCGACCGGGTTTTGCGGTGCGCTTCTCGTTGCGCTATCCGCCGTGTTCTGCGCCGCTGGCGCCGGCGAAACCATCCTCGTTCTTGATGCGTCGCGGAGCATGTGGGGCAAGATAGGGAAAAAGGCCAAACACCGCATGGTCCACGACGCCTTCGCGCGGGCGTTCGAACGTGACGAGCGGGTGCTCCCGAAGATCGGCCTGGTCACCTACGGAAACACATCACCGTCAAAATGCACCGACACTTCCCTGCACTTCGGCCCCGATGCGGCGGACCGCGAGACGTTCCTGCAGTCCATGAAAGATCTCAAGCCATGGGGTCTGACGCCGATTTCCGCTGCCTTGAGGCAGGCGGTACGGGCGTTTTCCGGCAACGCGCAATCCCCCAGAATTGTCCTGCTCGCCGACGGCATCGAAAACTGCGGCGGCGATCCCTGCAACACAGCACTTGAGCTCAAGGCAGGCCTCCCCGGTCTGACCATCGACGTCATCGCCCTCGGCGTCTCCAAGGACGACCATGACAGACTGTCATGCATGGCGACGATGACGGGGGGCGCCTTTCACACAGCGGCCAGCCAGAAAGAACTCAACGAAGTAGGCGAGACGGTCATTGACGGCATCGTCGCCGCAAGCCGGCCCGCCCCTGACGTGCTGTCGGTTGAAACCAGCTCTCCGGACATCCCCGGTGCCGCGCTCGCCCTGATGCGAAGCGCCCCCCTGCCCCGACCCAATCCGCAGGCCTATCTGCGCCGGCTCGTCGCCATTGAACCGCGCGGCAGGCCCGCTCCCGAGGATGTTCCGTCTGCCGACCCGGCCGGAGAACCGCAGCAGTTCGCCCAGGCGCCGGACACCATTGCACCGCCCGAGATGACACAGCCGGATGCGGACCGGGTCCCGGACTTGGCGGCAACCATCGATCTCCTGCAGACCGCGTCGATACCCGACCCCGATGCCCCGGCCCGCAAGCCGGCGGCGCCCGACCGCGTGGCCGTCCTCACCCAGGAGCCAGATGCA
>JAJFHL010000247.1 GCA_021775615.1 Hyphomicrobiales bacterium
CCAGGGGCGGCGGAGCGACGTATTCCGCGGCATCTCTCACGCGCGACAGGCGTGCAACGGCGTCGATCTGCTCGATGAGCGCGTCCGCCTCGCGCCGTGCCGGATTGCGCAGGCCGCAGGCCGACGAGAAGCGGTGAACGATCTCGCGGCACGCCTTCATGGCCTCCAGAAGAGCTTCGTAGTCGAACTCGTCTTCGGCGGGATGGGTAAATTTGTCGAGAGCTCTGGGCGCCATTTGTTCCGCTTTTGTTCTGTGACAATGCGTAACGGGAAAGTGGGTAATCGTCAAGAGCCGCGTTGTGGCATCATGGTGGTGGTTTGCCGGTTTCCCGCCTGCGCGGCAGCCGCAGGATATGGGAAACCGGTGGGCGGTGTGGCGGACCATTGGAACGTGGGTCTGCCCGCGGCGGCAGGCGTTTTTTCCCGGCCAGATGAACCTATTTGCGGTTCGCGGCGACTGAAGCTCCAGGGACAGTGAGTGACTGCCCTTCGAACCGGGACATTGAAGGAGCTTCCAAAATGAACACGCAAGTGAAAGCCGGGCTGTTTGCCCTGACCATTTCAACCATGTTGACGGCGCAGGCGCTGGCCGCCACAGACCACGCCGCCGCGGCGGCGGAGCCTGACGCGACGCCGGTGCAGGTCGTCCGGATCGGTGATATCGCACTGCCGGTTTCAGGTCTGAGCCTGAACCGCGCGGAAAAGATCGTCCTGGCGGCGTCCAATACGCTACGGCGCAAAAGGGTCCGCACGCCGACATTCAAGGCGGTCAAAATGCGCAAAAACAGGATGCCGGGCAAGCTGGCGCCGAACAGCCGTGGCGGGCGGACGCAGGGCCCGGCCGAAATCAATTGCGACATCGAGAGCAGCGAGGAATGCGAAAAGATCGTGATCTGCGAACCCAACTGCAGCACCGAGCAGATGCAGGGCGGCGATTGCTGTTAAACGCCCATGGCGGCCGTGAGACCAACTGCCCTGGTGCGGGTGTCCGTCTCGCGGCCGCCATAATGCTTTTCGGGCACCACCTGCTACTGGGGTGACATTTCAACAGGCCAGGCGATGTTCGCTTTCCTGATGGGTTCAAGATGCGCACCATCGCCGTGT
This sequence comes from Hyphomicrobiales bacterium, assembly GCA_021775615.1. Classification (GTDB taxonomy): domain Bacteria; phylum Pseudomonadota; class Alphaproteobacteria; order Rhizobiales; family JAJFHB01; genus JAJFHM01. The sequence continues at coordinate 1,105 of JAJFHL010000247.1, forward strand.
CCCGCGGGCATCAACAGCCTGCCGCGATCACAGGCCCCGGCAAATCCGGCCAGCAGCGGCGCCGAGGTTTGCGGGGTCACCATGCAATACCATGTCCAGATGGGCTCGCCTCTCTCGTCGTCAATCAGACCCGAAGCATCGAAAGGGCGATGGAACGCTTCGACAATCTTGCGGAGCGCCGGGCAGAGGGCCTCGGTTCCGTCGATCGCAACCGTGACATGCATGGGAGCGTTGCAGGACTGGTATGTGCCCCAGATCAGATCGGCGACCTGTTTCTGATGGTCTTCAGGCGACAGTGTGAAGCACAGGCCGGTTTCCAGTGCGTCCTGTGGATGACAAAAAAGCCCCAGGGGATTGCCCGGCTGTTTTTGCGCGATGACGATACAGACCTGCTCCACCAGCCGCAGTGTCGAAAGGGCGCCGCGGCGTCCGAAGTCCACGGTCACACAGGGGTGGGCGCCGGCGCGTTCGGCATAGGCCAGGCAGGGGTGGACCGGAACATCTTCAAACATCTGACAGGGCGCCCGTTGCAAAGTGGTCTCTTCGGGAAGTCTTGTCCCCGGATCTACCGTCTCTCATGCGGTCCCGTGCATGCGCTTGCGCCGCGCGCGCATCCTCAACGTGGCTTCCGGCGTGCCGTCGTGGAAAGAGCCGAACCACTTGTCCCAGGGCATTTCGCCGGTGCCGTAGTTGCACTCGAAATAGCGGTGATGCAACTGGTGGAAGAAGTAGCCCAGATTGACGCTGTCCCGGTCTTTCACAAGCAGGGTCTCGTAGCCCGAATGGGCGGTGACCGCGGCCAGGGCGAAATACTGCATGTTGTAGAGCAGGTGGACTGGATGCGAGGCCACCACAAAGTGGATCAGGGCTGAGCTGAAATAGAGCACGTGCTCGACCGGGTGCATGGAGAGCCCTGACCAGGGGCCGATATTGGTGTTGCGGTGATGCAGGGCGTGCGCCATCCGGTAGAGCGGCTTCCAGTGCAAGAGCCGGTGGGCCCAGTAGAAATGGAAGGAATACCAGACCGGCACGAGGGCGATCAGGGCGACGCACCAGACGGGGTTTTCGCTCCAGCTCGTCATGGGCACATAGCCGTTGGCAAAGGCCCACATGAGCAGGACCTCATAGGCGGTCCACACCGTCACACCACTGGCGCAGGTCCAGAACATGTTGTCGTGGACCTGATTGCGCCACGTGAAGCTGCGGCTGTTCCTGACCAGGTCGCGCAGGTCGAAGCGGCGCCGGTCGCCCTGCTTCGCAAAGGTATAGAGATAAAGGTGCAGTCCGCCAGCAACCAGCAGCACCAGGCCCATGTTGCGGCCATAGATATACGCGATCCAGCCGAACTCGAAGGTGACGCAGGTCTCAAGCGCCGGCTGCAGATAGAACCAGGTGGCGATGGCAATGGCGAGAATGATCACGCGCTCGGCCATCAGGTGCCATGTCGCCGCGAACCACCTGGCAATTTTCACCGGATTGGGCGGCCACACAAAGAGCGGGGCGTTTTCGAGCGGCAACGGCGGAAGGTAGCCCCACTCCGCCTTTCGGGCGGCGGGTTTTGCATCGAGAGTGTCCGGCCGGGACTGAGATGTCGGCATTGGCATTATGGTTCCCACGACCCGATGGTGTTCCAGGTTACTGCTATCGGATTTGCCGGTTCCCGCCAACCCGCCTCACTCCAGGGCCGCCTTGACCATCTCCCTCCAGTCGCGGATCAGATCGAGGGCGGCGGCGCGGCCGTCAATGTGCACATCGGCCGGGAAGGCGTCAGGCTTGAGATGTTCGAGCGACTGTTCGGCAAGGCTCACGTCGTCCTGCGTCAGTTCAAACTCGATCATTGGAATGACCTTCGCAAGCATCTGCGGCGTCGGCTCGACGAGAGAGGCGATCGCCGCCCGGCCGACCGCATCGACGAGGCCCGCGAACGCTTCCGGATCGCTTGCCTGAAGCGCCTTCAGTTCAGCGCCGGCATTGCTCCGGTTGATCATTTCCTCGATGGCGGCGGAACCGACCCTCGCGACAAACGCGCTCACCTCTCGTTCCATAAACCGGCTTCAATCCCTGTGCCGGAACCGTCGACTTGTTCTCAGGTCCCGTGCGCCCCCGGGAATCAAAATGTGATGTTCTAGCAATTGGCCGGCGCCCGCAATGGCGGGTTGCAGTTGAACGCTGCATGGAAAGTGTCGGATGAAGCAAGTCCGCACCGCAGACTCTGTCTCAGACCATGATCATGTGCAAAAAGTGATAGGTGTCGCGCTCTGCGTTGGATTCTTCCGAAGACTAGCAATAGTCTACGGAGGCCTGAACGTGGGGGGAGCCGCCATCAACGTCGTATCTGTTTTCAAAGCACTACTGCCGTGCCGGACGCGCGGACGTTCGGATTTTTCGATTTCGGCTGAGGCGCTTGAGGAATGGTTTCTGGCGGCCAATCCTCTGCCTGACCGGCAGCACCTTTCGTTTCTCGCCGGGAACCCGATCCGCAAGCACTATCCCACCGCGGCGGAGATCCGCCAGCAGCTCTACAGAGGCAAGAATGTCTATCAGGCGTGGGCGGAGGCCGGGCACACGGTCGCTGGAGAGCCGATGCGCTATCCAGCCCACATAGGAGAGGCCACTCTGGAGGCAATCTGGGGTAGGTCACAACCGAGGCTAGTGGTTGAAGT
>JAJFHL010000248.1 GCA_021775615.1 Hyphomicrobiales bacterium
GAAAGCGGGAATCCAGAGCAGCGTTGGTAAAAAATCGCAGCCTCCGACTGGATTCCCACTTTCCCGGGAATGACGGAGTATAGAATAGCAATAGACTATTCAATAGTCAGGAAAATAATATTTTCGCTAATCATCGGATTCCCCCATCATGCGCTCACCTTCGAAACCGGAGACAAAGCCATGATCGATCCGCAGGAATTCCGCTCCACCATGGGCCACGCCGTGACCGGCGTTTATCTGGTGACCACGGACGGCGCGGCTGGACGGTTCGGCCTGACGGTGAGCTCGCTCACCTCGATTTCTCTCGATCCGGCAACCGTGATGGTCTCGATCCGCAATCAGAGCCCGTCGCTCGCCTCCATTCTCGCGAACGGCGGATTTGCAGTGAATATTCTGGGCTCGCATCAGCATGATGTCTCAGACGTCTTTGCCGGCCGGCCCAAGACGGGCGAGCGCTTCGACTTTGGCTGTGCCAACTTCGCCGTCGGCGAGCATGGCTGTCCGATCCTCGACGACGCTCTGGCGGCGCTTGAGTGCTCGGTCTGGAAGGTCCAGGAAATCCACGACCACACATTGATATTCGGCACTGTTGACGCGTGTTACGATGACACGAACGACGCGATCGAGGCTGGCGCACCGCTGACCTATTGCCAGGGCCGCTACGGTTGCCCGCAGCCGCTCATGCAGGCCTGAAGATCAGATGGCGCGACACACGAACGCGATACGGGGAGACGAGATATGATCAGAACCGGCGACGAATACCGCGCATCCCTGCGCGACGACCGCGAGGTCTGGATGAACGGCGAGCGCGTGAAAGATGTCACCACGCATCCCTGCTTCAGGCCGATCGTCGACGTGCGCGCCCGCATCTACGACATGCAGCACGATCCCGAAACCCGTGATGTCATGACCTATCGCGACGAGGGCGCCAACGAAGAATACGCCGTCGGTCTCAAGCTGCCCTACACCCAGGACGACTGGGCCGCCAAGCGCAAGTCCGTGGACACCGTCATGTGGGACATTGGCGGCGTCGTCACCCGGGTCGGAGACGAAACCATCGGCGAGATGTGGTCCCTTTGGGACGGCAAGGACATCCTGAACGAGGTCGACCCGCGTTTCGCCTCCAACATCGAGCGTCACATCCACGAGGCGATCCGCCACGATCCGTTCCATGTGTCCGCCAACACCGATCCAAAGGGCGACCGCTCCAAGCGGCCCCAGGATCAGGACCCGGACATGCTGGTGCATGTGGTCAAGGAGCGCGATGACGGGCTGGTCATCCGCGGCGCCAAGTACGAGACCGCGGCATCCTATTCGAACCAGGGCTTCCTCAAACCCACGATCGCCAACTGGGGCGACGCCAAGTTGTCGGAATATGCCCTCGGCGTCATCATGCGCATGGACGCACCCGGCGTGAAACATATCTGCCGCACCGGCTTCACCGGCCGCGCCCCGGCGAAGGACTATCCGCTCTCCAACAAGTTCGACGAAGTCGACACCATGGTGATCCTCGACGACGTGCTTATCCCGTGGGAAGACGTGCTGTTCTATCAGCACACCAAGGCGGCCGCGTTCATCCGCACCACGCTGCACCGTTACTCGGCATTCGCGTTCGTCCAGCGCATTCTCACCTATGCCGACATGATGATCGGCACCGCGCTCTGGAACGTCAAACAGACCGGCCTCGACAAACAGCAGGCGGTGCAGGAGAAGCTGGCAACGCTGGCGGTCTACCGTGAAGGCATCAACGCCCACCTGACGGCGGCCATCGCCACCGCCGAGCCCAGCCCCAACGGTTTGCTGATGCCGAACCAGTCGCTGCTCTTCACCGGCCGGGTCCATGCCTGCTCGAACCTGCATAACATGATCCACATTGCCCGCGAGTTGTGCGGCGGTCAGATCTGCGTCACGCCGGATTCGGACATGTTCGAGAACGCCGAAGTGGGTCACTGGATGGAGAAGTTCTACACCATCAACGAGAACTGGGTGGCCGACGACCGGCGCAAGCTGCTCGCCTTCGCCCGCGATCTCCTGAACTCGGACTATGCCGGGCACAAGCTCACGTTCCAGCTCTTCGCCCAGTCGCCGCCGTTTGCGCATCTCGCCGCGGTCTACCGCAATTTCGATTTCGACAACTGCCTCGATTTCGTTCAGAACGCGGCCGGATTATCGGAAAATGTCAAAGGCAACGGACAGGTTCACTGAGCATGTTGTGATTATACTGTGCCAGCCCGCTCCCCCAACCACCCCGAGGGTACCCTTCCATAGGGTGGTTGGGCGGGGGAGCGGGCCGGTGCCGCGCCAAGGTAATAACCCCCTCCAGGGGATATTTCGGGGAAACTTGTATGACGACACACGAGCGCTTCAGGAAGTTCAACACCAAGGAAACCTATCCGACCCAGAAGCTCGACAACGACCTTTGCCAGGTGGTGAAGGCACGGGGCACGATGGTGTTCGTGCGCGGCCAGGTCGGCCAGGACCCGGACACTTTCGAGAGCATCGGGACCGGTGACGCCTACGCCCAGGCCGATCAGGCGATGAAGAACGTCAAGCAGCTTCTCGAAGAAGCCGGCTCGAAGCTCGAACACATCTGCCGCATCCAGGTCTATCTCACCGACCGGGCCTATCGTGACGATGTCTACCAAGCCATCGGCAAATGGCTTAAAGGCGTTTATCCGGTTTCCACCGGATTGGTGGTCGATGGGCTTGCGCGGCCGGAATGGGTGATGGAAATCGAAGCCACCGCGGTGATCCCCGACGAGTAGTTCTCGCAAAGAAGGTTTGTGCCATGGCGCAACTTGACGATCTGTTGAGCCAAATAGCGACGGTTGCATCCGAACCGTTCGAACGCGCGACGATTCTGCCGCCCGCGGTCTACACATCGCCGGATATCCTTGCGCTTGAGGAAGAGCACATCTTCAAGGCCGAGTGGCAGTGCCCGGGGCGCGCCGCCGATATTCCCAACCCTGGCGATTACATCACCTACGAGATTGCCGGCGAGCCCATCTTCACGATCCGCGGCAAGGACGGCACCGTCCGCACATTCTCGAACACCTGCCGCCACCGTATGATGCAGTTGCTCGAGGGCAGCGGCACCGCAAAGCGCGTAGTTTGCCCTTATCACTCCTGGGCCTATGATCATGGCGGCAAGTTGGTCGGTGTGCCCCATGAGCGGCACTTCGCCGGCCTCGACAAATCGGCCATTTGCCTGCCCGAGATCCGCACCGAGATTTGGCAGGGGTTCATCTATGTCACCTTGAACCCGGACGCGCCGGACCTTGCGCCACGCCTTGCGCCGCTCAATGATCTGATCGACCGCTATCACGTGGCCGATTACGTGCCGATCACCACACAGGACCATGTTTGGGACACCAACTGGAAACTGCTGACGGAAAACTACATGGAAGCCTACCATCTGCCCTTCATTCACAAGGGCACGGTCGGAGGGCATTTCCCGATGGAAGACTGCGTCTATCCTGAAGAGCTGCCCGGTCCCTACACCTATTCCACTTTTACCAAGGGCGAGGGATCGCCTTACGGCCGCGCTCACTCTGACAACACTCGCCTTGAGGGGAAATGGCGATACACCAACGTGCTGCCGACCATCTTTCCGAGCCACATGTTCACGCTGGCGCCGGACTACATGTGGTACCTGTCGCTGCGCCCGAAAGGGACCGGCCAGGTGCGCATTCGCTATGGTGCGTCGCTGGCGCCGGAGGTGGTCGCGGCCATGACCGACCGGGACCGTGCAACTGCCGCCGCGGTGGCTTTCCTCGACGAGGTCAACAACGAAGACCGCGCGGTGGTGGAGGGGGCTTATCGCGGTGCCGGTGCGCCGCTCACCGCATCCGGGCCGATCAACCAATTGGAACGGACCATCCATCATTTCATCATCTATCTCGCCGGCCGCCTTGGTGATGCGCACGGCGTATGGGAGGCTGCCGAGTGACCTTTTCCATCATCGGCCGGTGTGAACGCACCGGCATGTTCGGCGTGGCGATCACCACATCAAGCATCTGTGTCGGTGCCCGCTGTCCGCATGCCCGCGCCAAGGTGGGCGCGGTGGCGACCCAGAACATCACCGACCCGCACCTCGGACCGCTTCTGCTCGACCGGCTGGAGGCGGGTGACGACGCACCGACGGCGCTTGCGACCGTCATGGATGGGCGCGAACATCTCAACTACCGGCAGCTCACTGTGATCGATGCAACTGGCAAGACGGCGCACCACACTGGCGCCAACATTCTCGGCGCCAATGCTGTGGTAGCGGGAGAGAGCTGCCTCGCGGCCGGCAATCTGCTCGCCACCACTGACGTGCCGCGCGCCATGGCCGATGGCTTCGCGGCCAATGGAGACGAGCATCTTGCCGAACGGCTGCTGCGCGCCATCGAGGCCGGTGTCGCGGCAGGCGGCGAGGAGGGGCCGACCCATTCGGCCTGTCTGATCGTGGCGGATGAGTTGCCATTCTCGCTGGTCGACCTGCGCGTCGACTGGTCAAACGGCGATCCGATTGCAGACTTGCGGGAGCTGTGGGAAGCTTACGAGCCGCAGATGCCCGATTACGTGAACCGGGCCGTGAACCCATCCGCCGCGCCGTCCTATGGCGTGCCGGGAGACGAGTAGGGAGGCAGTCGCATGCCATCGCACCTCACACAGGAACAGATTGACCAGTTCTGGCGCGACGGCGTGCTTCTGGTCGAGAACGCGGTGACCCCGGATCAGCTTGCCGCCATGCGGCGCGAATTCGACGACTGGGTCGAAGAGAGCAGGTCGCACGGCGAGGGGTATGGCGAAACCGTCGACGGCCGCCCGCGGTTCGATCTGGAAAGCGGTCATTGCGCAGCAAAACCGGCATTGCGGCGGGTCAACTCTCCGGCCGAGGTTTCATCTGCCTTCGACGGGGCGATGCGCAGCAGCGTCATGACCGACGCCGTCGCCGATCTCATCGGCCCGAACGTCAAGTTCCACCACTCCAAGATCAACTCCAAGCTGCCCGGCGCGAAAACCGAAGTGAAGTATCATCAGGATTTCCCCTTCACGCCGCACTCCAACGACGATGTCGTGACAGCACTCCTCATGGTCGACGAAGTGACCGAAGAAAACGGTCCGCTGGAGGTCGTGGCCGGGTCGCACAATGGAGCGATCCATGGCCTTTGGCATGACGGCAAGTTCACCGGCGCGGTGGAACCGGACGTCGAATCCGATGCCAGCGCCCGGGCGGTCAAATGCATTGGCCCGGCCGGCTCGGTCTGCCTCATGCACACACGGTTGCTGCATGGCTCGGCGCCCAATCTGTCGGACCAGCCGCGCACCCTGTTCATCTGCGTCTACTCGGCCGACGATGCGGTGCCGTTGAGCCCGAATCCGGTGCCGAGCACCCAGGAAGGCCAGATTGTACGCGGCGAAGCCTCGGGGCGGATTCGTTCGACGGCCTATGAAGTGCAGAAACCCGAATTGCCGAAACAGGCTTCGTTTTTTTTCCAGCAGGAAGCAGGTTAATCACGGATTTCTCATTTTGCGTTCCGGCATCTTGGGCTATCATCGGCGCAGTTTCGAGGCAGCATTGAAGAATGCCGGGGACAGCGGACCGACGTGAAGGCGAGACGCGCCCCAGATCAACTGAGGAGAGAACTGGTGATGAGGTCAATGGTGCGCGCGGCCGTTGTTGGGGTCGTTTTGGCATGGGGTTTTCTGTCTGGAACAGCGTTTGCGGGCCCACAGGCAGGCGGTTTTCTCTCCGGCTTGAATGAGGTTTTGGAAACCGGCCAACCGGATGTGCACAAAGTCGGGCTGTTCGGCACTCGTCGGACCGTGGATTTCGACAAAAAATACCGCAAGGGCGACATCATCGTCAAAACCGGTGAATTTCGGCTCTATTACGTCATCGAAAGAGGCAGGGCGTACCGTTACCGCATCGGTGTCGGTCGCCAAGGCTACTCCTGGTCGGGCACATCGCATGTCTCGCGCAAGGCCAAATGGCCGGGCTGGACGCCGCCCGCCGCCATGCGCAAGCGCGAGCCGCATCTGCCGGCCTACATGCCCGGCGGCATCGACAATCCTCTGGGCGCCCGTGCACTATATCTCGGCTCGTCGCTCTACCGGATCCATGGAACCCGCTACAGGCGCACTCTCGGACGTGCGATTTCGAGCGGTTGCATTCGCATGTTGAACGGCGATATCGAAGAGCTCTATGACATGGTGAGAGTGGGTGCGCGGGTCTACGTTTATCCGTAGTTTCAACCGGTTACGCACCAGAACTCTCCGATCCAGGACCGGCGCGTCGTTCTGAACGCGCAGGGAGCAAGCGTTGGAGACCATTGTATTCCTGGCGGTGATTGCCGCTGCGATCCTCCACGCGTCGTGGAATGCCCTGCTGAAAGGCAGCGCTGACAAATATGTCAGCATGTGCGCGGTTGTATTCGGACATGTGCCGATCGCCCTGGCGCTTTTGCCGTTTGTGGCAATGCCGAAACCCGACAGCTGGCCCTACATCGCCGTCGGCGTCGCGCTTCATGTCGGCTATCAGCTGTTCCTGCTGACATCTTACCGCCTGGGCGACCTGACGCAGGTCTATCCGATTGCGCGCGGCACGGCGCCATTGCTGGTCGCCGCCGTCTCGGTGCTGGCTTTGGGCGTGCAGTTGTCGTCGGCCGAACTGATCGCAATTGCCGCGATCGGCCTGGGCATCATCTCTCTGAGCGCAGTGCGTCAGAGCGATGGAACCACCAACAGGAACGCGGCCTTGCTGGCCTTTGTCACCGGCTGTTTCATTGCCGGCTATTCCCTTGTTGATGGCCTGGGCGCCCGGGCCGCTGAAACGGCGCTCGGATTCTACACATGGCTCACTTTCGGCAATGCAGCCGTGTTCGGCGCGATCACATTCATTGCCCGACCGGGAGCGATTCGGCGCATTCCCACCGAGGCCCCACTTCTGTTTCTGTTCGGCGGCGGCGCGTCTTTTGCGGCCTATGCCCTGGTGATGTGGGCTTTCACGCAAGCCCCCATCGCCCTGGTCACGGCGCTGCGCGAGACCAGCATCATAATCGCGCTGCTGATCGGTGTGATGTTTCTCAAGGAGAAGCTCAGCCTGGGGAAAGTCCTCTCGACCTTCGTCACGCTCGCCGGTGCGATCCTGCTGCGGTTTTCAAGATAGCAGATCAGGTTTTCGGTGAAGGAAGGGCAGGCGTTTCAGGCGGCGCGGGCAGGGCCTGCGCGGTATCGAGTTCTGAATCGAGCTGTGCGGCGGCCTGATTGCGCGGCTTTGCGAAGCGGGCGATCAGCACATAGAGCGCCGGCGTCAGGATCAACGTGAAGGTTCCCGCCATCCCGAGGCCGCCGAACACCACCCAGCCGATGGCGCTACGTGCTTCTGCACCGGGCCCCGAGCCCAGGATCAGCGGCAGGCCGGCCAGCACGGTGGACGCCATGGTCATCAGGATCGGCCGCAGCCTCACCAGGGAGGCTTCGCGGGCCGCTTCGGCGATGCTGCGGCCCTGTTCGCGCAGCTGGTCGGCGAACTCGACCATCAAAATGGAGTTCTTGGCCATGATGCCGATCAGCATCAAGATGCCGATCTGGCTGTAGATGTTGATGGTCGTGCCGGTGAGCGCCAGCGCAAAGACCGCGGCGCACAGTCCGAACGGCACGGTCAGGACGACGATCAGGCCGCTGGTCAGGCTCTCGAACTGCGCCACCAGAACCAGGAACACCACCAGCACCGCGATCAGGAAGGTGAGGGCGAGGTCGTAGGACGTCTCATCCAGCGTCGCCGCCTCATTGAGGAACAGGAGCCCGACGCCGGACGGCAATTCCTTCGCGGCCAGCGTTCTGACTGCCTCGATCGCCTGGCGCATGGTGAATTCACCGACAAAACCACCGTCGATCTCTATGGCGCGTCGCTGTCCGTGCCGGTCGAGTTCGGCGGCAACCGCGATTTCCTTGAATGTGACCAGGTGGGACAGGGCAACCAGGTTGCCGTCGGTGCCCGGAACATAGAGGTTCTGCAGATCCGACGGGTCGTTGACCGAGCCCTCACTGGCCTGCAGGATGACCGGCACCGCCCGGTCGTCGATGGTCAGTTCGGCCACTTCGTCATTGTCGACCAGCACCTGAATGGTGGAACTCAGATCTTCGATCGAGACGCCGAGGTCGGACGCCCGTCTGCGGTCGATGGTCACGGAGAGCTGCGGCTGTGTCGCGCGAAATTCGACACGGACGTTCTCGATGCCGGTGATGTCGCGCTCCATGGCGATCATGAAGTTCTGCGCGACTTCGGCGAGGGTGTCATAGCTCGCACCGGTGAGTGCGAACTTGATGCCGTTGCCGCCGCGCCTGAGGTTCAGGCTGTTGGAACGCAGCACAAACGCCCGGGCGCCGGGAATGTTCTCGATCTCGGCGTTGAGCTTGGTGGCTATTTCGCCTTCCGTAATAGTGCGTTCCGACCAGGGCTTGAGTGGAGCATCGATCCATCCCCGATTCAGATCCCATCGGCCGGTTACCGTGAACAGCTTGGTGACCGTGCCGTCCTCGACGAACGGCGCGAGCGCCTTTTCCACCTGCTCGACCTGACGGTCCGTATAGCTGAGGCCGACCCCGTCGGGACCGGTCAAGAGAACCGATATCAGGCCGCGGTCTTCTTCGGGAACCAGTTCTTCGCCCAGCGACTGGAACACGATCAGCGCGCTTACGCCGATGATCGCGCACAGACCGATCAGCACAAGCGGGGCGGCAAGGGTCGCATCGAGTAGTTTCGTGTAGCCGCGCATGAGCAGGCCAGGACCGTCGGTCATCTCCTGGTCGACGGTCAGTTGCGGCAGCCGCGCCGTCAACATCGGCCCCAGCGTCAGGGCAACGAAAGACGAGATGATCACGGTTGCCGCCAGAACGAAGCCGAATTCGGTGAACAGCCGGCCGGCGGTCGTCGGCAGGAACGATATCGGCAGGAACACGGAAACCAGCGTGGCGGTGGTGGCGACGATTGCGAAAAACACCTGGCGCGTTCCAATCACCGCGGCGGCGCGTGCGCCCATTCCCGTGGCGCGCAGGCGCTGGATGTTTTCCAGCACCACGATGGCATCGTCAACCACAAGGCCGGTGGCGAGCACCAGGGCGAGAAGCGTGATCAGGTTGATCGAGAAACCCATGGCCCAGATCGCGGCGATCGTTCCGATCAGAGCAACCGGAATGGCAATGGCTGGAATGAAGGCGGCGCGCATCTGGCCGAGGAACACGGCGATGACGCCGACCACGATGAGCACTGCCAGCGACAGGCTGATCAGAACCTCGCGGATGGCGCCCTTGATGAACACCGAATCGTCGGAAACCGTCTCGATGGTCATGTCGTCGAACCGACGCGACAGGCCGTTGACCGTGGTCTGGACATCTTCCGATATGGAGACGGTATTGGATTGTGCGCGCCGGACGATCTCGAGGTTCACCACCGCGCGGCCATCGAGCCGCACATAACTCTCGGCATCGTCGGGCGAGAAGAACACGGCGGCGACGTCGCCGATGCGAACCGGGTCGCGGATGATGAGCTGCTCGATCTCCTCCGGGCTGGTGACCGAGGCATTGGCGCGCACGATCACTTCCTGTTCGGAGCTCTTGAAGCTGCCCGCCGGCACGTCGTAGCGTGCATTGCCGAGGACCTCGGCCACCTCGGAAACCGAAATCTTGTAGCCGGCCAGCCGCAAGGGATCGAGCACCACACGCAGCACCCGCTCGCGCGCACCGAACAGCTGCACGCTGGCAACACCGTCTATCGAGGTGAGCTCGGGGATAATCTCGTCTTCGACCCGGCGCGTCACGTCTTCGATCGGAAGCGCGTCGCTGTAGACAGCGAGTTTGATGATCGGACGCGCGTCGTTGTCGGCCTTCACGACAGTGATGTCCTCGACGCCGGTCGGCAATTCGCGCTCCACCCGGCTGACCGCCTCGCGCACATCATTGGCGGCGTCGATCAGATCGATGCTCGGATTGAATTCGATATTGATGCGCAGGTTGTCTTCTTCGCTGGACGAGCGCACCGAGACGATGCCGTTGACCCGCGCCACGGCGGCCTCGATGACGCTTGTGACCTCGGCGTCGATGGTTTCGGGCGAGCCGCCGGGATAATTGGCCCTGACCGACACGATGGGCCGGTCGACATCGGGGAGTTCGCGGACCTCGATGCCGAGGATCGCCGCGACGCCCGCGATCACGATAAGGAGGTTGAGCACGGCGGCCAGGTAAGGACGCTTGACGCTCAGTGCGGGCAGGCTGTCGGCGATGTTCATCAGCTTTCGCCGGTCTGCGCCACCGGCTCCACAAAGGTCACCGGAATGCCTTCGCGCAGGCGCTGCACGCCTTCAACAACGACCAGGTCGCCCCGCTCGATGGCGCCGTCCACGAGCATGAAGCTGCTGAGCCGTTTGACGCTGCGGACGACGACCTGCCGTGCCTCATTGTCGCGCACCACCCAAACGAAGCTCTCACCGCTTCGCCACTGCACCGCAAGCTCCGGGACACTGGTGAAGCTCTTTCCGGGCAGCGACAGTTCGATTGCAAAGGACATGCCCGGCCGCAGCGTGTCCGACGTGTTGCCGAGCGAAGCGCGGACCAGCATTGCCCGGGTCACCGGATCGACCCGGCTGTCGATCTCCGCCACCAGGCCCTCGAATGTCAGGTCATCGAAGCTCGGAGTGCGAGCCGACACCTGCTGATTCAGGCTGACCCGTGAAAGATACTGTTCGGGCACTTCAACCTCGACAAAGAGCGCGCTGCGGTCGTCTAGCGTGACAATGCTGGTTTCAGGCGTCACCCGGTCACCAAGCTCGACACCTGGAATTCCGACAACCCCGTCGAAGGGCGCGGTCAGTGTGCGCTCGCGCAGAGACTCTTCGGCCTGCTCCAGCTCCAGCTTCGACTGGGCCGCGAGATTGCCCGCGTCTTCGACTTGTGCGCCGGTGTTGACGTTGCTCTCACGCAAGGTCTCGGCGCGTTCGAGCTTCATCTGGGCCGCGGCAAGTTTGGTGCGGGCCAGATCGACCTCCAGCGCCGCCAGTTGCGTGTTGAGCCGGAGGATCACGTCACCGCGCTTGACACGGTCGCCTGCCGAAACGCGGAGTTCGACGATTTCGCCGGTGGTTTCGGGATAAAGCGTCACCGACCTTTTTGCCCGCGCGGTTGCGATCGCCTCGATGGTCACGTCATTGGCCATGCGCCCGACCCGTTCAACGACTACGGGAACCTGACGTTTTTTCGGGCGCGGCCCCTGTTCGCCCGCCGGGTCCGTCGCTCCGGTGGCCGCGGCGTAGAGCGATGTCACCGTATCGCGGCCGAACCACAGCACCGTTGCCACGCCAAACAGCACGGCGAATACCGCAATTTGAAGAGGAAACGATGCGCTTTGCTTCACGGGGGCCTGCGATTCCAAAATAGTGCTACGCGACTATAGTCTCTACGGTTCGGGTGTGCGAGCGTTCGACCGGCGCCGATTTGTAATCTTACCGCGTCTCGACGCACACCCGCATGAAATCTTGTTCATTTTAGTGAATGTCCAACTGGTGAACGCCCCGGCCGTCCCGGCCAGTGAAACGGTGGTCGATTGATTTTGCTTCGCCGGACGCATGGGTCATACTGCCTCTGGCGAACTCGGGGCGGGGCCCCTTGTGCGTTCGCGGCAAGTAAACTCAGGAGGAACTGTTTATGGCTTCGCGTCTTCGTTTCGGAATTTTTCTTGCACCGTTTCACAAGCCGGGGATCAACCCGACGCTGTCGTTGCAGAGTGATCTGGAACTGATCCAGTGGCTCGACCGCTGCGGCTACGACGAAGCCTGGATCGGTGAGCATCATTCGGCCGGATCGGAAACCATTGCCTCGCCGGAAATTTTCATTGCCGCGGCTGCGGAACGCACCAGGCACATCAAGCTTGGCACCGGCGTTGTCAGTCTGTCCTATCACAATCCCCTGTGGGTGGCGGAGCGGATCGTGATGCTCGATCATCTGACCCGCGGACGCGTCATGCTGGGCGTCGGACCAGGTGCCTTGCCGACCGATGCCAAGATGATCGGACTGTCGCAGACCCAGACCCGCGGTCTGCTCGAAGACAGCCTTGGCGTCATCATGCAACTGCTCACCTCCGAGGATCCGGTTACATTCAAGAATGACCGCTGGGACCTGCAGGAGGCCCGTTTGCACCTCAGGCCCTACTCGAACCCTCTGTTTGACATCTCCGCTGCCGCGGTGGCGTCGCCGGCCGGACCGCGGCTTGCCGGCCGCCACGGAATTGGTCTGTTGTCGATAGGCGCGACGTCCGCTGCCGGCTTCGATGCGCTCGCGCTGCACTGGGACGTGATGGAGGAAGAGGCAAAGGTCCACGAGAAGGTCATTGACCGCGAGAAATGGCGGCTTGTCGGCCTCGTGCACATCGCCGACACCATGGAGCAGGCCTACAAGGATGTCGAGTACGGCATGGAACAGTGGTTCCATTACTTCCAGGCCGTTGCCGCGTTCCCGCAAATGGCGGTGCCGGGCAACAACGTCAAGGAGATGATCGAGTTCGTCAATGAGTCCGGCTTTGGCGCCATTGGCACGCCGGACATGGCGGTTGCCCAGATCAATCGTCTGATGGAACAGTCCAATGGCGGCTTCGGCGCCTATTTGATGTTGGCTCACAACTGGGCCGACCCGGCGGCGACGCGCAAGAGCTATGAACTGATCGCGCGCGAAGTGATGCCGCACTTCCAGGGCCACCACATGGCGACCATGGGGGCCGCGGCGCGCGCCGAGAAGCTGCGTCCCGAACTGGCCGAGATTCACTCCAAGGCCGTCGAGGAGATGACCCAGAAATATGCCGACGAAAAAGCGGCGCGCGGCTGAACCCCGCCGGGGAACACAAACAGGCGACGGGTTTCCGGTGATCGTCCGTTAAAGGAGATCAAGCCCCTTTGGACCGGGAACCCCTCGCCATGCCTGCAATATTGAAAATCCTCAACAGCCCGTACTTTTTCTGGGCGCTGCTCGCGGCGCCATCCGTGCCGATGACCATCGCCATCATGCAAGGGTCGATGCCCTATGGCGAGGTCATGCATGTTTCCGGCGAGTTCTCGGCAAGGTTCATGATCGTCGCCCTGATGGTCACACCGCTCATGATCCTGTTTTCCGGCCACCGATGGCCGCGCTGGCTGCTCGCTCGGAGGCGTTATCTTGGCGTCGCCGCCTTCGGTTACGCGGCGCTGCACACGCTGGCCTATATGATGGAAACCGGTGTCGTGGCCGCGAGTCCCGGCGAGATCGCCAAACTCGGTATCTGGACAGGCTGGGTGGCTTTCCTTGTGTTCGTGCCGCTTGCCCTCACCAGCAATGATGCTTCGGTGCGACGTCTGGGAAGGTCGTGGAAAACCCTGCAGCGCGTTGTCTATGTGGCCGCGGTGTTCACGGTCGTGCACTGGATTTTCATCCACAACAGTTTCGGCGGTGCGCTGGTACACTTCGCGCCATTGGCGTTTCTCGAGGCGTATCGCGTCTGGAAGCAGAACGTTCCCGCAGGCGTGCCGGCCCGGTAGGCCTAACTATCGGTGCCGATGTCTTCGAGCCTTTGCCTGAGCCTCAATTGGTCGATGCGCTCCAGCGGCAGGTTGACGAAAATGGAGATCCGATTGCTCATCATTCGGTAGGTGTCGGCGAAGGCGAGGCGGATTTCGGGCTCGGTTCCTTCCGCCGCCGCCGGGTCCGGAACGCCCCAGTGCGCGGTCACCGGCTGCCCGGG
>JAJFHL010000249.1 GCA_021775615.1 Hyphomicrobiales bacterium
TCGGGCAAGCGCCGCAACGCCGCCGACGGGCCGATATGGCCCACCGAAGGCCGGCTTTTCACGCCCTCTGAGCTGCGTTACGGCCCGCTTGTGGTCGGTGAGGCCACGGCGCGGACCGTGCCTTGGCAGAAGACGTGAAAAACCGGTCAAGCGATTCCGTAAAAAGAGGAAAGGGTCTAGTCGCAACGCTGAAACGCGCGTCCGTCATCGCTTTATCGTTGGAACACAAATTTCACGGCCGGGTCTCGCATTCTTGCCGCTGGCCCGCAGGGTAGAAAGCCGCCCAGGGTTTCTTGCGCGCCCGTAAAATTGTGGAGTAGCCTACTCGGCTATGTCTCGAAATTTCGGCAAGTTCCTGAAGCGCAGAATTGCGGTTACGGGCGCGGTGGTCATCACGGTCATCTGCGTTGCGGCCATTGGCGCGCCATTTCTTGCCCCTTACAACCCATCTGAACAGTTCTTCGACGGCCTCACGCTTGAAGGCGCACCCCTGCCCCCGAACGAACGGTTCTGGTTCGGAACGGATCTGCTCGGCCGCGACCTGTTTTCCCGGATCCTCTACGGTGCGCGGACCAGTCTGATCATCGGAATCGTGGCCAACGGGATTGCGGTGCTGCTCGGAACCGTGCTGGGGGTCACCGCGGGCTACGCCCAGGGCTGGGTCGGCGCCTTTATCATGCGGTTCACCGATCTTATGATGGCCTTCCCCGCGCTCCTCCTGGCCATCGCGCTGGCAGCTATCTTCAAGCCGAGCCTGTGGATCGTCGCCATGGTGATCGCCATGGTCAACTGGGTGCAGGTGGCACGGGTGATTTACGGCCAGACTCTGTCTTTGGCAGCGCAGGATTACATTGAGGCGGTACGGTCGCTCGGCGCCCATTGGAGCCGGATCCTGTTCGTTCATATCGTCCCGCACATTCTCCCGACGGTGCTCGTGTGGGCGACCCTTGGCATCGCGACCACCGTTCTTCTCGAAGCCACGCTGTCGTTCCTGGGCATAGGCGTCCAGCCGCCGACACCGAGCTGGGGCAACATCATTTTCGAGAATCAGAGCTACTTCACGACCGCGCCCTGGCTTGTGTTCCTGCCCGGGGCGGCGATCGTCCTGCTGGCGCTTTCGTTCAATCTGGTCGGAGATGCGCTGCGGGACATCCTCGACCCGACGCAAAAAGGCAGGACCGCAGGATGAAGGGCCTCGGGGTATATGTGCTCAAACGCATCGGTCAGGCTCTCTTGATTATGATCGGCATCACGCTGATCACATTCATCCTTCTGTATCTGCTGCCCGCCGACCCTGCGCGGCAGATCGCGGGCCGCAGCGCAACCGCCGAAACGGTCGAAAACATCCGCCGTCAGCTGGGCCTTCACCTGCCGTTCTACGAGCAGTATCTGCGTTACCTGTCGAGCCTGGTGCAGGGCGATCTGGGCCGCTCATACATTCAGAAAACCGAAGTCACCGAGCTGATCCTGTCACGCCTGCCGGCGACGCTTCTCCTCATGGCGGGCGCCATTTCATGCGAGCTGCTGATCGGCCTGCCGGCCGGAATCCTGGCTGCGGTCAAACGAGGCAAGTTCGCCGACAATGCGATCATGATCCTGAGTTTCGTCGGCGTCTCGGCCCCGCAATTCGTTGTCGGCATACTGCTGCTCTATGTTTTCGCGGTTCAGTTCGGCTGGTTCCCGATCGGCGGCTACGGGACCGCCGCGCACCTGGTGCTGCCCGCCCTCACCCTCGGCCTTCTCGGCGGGGGGTGGTACTCGCGCATGATGCGTTCCAGCATGCTGGACGTCCTGCGCCAGGACTACATTCGCACCGCGCGGGCAAAGGGTGCCGGCCAGATGCGTATTCTGACGGTTCATGCCCTGCGCAACGCCATACTGCCGATCATCGCCATGATCGGGCTCGACGTCGGCATCTTCATGAGCGGAGTTGTTGTCGTCGAATCCGTCTTCGGCTGGCCCGGTATCGGCCAGCTCGCCTGGCAAGCCATTCAGCGTGTCGATATCCCCATCATCATGGGGGTGACGCTGGTTGCGGCCTGTTTCATCGTTGTCGGAAATTTTCTGGCCGATGTGATCGCGCCGTTCGTCGATCCCCGGATCGAACTCAAGTGACCGAAAGAAAGGGAGGAAGAGAACAATGAAAAAGCTACTTGCAGCGCTGACCTTCAGCGCATTCCTGCTCGCACCGGTTCCAGGAACCGTGACGCTTGCGGACGATATCAAACAGGGAGGCAGCATGATCGTCACCTACAAGGATGACGTTTCCACGCTCGATCCCGCGATCGGTTACGACTGGCAGAACTGGTCGATGATCAAAAGCCTCTTTAACGGCATCATGGACTACAAGCCCGGTACGACCGAACTGGTCATGGATCTGGCCGAAAGCATGGATATCGCGTCCGACGGGCTGACCTACGAGTTCAAGCTTCGCAAAGGCGTGAAGTTCCACAATGGCCGCGAGCTTACCGCCGACGATGTCAAATATTCGATTGAGCGGACCGTGAACCCCAAGACCCTGAGCCCGGGCGCCGGCTTCTTCGGCATGATTGCGGGCTTTGACGACATGACCGCAGGAAAGACAGAAACGCTTTCCGGCATCACTGTCGTTGACCCGCACACGGTGAAGTTTACCCTGTCGCGCCCCGACGCGACATTCCTCCATGTCCTGGCAATCAACTTCGCCTTCGTCGTGCCCAAGGAAGCGGTCGACAAGTGGGGCACCGATTTCGGCAAACATCCCGTCGGATCCGGCGCCTACACCATGGACGAATGGACGCTGGGACAGCGGGTCGTCTTCAAACGCAACCCCGACTATTACAGGGCCGGGCTGCCGAAGATGGATCAGATCACGTTCGAGGTCGGCCAGGAGCCGCTGGTGGCCCTGCTTCGGCTGCAGCGCGGCGAAGTCGACATTCTTGGCGACGGCATCCCGCCGGCCAAGTTCCTTGAAGTCAAGAATGACCCGGCCAACGCCAATCTGATCGTCGAGGGCGGACAGCTCCACACCGGTTACGTGACCATGAACGTCAAGATGAAGCCCTTCGACAACAAGAAGGTGCGCCAGGCGGTCAACATGGCCATCAACAAGGACCGCGTGGTTCGCATCATCAACGGGCGTGCGGTGCCGGCCAATCAACCCCTGCCGCCGGCAATGCCCGGATATGACACGTCCTACAAGGGCTATGCGTTCGATCCGGCAAAGGCCAAGGCGCTGCTTGCCGAAGCGGGCTTCGCCGACGGGTTCGACACCGAGCTCTATGCCATGAACACCGACCCCAATCCCCGTATCGCCCAGGCCATTCAGCAGGACCTGGCGGCCATCGGGATCAGGGCCGAGATCAAGTCGCTGGCGCAGTCGACGGTCATCGATGCCGGCGGCAAGGCCGATCAGGCGCCGATGATCTGGTCCGGCGGCATGGCATGGATCGCGGACTTCCCCGATCCCTCCAACTTCTATGGACCGATCCTTGGATGCGGCGGCGCCGTGCCGGGCGGCTGGAACTGGGCCTGGTACTGCAACCAGGACATCGATGGCAACGCCACCAAGGCGGACGGCATGACCGATCCGGCCAAGGCCGCCGAGCGCATCGATCTGTGGCGATCCGTCTTTATCGACATCATGGACGAGGCGCCGTGGGCTCCTGTGTTCAACGAGCAACGTTTCACGATGCATTCGGAACGCCTCGGCGGACCGGACGCGATTTTCGTCGATCCGGTGCATATTCCGGTACATTACGATACGGTCTACGCAAAAGACGCACAGTGAGGCAACACCAATGAAGTGCAACCACACCATCCACAATCACGACAGCCACTATGGCTGGAACAACTCCAACGCTCCGGTGCTCACCGTGGCCCCGGGAGAGACGGTTGAATTCGAGACCGTCGACGCGTCGGGCGGCCAGTTGTCGGCCAACTCGACGGTTGCGGATGTTGCGACGTTGGACTTCGGCAAAGTCAACCCGGTCACCGGCCCCGTCCATATCGACGGGGCCGAACCGGGCGACATCCTGAAGGTCACCCTGCTCGGGTTCCAGCCTTCAGGATGGGGCTGGACGGCAAATATTCCGGGCTTCGGTCTGCTGGCCGATCAGTTCACCGATCCAGCCCTCCATATCTGGAAGTATGACACGCAGTCCATGGCTCCGTCGGCCTATGGCCCCGGCGGCCAGGTGCCGCTGAAGCCATTCACCGGTACCATCGGCGTGGCGCCCGGCGAAGCCGGCGATCACAGTGTGGTCCCGCCGCGCCGGGTCGGCGGCAACATGGACGTGCGCGATGTCTGCGAAGGCACCGAACTCTACCTTCCGATCGAGGTTGCCGGCGCTCTGTTCTCTGTCGGCGACACCCATGCGGCCCAGGGCGACGGCGAGGTTTGCGGCACGGCCATAGAAAGCCCCATGTCGGTGGCGCTCAAATTCGACCTGGTGAAAGGCGAAAGCCTCAAGTTTCCGCGGCTCACGACCGCGGGACCCGTCAGCCGGCATTTCGACGCCAAGGGCTATGAGGTGACGACCGGCATTGGCCCTGACCTGATGCAGGGCGCGAAGGACGCGGTCTCCGGTATGATCGATCTTCTCACCGCCCGGCACGGCATGTCGGCGGTGGAGGCTTACATGCTGTGCAGCGTATGCGCCGATCTGCGGATCAGCGAAATTGTCGATCAGCCAAACTGGCTGGTTTCCCTCTATTTCCCAAGGATCGTGTTCGAATAGGCACCGGGCGGCGGGCGCGCGCGCTGGCGGTACGCATCTATGGCTCTTCTCAGCATCGCCGACCTGTCGGTCAGTTTCCACACTGAAGACGGCGCCATGTCCATCGTCGAGGATGTCAGCTTCGAGGTCGGCGCCGGAGAGATCGTCGGACTGGTCGGCGAGAGCGGCTGCGGCAAGAGCGTGACGGCGATGTCCATCATGGGCCTCTTGCCATCCGACATCAGCCGCATCGACAAGGGAACAATCGAACTTGAGGGCAAGAGCCTGCTGGATCTCGGCGAGGCGGCAATGTGCAAGGTGCGCGGCGATCGCATGGGCATGATCTTCCAGGAGCCGATGACCAGCCTCAATCCGACCTACACGATTGGGTTTCAGCTCATCGAGGCCCTGCGCCTGCACCGGTCGTTAAGTTCTGCCGAAGCCCGGGGATCCGTCATTGAGATGCTGCGCCTGGTTGGCGTCAGCGCGCCCGAGCGAAGGGTGGACCAGTACCCGCATGAACTCTCCGGCGGCCTGCGCCAACGGGTGATGATCGCCATGGCGCTTATCTGTCGGCCAAGCCTGCTCATCGCCGATGAACCGACAACCGCTCTCGACGTCACCGTGCAGGCCCAGATCCTTGAGCTCTTGCTGCACCTGAAGAAAGAGCTCGGCATGGCGATCTTGCTCATCACCCACGATCTGGGTGTCGTGGCCGAATTCTGTGAGCGGGTCCTCGTCATGTATGCGGGCAGAATTATCGAGCAGACTACCGTCGAAGAACTTTACGCGAGACCCCGCCATCCCTACACACTGGGCCTCCTGGATGCGATGCCGCGCATTTCGTCTCCGGCCGGGAAACTGCCGACCATACCGGGGATTGTTCCCAGTCCGGGCAACCGACCGGATGGCTGCTATTTCGTCGAGCGGTGCGCGCACTCGTCCGCCCGCTGCAGCACCAAGCATCCGCCATTGGACGGCGACCCCCCGCATCAGTTTGCCTGCTGGAACCCTGTTGCATGACCGCACTGCTTGAAGTCGACAACCTGCACAAGACATTCGCCACCACCGGCCGCGGTTCAGGCATTCGCGCCGTCAACGGGGTCAGTTTTTGCCAGCAGAAAGGCGAAACAATTGGCATTGTCGGCGAGTCCGGTTGTGGCAAGACAACGCTTGCCCGGCTTGTCATGCGATTGGTCGAGCCTTCATCGGGCACGGTACGTTTTGACGGGGAAGATCTCTACGGCCTGGCGTCGGCGGCCATGCGGCAACGGCGCCGCGACATGCAGATGATATTTCAGGATCCCTACGCCTCGCTGGACGCGCGCATGCGGGTTGGCGCGCTGGTGGCGGAGCCGTTGGTCATACACGGTGTCGGCGATACGGCGTCGCGGCGAAATGAGGTGCTTCACCTGATGGACATGGTCGGTTTACCGCGCGATGCGGTTGACCGCTACCCGCACGAATTCTCGGGCGGCCAGAGGCAACGCATCTGCATCGCCCGGGCCGTTGCGCTGCGACCGAAGCTGGTTGTCGCCGATGAACCGGTGTCGGCGCTCGACGTCTCGATCCAGTCGCAAATCCTCAATCTCCTGATGGATTTGCGGTCGGAACTGGGGCTTTCCTATCTCTTCATTTCGCACGACCTCGCGGTCATCAAGCATATCTGCGATACCATCGCCGTTATGTATCTCGGCGAGATTGTCGAAATGGGACCGGCCGAAACACTTTTCGCGGCGCCCCGTCACCCCTACACCGAAGCGCTCATCTCGGCGATCCCCGAGCCGGTCCCCGGGCGCAAGAGCAAACGCATCGTTCTGTCAGGCGACGTGCCGAGCCCGGAGAACCCGCCGACCGGCTGCCCGTTTCATCCAAGATGTCCGCGCGCCTTCGAACCCTGCTCGGCGCAAACCCCGGTGCCCTCGGTCACAATTTCCGATGGTGCGGAGCATCGGGTGGCCTGTCACCTGCACAGCTGACGCCTGCCGATTGCTCAGTCACCAGCAAGTTCCCTCAGACTAAAGACGGCGAGCTGGGCCGACCGCCTGGCGCGCTCAATCTGGTCGGCTGCCGATGAATGGCCGCCGTCGACATTTTCGTAATAGAGAATGTCGTGCCCCTGCTCTTTCATCTTCGCCGCCATCTTGCGTGCATGGCCGGGATGCACACGATCGTCCTTGGTCGAGGTAAAGAAGAACACTTTGGGATAATCGGCGTCCCGCTTCACATTCTGATAGGGCGAATACTTCTCGATGAAGGCGCGCTCGGCGGGAATGTCCGGGTCGCCGTATTCACCCATCCATGAGGCACCGGCCAGGAGTTTGTGGTACCGCAGCATGTCGAGCAGCGGCACGGCACAAGCAACGGTGCGAAACAGTTCAGGCCGCTGCACCATCACCGCGCCGACCAGGAGCCCGCCGTTGGAACCGCCGTAGATGCCGAGGCGGCGCGGAGATGTGACGCCTCGCGCGACCAAGTCCTCGGCGACGGCGATGAAATCATCGAATGCGCGTTGCCGGTTCTCTTTCAGCGCGGCTTTGTGCCAGTCGGGACCATATTCGCCCCCACCCCGGATGTTGGCGACGACCCAGGCACCGCTGTTTTCGAGCCAGGTCTGAACGTAGGGGCCGACATAATTTGCCGTCATCGATGCTTCGAAACCACCATATCCGTACAACACGGTTGGTGTGTCGCCATCCGACGAAGCGTTGCGGCCATTGATCAGGAAATAGGGAATACGCGTACCATCCGCACTCACGGCGAAATGCTGCTGCACGTCAAAAGGGGCGGCGTCAAACTGCCTGGGCAGTTGCTTAATTGGTTCGGCCGGTTCTCCCTCTGGAGCCAGAAAGAGCGTGGGCGGCGTCAAAAACCCTTCGTGGTTGATCAGTGCCAGGTCAGCGAACGTGTCCGTCGCGCTGACATGAACCGCGCCGTCGTCGGGAAGGCCAACCGTGTCAGCGGCCCAGCCGTCATCTCCCAGGGTTATCCGCACCAGCCGGCCGGTCACGTTGTCGAGAACGCTGATCAGTAGGGCGTCACGCAACCCTGACACCTGCTCGATGGATCCGTTCGCGGGCGCATTCGCTACTGTTTCTGGTGCAGCCGGCGTTCCCGCAAACAGGTCCTCAAGTCCGACGGCAACCACAGACCCACTCTTCCAGAGCCTCTCCTTTACCGCCCAGTCCCGACGCAGAGAGACGATCAAGTGCTCCTTGAACACGCATTCGAGTTGAACGTCACGTGGCAGAGGCAGCGCTTGTGCAGGTCCGGTGTCGTGAACCCGCAATATCTGCTGAGTAAAAAAATCAGGATAACGGATGACAAAAGCGTGACGGCCCTCGGGGCGAACACTGACAAATGTATAAAGCAACGCGTCGTCTTCCGGGCCCTCGTAGACGAGCTCTGCATCCTCGACAGGCGTTTCGCGACACCAGATGCGCGCCGTCCGGGGATAGCCGGACGTGTTCAACCCGCCGCCGCCATGCCCCGTGGTCACCAGCACTGTGTCGCGGTCGAGCCAGGAAGCGCCCTGCTTGCCTTCGGGCAAATGGAAACCGTCGGCGACAAACTCCCTGGTGGCCATCTTGAATTCGCGCAGAACCACCGCGTCGCTCCCCCCGCGCGACAGCCAGATCAAAAAACGGTCGTGATCCGGCTTGAGCCAGTCTCGGCCGGCATAAACCCAGTCTTCTCCCTCGTCACGGGCAAGCTTGTCGATGTCGAGGACGGTTTCCCAGACAGGCTCCGCCGTGCGGTAACTTTCCAAAGTCGTTGATCGCAGCACTCCGCGCACATTCACATCGTCCTGCCAGAAATTGTGCACCCGGGCATTCTCATGGCTCACATAGGGTATGCGCTCGGGCGCTGTGAGTATCCGTTTGGCGTTTTCGAATATTGCCTCAAAACGCGGGTCGCCTTCGAGTTCGGCAAGACAGTCCGCACTCTGTGCCCGCACCCAATCAAGTGCACGTTCGCCCTCGACCTCCTCCAGCCACAGATAAGGGTCAGAGCCGTCTACTGGTCTTTCGCCGGTCATAAGTGTTTTCCGCAAACTGACTATGAATGTTGTCGGCCGCCATGGTTGGCAGCTGTCCGCAATAACACATAGAGAAGAGTTGCGTTCAGACAATGCCAGAGGAAATGCGTGCCATATGGCCAGGTTGCACAAACTGTGCTGTCGATGGTCCGGAGCGCCAGCGACACCGTGAGGAGCAACCCGGCCATCGCCATCCCTCGGGCGGCGGGATGGCCTTTTGCGGCGGCAAGTCCGGCAATGGCAAAGAGCGCACCAAGCGCCGGAAGGTAGCCGACAGAACCATTCAGCACATGCGCCGGGACAGTGGCGTCGAGACTCAACGATCCGGCAATGAAGACAGCGAGGACGCCGAGGGTAACGACCCAGCCCGCCCCCAGATAGCGGCGAAGCGCATAACCGAGGTAACAGTATATGAAAATGCTGATCGGAATGACGTCGGCCAGCATGGCCCAGAATGTCGCCAGGGTGTGGAACAGAAAGCTGCCGACACCGATGATTCCGACCAGTATGGTGAGCGCCCACAGAGGACGGTCCTGGCCCGCGCTTTCGTGGCGGCGGATGTAGGCGGCCGCGGCGGCCGCGGCGATCAGGAAGGCTGCATTGGAAACCGCATTCAGCGGTTCGTCCCAAAACCCCGGGGCGATCCGTTCGCAATAACTGTCTATGTATCGGAACCAGTCCATGGCTCATTCCAGATACACCGGAACAGGCATCGAGACCAGAACTCCACTCCGTGGCCAGCTTCCGCTTCGCCGGCGGGCGCACCGACAATCAGTGGTAGACGTAGACCTTGGCGCCAATTCGGGTCCGGTTGTAGAGGTCGATCACATCGTTGTTGAGCATCCGGATGCAGCCGCTTGAAATGGCGGTGCCGATGGTGTGGCTCGAACGCGTACCATGAATGCGATAGAGCGAGTCGCCGAGGTACAGCGCGCGGGCGCCAAGCGGGTTGTCGGGCCCGCCCTCCATGAATTTGGGAAGATCGGGACGGCGTTCGAGCATCTCCGGCGGCGGACGCCAGGACGGCCACTTGGCCTTGCGTGAGATCTTGGACTGACCGCTCCACGTAAAGCCTTCGCGGCCGACCCCGACCGTGTAGCGATAGGCTTTGCCCCTTGCGACCACGTAGTAGAGACGCCGCTCATTGGTCCGAACGACAATTTCGCCCTTCTTGTATCTGGAAGGAAAGTCCACAACAGTGCGAGTGGTCCCTTTGGTGATGCGGTTGAACTCTTCGCCGATGCCGGAAAAGAAGCTGTCGAAACCGGTTCGCAAACTGTCAACCTGCTGTGCGGCGGTGACCGGACGAGATGCGTCGAACCAGATCAACAGCATCGAAAACGCGATTGCGCGGACGAAAATACTCATACACTACCCCTCGGCAAACACCGCAAACCATCACCTTTGTGAGCCGTGCTCATGCGGCGATGCCAATTGGTCTACACCGCTATGGCGAGATTGAGGCTGCACAAGCCGCCAGCCGTTTCAACTTGCCATCACATTTGCGTATGGGGCTAAAGAGGGGCCCGGGCCGGCAAACGGAAAAAGCCCCTCCAACGGCACGAGGCGCGTTGAAGGGGCTTGGCCACTAGATCACGATCGACTTAGGTTGACTGACCTAAGTCGATAAAACGTGATCGATCTCTATACGCTAGAGCGGGATCGGACGGAAAACCGGTGTCCACTTTTCCTGATCCCGCTTAGATCACGATCGACTTAGGTGGTTCACCTAAGTCGATAAAACGTGATCGATCTCTATAGGTTAGAGCGGGATCGGACGGAAAACCGGTGTCCACTTTTCCTGATCCCGCTTAGATCACGATCGACTTAGG
>JAJFHL010000250.1 GCA_021775615.1 Hyphomicrobiales bacterium
GGTTACCTTATCGGGTGGTTGGGCAGGGGGAGAGGGCCGGTGTAGAGTCCGAATTGGAGCAAAGTGTTCCCATGAGCATGGCAGCTGACATGCCGGCCGAGGCGGTTCGGACCGGAGAACTCACCTACCTGTCGGCGTCCACGGAGACCTCACTTTACCGCAACGGCAAGGTGTTCACCCGCCGGGACGGTGGCGGCAATGACGGCCGCTGGGAGGGCGCCGATCTCCAACGATGGCAGATGCCGGTTCATGACACGCGAGACCTGGGCGAACCGCAGCGCCTGACGCTCGACGCCAATGGCTTCGAAATGCTCGAGCGTCCCATGGCCGGTCCCGATATCGATTTTCTCGATCACGACCAGGTCGTGCGCCGCTACTACCCGGAATGCCAGGACATCATCCGCGAGGCGAGCGGTGCGCGCACCGTTGCGGCCTTCGACCACAATGTTCGCTCGGTTTCCGGCAATCAGAGCAAGCGCCATATCGAGGGCGGACAGCAGGTCCAGCCACCCCTGCACATGGTGCACGGCGATTACACGCTGACCAGTGCGCCGCAGCGCTTGCGCGATTTGGCGCGGCCGCCGACCAGCAACGACACCTACCGCACCCTGCTTGCCGACGGCGCATCGCTCCTCGACGGGGCGGATGTGGAGCGGGCGCTCGGCTCCGGCCGATTCGCGATCATCAATCTGTGGCGCAACATTGCCAGGGAGCCCGTCGCCAGCCATCCGCTTGCGCTCTGCGACGCGGCCAGCCTGCATCCGGGCGATCTGGTGGTCTTCGAGATCCACTACGCCGACCGGATTGGCGAGAACTACTATGCGAAACACTCCGGCGACCATCGGTGGTATTTCTATTCCGCGCTGACCCGCGACGAACCGCTTCTGATAAAGCAGTGGGACTCGGCTGGGGAACTGGCGCGCTCGATGGGGGCGAACGCCGACGCAACGCGCCCGGGCACTCCATGCACGTTCAGCCTGCACAGCGCCTTCGAGGACCCGCTGACGCCGCCGGACGCGCCTGATCGCTGGAGCATCGAAGTGCGCTGCGTCGCGCTGTACGAATAGTTGGCACTGGAGCGCGCCCCGGCGACACGCCGGGCTGTGCAACGGTAGCAAAAGCGCTACACTTCGGTTCCGAACTTCCCGGGAGTTTAACGATGCGCATCTGGCTTGTGCTGTTGCTATTGCTGGGCGTTGCAGCGATCGGTCCTGCATCGGCTGCGCAGGAACGCGGTGCTTTCACCATCACTCCGACCGACAGCGACGGCCGCTATACGCTCTATACGCGTTCACATGCGCTGGTCATCGGCATTGACGACTATTCCAATGGATGGCCGCGCCTGTCGAATGCGGTCAACGACGCGAAGGCGGTTGCCGCGGAGCTGGAGCAGCGCGGATTTGGTGTGCACCTCGTCATCGATCCGGACAGCGACACGCTGCGGCAGGCAATCGAACAGTTCGTGTTCGAAAGCGGATCGGACCCCCAGGCGCGCCTGTTTATCTGGTTTGCCGGACATGGTCACACGGTCGACGGCGAGGGCTACCTGGTGCCGGCCGGAGCGCCCGGCCCGGACGAAGGCTGGCGCTTCAGGAAGGCGGCCCTCTCCCTGCGAAGCTTCGGACGCTACATGCGCGAGGTCCGGTCCAAGCATGTCCTGGCGGTGTTCGATTCCTGTTTTGCCGGAACGATCTTCAACACTGCCCGCTCACGCCCGTCTCCGACCATTGATCTGGCGACCACGCAACCCGTCCGCCAGTTCGTTTCGTCAGGCGAGGCGGAGCAGACGGTCAGCGACGACGGGACCTTCCGCAAACTCTTCATCGATGCCCTGAACGGTCTTGAGCCGAATGCAGATGCAAACCGGGACGGGTATGTGACGGGCAGTGAACTTGGCCTTTTCCTGAGCGACAAGGTCACCACGCTGACAAACGGCACGCAGACACCGCGCTACGGCAAGCTCAATGCCCTGAAGCTCGACAGGGGCGACTTTGTGTTTTCCATCGTGCGCGACCGCCCGCGGGTCAAGTCGACCGACCCGTCGAAGTCCGCACCGCCGGCCGCGCCCGGTGCGACGCCCGATGAATCGGCCTGGAAAGCAATTCAGGACACCGACAGCGAGGCGGTTCTTCGGGCGTTCATCGACGAGTTTCCGAACAGCATTTACGCAAAGTTCGCCCGGGCGAGGTTGGCCGAGATGCAGCGGGCCGCCAAGGCGCCCGACCCGGCAGATACGGAGCCGGACGAGGAGGCGCCGTTCATCGGCGCGCTCGATGGAACCTATGCAGGTGACAAGGTCTCTTTTCGTATCGATGCGGATGCGGGCCGGGAAAGCGTCACATTCAGTGCGGGAAACTGCTCAGTGACCGGGAAGCTCGATCAAAGAGAGGATCATTGGGTCGTCGTTGCAACAGGGACGGACGGTATCTGCGCGTTCTTACGCGAGATTTCGACAAATGAAGAAATTGCACGGATCTTTCCAACGCCGCGCCAGATGGCGAACAGCGGGCGCGTTCTGGCGTTCCAGGTCCAGCATATCGCCTATGCCCTCAATGACTTCTCCGGCTCCTACGCCTTAGAGTAGACAGTCGGCGGACGATGCTCAGGGCGTACGCTCAGTCGCTGCTGCCTCGTGGCGTACAGGCCCTTAGCATCCAGTCACGGTTGTCGGCGATGGAAACGTAAGTCGCTTTCGGGCCCTGTTCGCACAGTTTTGTCCAGTCCGCCTCGGTCCGGCTTTTGACGCTGTCGGGGTGGCTGGCGATCTGCTTCATGCAGTAGCCCGTTCGGCGCAGCATTTGCTGGACCGCATCGTTCTGGCTCGCGAGCTCGGACCCGATCTGTGGACATGTGGCCGCCGATGCCGACGGTCCGCTCAGGGCCGGAACCACTGCACCAAAGCACACGAACATCATCATCGCCGTGACACGGCCGGACCGGTTGGTTCTACTGCTCATCGGTTGGTATCCTCGGGTTCATCGGCGCGCCATGTTCCGAAGGCGGTTCCAGAGCTGCTCTGCCAGAAACAGGACGGGGCTTGCGCAGCCCCTCGGAACTGGCGCCTCCGCCAAGGTCCTTGAACATGCGGGCTCCCGTCAAGCGCCGCCCTGCTTCGCTCTCGCGAAAGTGATCCGACCGGAGCGGCGCCGCATTCGGCTTCGCTCCCGCCAGTTCCGCAAATGAATGGCAGTTCCGCGGGGTGTTTCAGGCGTGTTTTGACCAGCCAAGCCCGCGTTCAAGCCGGTTGGCCGCGGCCAGAATGGACAGGATCAGAACAAGATAGAGCACGCCCACAATGGCCCATACCTCAAAGACCTTGAACGTCTGGGCGATGACGACCTGGCCGGCGAAGGTCAGCTCGGCGACCGAGACGGCGGAGAGAAAAGCTGATTCCTTGGCCACCGTGCCGAAAAGGTTGACGCCGGCTGGAAGTGCGAAGGGCAGGAGCTGCGGATAGATCACCAGCCGGAAACGCGCCAGGGACCTGAGCCCAAGGGCGCTTGCGGCATCCCACTGGCCGTCAGGGATGGACTTGAGTGCACCGCGAACAATCTCGGCCATATAGGCAGATGTGTAAATCGCGACCACGGCGCCCCCGACCAACATCGGCTCCATACGGATGCGCAGGACGCCGAATGCCGCAAAAAGCAGCATGGCCTGGATCAGGAACGGGGTGTTGCGGATCAATTCGACGAATGTGCGCACCGGCCAGCGCATCATCCGCTGGCGCGACACCAGGAGGAACGCCATGACGATGCCAACGAACGTTCCAACGAAGAACCCGCCCGACACGATCATGATCGTGCCGAGCAGTCCCCAGAGGATTTCGTCTCCATGCTGACTGATGATGTCAATCAAGCGCCCTGTTCCTCCGGTTCGAGGTAGGCCTCCAGACGCCGCGACAGCAGCGCTATGGACCCGAGCAGAAGGAAATAGAGAAACGCCGCGGCGATGAGTGGCGCCAGAGGGTCGAATGTCTGCATCGCCACCTGCTGCGAGCGCCGTGTCAAATCGACGATCGTGATCAGGGAGAGGGCAGGCGACGCCTTTATGAGGAACCCGACTTCACCGGCCAAAGCCGGCAGGGCGATGGGTAAAAACTGGGGAACAAGCACGAGCCGCCAGGTTTGAAATCGGCTTAAGCCCAACGCCCAGGCGGCGTCCCCCTGGCCGCTGGGGATACGCTCTATGGCGCCGCGCAGAACCTCCGAATTGAATGCGGCGCCATTCATCGCCAGCACCAATACGCCAACCCAGAATGCGGAGACGCGGCCCAATCCGAGAAGAGCGGGCAGGCCGAAATAGAACAGGAACACGAGGATCACTATCGGTAATCCGCGCATCAGCGTGATGTAGGCGATGGCAGGCCGGCGCAGCCACCATCGAGGCGACCGGCGCGCCGCCAGCAGCGGTATCGACAGGACATATGCGCCGACGGCGGCGAGACCACAAATCGCCAATGTAACGAGGAGACCGTCCAGCAATTGCGGGACGATCTCCGCTACTTCGAACAATATGTCCATGTCTCGCGGCGGACGATATCGTTACTGCGACTGGATCGCGCCCTCCGGAAGATAGCCGTCCGCCGGGCTATCTGAACGAATGCCAATCCATTTTTCCTGCATTTCATAGAGCTTGCCGCTGTCGGCCAGCCGCGAAATGGTGGCGTTCAGACTGTTCAACAGCTCGGTTGCGTCCGGGCGCACCACCCATGAAAGATAGACCGGATCGCCGTATTTCGCGGCGACCCTGAATGTGTCCGGCGAGGCTGCCATGAACTCGCCTGCGGACACCGACCCGATAACGATCGCGTCGACCTGTCCCGAGCGCAGGGCAAAAGCGGTGTCGGGGAATGTCTGGTAAAGCCGCAGGTCGCTGAACCCGTCGCCGTCGGCGGCCTTCAACCCATCATTGATCTCGCGCGCCACCGCTTCCGTCGAACTGCCGAGCTGGGAGCCGACCACGAGGCCGTTGAGATCTGAGGTCGAATTGACCTTGTCGTTGTCGGCGGCGACCACGATCACGTTCGATATGGCGCCGAAGGGCCGGGAGAAGGCATAGGTCTTGGCACGGTCGGGGTTGATCGCGACCGACGTCGCGACCATGTCGTACTGACCGGCGGCAAGCCCTGCAAGGATGCCCTGGAAGGGCAGGTCCAGCTGTTCCACTTTGACGCCCAGATCGCTGACGACCTCCACCAACAGGTCAGAACCGAAACCCACAATCTTGCCGTCTTCGACATATTCGAACGGCTTGAAGGCCGCTTCGGTCGCGACCGTGATTTTGCCATCCGACTTGATCCGCTTCATGGTCTCATCGGCACCGGCGCCGCTGGCGCCGAGCAGCACGAACATCATGAACGTCAGGACTACGCGCAGCATCGGGTACACCTCCCTTATGTTTGTCCCGGTCTTCTGACCGGGGTTTCTTGGTTGAATGTCCCGGCAAGCTTAGAAAAGATGTTCTAGCGAGAGAACGCGAAATATGGTCACTTCACTTGCAGAAGTCGGCAAGTGAGTTTGTGACATGAGTGCCTTTGCAATTTCAAAATACGACATAAAGCACCTGCGGGTTTTCGCCTCGGTGGTCGAGCATGAGGGCGTCACGGCGGCGGCCCATGGCAGCGGGGTCAGCCTTTCCACCATCAGCCGCGATCTGTCGGCGCTGGAAGAGCGGCTTGGGGTTCAGCTCTGCCGGCGCGGTCGAGGGGGGTTTGCCCTCACACCTCAGGGCGAGGATATCTATCGTGCCACCGTCGATCTCTTGTCGCGGATGCACGTCTTCGAACAGGAGGTTCAGGCCGCGCAGGAAACCATCAGTGGTGGTTTCAATTTCGGCGTGATCGATAATGTCATCAACAATCACGGCACCGGCGTTGTCGCGGCACTGTCCAAGATGCACCGGGATTATCCCGAAATGCTGATCAATGTGAGTGTGCACGAAGATCCGTCCATCGATGTACTGGTCCGTGAGCGGCGCCTTGATGTCGGTATGACCGGACAACCGGCATGGCTGCAGCCGCTTCTCTATGTGCCCGCCTTCGTGGAAGAAGACCGGCTCTATGTGAGCCGCGGTTCA
>JAJFHL010000026.1 GCA_021775615.1 Hyphomicrobiales bacterium
GACAAGTGGGAGAAGGGCGCCTTCACGACTCACCTCCAAGCCGTCCCGGACATCTTTTCCGCGTCATTCCCGCGAAAGCGGGAATCCAGCGCCGTCCGGCACGGCCAACGCGCGCTGCCCCTGGATCCCCGCTTTCGCGGGGATGACGGGAGTGAATTGCACCTGTGCACGCCACCCACGACACGCATCCCGGCCTCCGCATCACCTGCGAGGCATGCGACCTTTGAAGAACGGGGAGCTTCCTCATGAGCGACGTCTACGATCTCAAGCGCATCTGCACTCCCGACGTGCCGCCGGACTACGAGGACCATGTGCGCGAGGCGCATTACGTGCCCGCCCCCTGCCAGGTCGCCTGCCCGGTCGGCACCGACGCGCCCTCCTACCTTGCCTATATCTGGGAAGAGGAATGGGAGAAGGCCTTCGAGGCGATCACCGCGACCAATCCGTTCTCGTCGATCTGCGGCCGGGTCTGCGACGCGCCCTGCGAGCCCGCCTGCCGGCGCGCCCAGTCGGACGGCGCCATCGCCATCCGCAACCTGAAGCGCACGGTGATGGATCAGTTGGGCGCCAGCTTCAAGCCGGAGGCCCACGCCGTCACCCGGAAACAGACCGTCGGCATCGTCGGCGCCGGCCCCGCCGGCCTCACCGCCGCCCATGACCTCGCGGTCGCGGGCTATGCGGTCGATGTCTACGAGATGTCGGACCGCCCCGGCGGCATGATGATCTGGGGCATCCCGGGTTTCCGCTGCCCGGCCAATGTCATCGAAGAGGACATGAACCGCCTGTTTCAAAAATGCCCCGGCATCACGCTGCACTTGAACACACCGCTCGGCGACGGCGTCACCATGGAAGAGCTGAAAGAGCGCCATGACGCGGTGCTCCTCACCATCGGCGCCTGGTGGGGCAAGCCCATGGGCATCCCCGGCGAGGAAAACGAGCACGTGGTCGACGGCGTCTCCTTCCTGCGCCGCATCAATGCGGGCGAGCGCCCCGAGTTGCCTGAGACCGTGGTCGTGGTCGGCGGCGGCGATGTCGCCATGGACGCCTGCCGTTCGGCCCTGCGCATGCCCGGCTGCAGCCATGTCAAAGTGGTCTACCGGCGCGGGCCCGACGAGATCCCGGCCCGCAAGGACGAACTCGAAGGCGCCATCAAGGAAGAGATCGAATTCGTCTACAACACCCAGCAGGTGTCGGTGGAACCTAAGGGCAATGGCCTGGCGCTGAAATGCGTGCGCACCGAAATGGGCGAGCCGGACCCCGAAGACGGCCGCCGCCGCCCGGTCGTGGTCGAAGGCTCCGAGCACGATATCGACTGCGGCATGGTGATCGCCGCCGTCGGCCAGCAGTCGGAATCAGAGCATCTCGACGGCCATGGACTGATGGCCAGGGACCGCGTCGCCACCGAATGGGACGGCATGCGCACCAAGGACCCGGCCGTCTTCGCCGCGGGCGACGGCGCCTTCGGTGGCTCGACAATCGTCATGGCCATGAACCATGGCCAGCGCGCTGCCTATTACGTGCGCCAGTTCCTCGCCGGCGTGGACGAGCCCCTGCCCTACCGCACCCCGTGGCGCACGCGCCGGGTGCGCATGGCCGAAGACATCATGTGGGAGCGCTTCCCGCGCCAGGAGCAGGAATTTCACGGGCTCGGCGAAAACCCGGTGGAGTTCCCCGAGATCGAGAGCGCCTATCCGCTCGAGGTCGCCAAGGCCGAAGCGGCGCGCTGCTACCGCTGCGACGCGGAGACCGGCTCGAACGACTATTCTGTGGCGCACCGCGAGGACATCTTCTCCATGGCGCGCACCAACCCGCTCGATGCGCGCAAGAACAAGGCGATGCTGGAAAAGCGCCTGGCGCCGCGCGTCAACCCGTTCCCCGAAGCGCGCCCCGGCACCATGGACGACCTCGTCTTCCTGCCCGCCAACCTGTCGCGCCTCGTGATCGACCCCTACCGCGAGGCCTGCCGGGTCGATGACGACCTTGCCGGCAAATACGACATGGAGCGCCCGTTCTTCGTCGGCGGCTTCGACGATGCGCCCGAACAGGTCTGGAGCGGATTGCGTGCCGGGCTCAGCTCAGGCAATTGCGGCTATGTTGGCCGCACAGCGCCCGGCGACGGGGTTGCCTGGTTCCAGATCGTCGGTTCGGCTGAGAGCGCCGACGCCTCCGCCACCGCGGCGATTTTCGCCTATGGCGGAGATCAAGCCGGCAAGCCGAACGGCCACGCGCCCGAGCGGGCCGGCGGCAACCAGTTGCTCGGCCTCTCGATTTCCGATGCCAATCATGTGGCGACCGCGGTGCCTTACGCCTTCGAGACCGGCTGCGACATCCTGCTGCTCGACGGCACCGGCAACCTTAACGGTGCCTGGCCGGAGCTGGCCGGCGCCCCCGATCTCAATGTGTTACGCGAAACAATTCGCGTGCTGCGCGAGATGAAACGCGAAGAACATATCGATATCATATGGTTCGGCGGCGCCCGTTCGGGCACCGATGCGGCCAAGCTCATCGCCATGGGCGCCAAGGCGGTTGTTTACGGCGTGCCGGTGGGTCTCGCGCTCGGCGCCGAGATCACGCAGGAGCATGGCATGGCCTTCTCCGCCGACCGTACCGACGAGGACCGGGCGCTCGCCATCGAGAACCTCCTGAAGGCCCATGCGGGCGAAGCCTCGATGATGGCGCGCTGCACCGGCAAGACCAATCTGCACAACCTCGAACCGGAAGACATGAGGGCGATCACCATCGCCACGGCCGAGGCCACCGGCATTCCCTTGGTGGGCAAGAGTGCTTAGGGCCATGCAAAGTCCCAACAGGCGGTGCGTTCCGCAACCCATCTCTTCTGTGTCCTTGCCCGGCTCGACCGGGCAATCCAGTAACCCCATGTCGTGCGATGGAGCACTGCTGTGCCAAACCTGCAGACCCGGCGGATACTGGATCATCCGGTCAGGCCGGATGAAGACACCGCGAAACGCACTCAAACCACCACCCACGCATTGATTGGATTCACCCGTCAAACATCGTAAATTCACCGCAATCAAAAACACCTAAATCCCAGGGAGGGGACCTCAGATGGCAACCGATCTCGCCAAGGTGGCGAAAGAAAAAGGCATCAAGTATTTCCTGATCAGCTTTTCCGACATGTTCGGAGTGGCGCGTTCGAAGCTGGTTCCGGCCAGGGCCATCAAGGGCATGCAGAAGGACGGCGCCGGCTTTGCCGGCTTTGCCGCCTGGCTCGACATGACGCCGGCGCATCCCGACATGTTCGCACTGCCCGATCCCGACAGCCTCATTCAACTGCCCTGGAAGCCGGAAGTCGGCTGGCTCGCCTCCGATCTCTGGATGGACGGCAAGGAAGTCGAGGCCAGCCCGCGGGTCATGCTGAAGCGCCAGATCGCGGCGGCCAAGAAAATGGGCTATGTGCTCAAGACCGGCGTCGAGTGCGAGTATCACCTGATTGCCGAGGACGGCTCCGACATCGCCGATCCGCGCGACATCCAGGAAAAGCCCTGTTACGACCAGGCCGCTCTGATGCGCCGCTATGACGTGATCTCGGAAATCTGCGACGCCATGATCGAACTGGGCTGGAACCCCTATCAGAACGATCACGAGGACGCCAATGGCCAGTTCGAAATGAACTGGGATTTTGGCGATTGCCTGGAGACCGCCGACCGGCACACCTTCTTCAAGATCATGACCAAGCAGATCGCCGAGAACCACGGCCTGCGCGCGACCTTCATGCCCAAGCCGTTCGTCAACCTGACCGGCAATGGCTGCCACTGTCACGCGTCCCTTTGGGACAAGACCGGCAAGAAATGCCTGTTCGACGGCAAGGACGAAATGGGCCTGTCGCCGATTGCCTATGACTTCCTCGGCGGCGTGCTGCAGTCCGGCGAAGCGCTGTGTGCGCTGTTCAACCCGACCGTCAACTCCTACAAGCGGATCAATGCGCCGCGCACCACCTCAGGCGCCACCTGGGCGCCCAACACCTTGACCTATGGCGGCAACAACCGCACCCATATGGTGCGCATTCCAGACGGCGGGCGGTTCGAGTTCCGCCTGATGGACG
>JAJFHL010000251.1 GCA_021775615.1 Hyphomicrobiales bacterium
ACAACTCGTCACACTCGCCATCATCCAAGGCTTGACGGAGTTTCTCCCGGTCAGTTCTTCGGGACATTTGAACCTGGTTCACCTCCTCAGCACCTGGCAGGACCAGGGCGCCTTGATGGATGTCGCGCTGCATGTCGGCAGCTTGTTTGCGGTCATGCTCTATTTCTGGCGCGACATGTTCATGTTCCTCTGCGCCTTGTGGCACCTTGTGCGCGGTAAGATCACACCGGAAGTACGCATGCTCGGGCTCCTGATCGTCGCGTCGGTGCCGGTTTTCGCGGTCGGGCTCGCGGTGCTCAAGCTCGGACTTCTGGACGACCTGCGCACCCTGCCGGTGTTTGCCTGGGCGAATCTCGTGTTTGCAATCGTTCTGCTGGTGACGGACCGGGTCGGCATGACCATTCGCCGGGTCGAGCACATCACCCTCAAGGATGCCGTTCTGGTGGGGCTTGCCCAGGCGGTATCGGTGATCCCCGGGGCAAGCCGGGCCGGCGTCACATTGTCGATGGCCCGGTTCCTCGGTTATGAGCGCCGCGAGTCCGCCCGCTTCTCCATGCTTCTGTCGATCCCGACCATTCTCGGCCTGGGTGTTGCCACGGGCTATGAGCTCTCCAAGACCGGCGACCTGCAACTGCAGAACGATGCGGTCGTTGCCGGCGGCCTGTCGATGGTCGCGGCGCTGATCTCGATCTGGTTCATGATGGCGCTCCTGAAGCGCACCACGCTCCTGCCCTTTGTCATCTACCGCATTGTCCTTGGTGGCATTCTGCTCGGCTTCATCTATGACTGGCATACGCTTTTTGGTTAGGGGCTGTTGGCTTCGTGGCGCCTCGGGAATGGGGCCTGCGAACGAACTTTGAGAGGAGTGCGACACCATGAGTTTCCAGGGAAAAACCGCCATTGTCGCCGGTGGCGGCGGGGGCATGGGGCTGGCCTGCGTCAACGATCTGATTGCGGCCGGCGCAAATCTGGTCGTCATCGACCTGAAACCGCAGCCTTCGGACCTGGCGGCGGGCAGCGGCGACGTTGTCTATCGCCAGGGCGATGCAACCGACGAGGCCTTCGTCTCCGAAGTCATTGACGGCGCCGCCGCCGCGACCGGACGCATCGACTGTCTCGTCAACACCACGGGCGTTCTGTGGTTCGACCGGGACAAGTCCATTTGCGACATGGACATGGACGTCTGGGATCAGGTCATGGCGATCAATCTCAAATCCGTTGCCCTGACCGCGCGGCACGCCATCCCGCATATGAAGAAGACCGGCGGCGCCATGGTGCACATCGCCTCCATCGATGCCATGCGCGGCGACAACAAGCCCCAGGATGCCTATGGCGCATCGAAGGCGGCTCTGATCCGGCTGTCCAAGTCGATCGCCATCCAGTTCGCCGGTGACGGTATCCGGTCCAACACCATTCTGCCCGGCCCGGTGCTGTCACCGATGCAGGACCGGTGGAAGGACAACCAGTCCACTCTCGATGCGATATCCGATTTCGTTCCCGTAGGTCGGGTCGGCACTCCGCAGGACATCGCAGATGCCTGTATGTTCCTTTTGTCCGACAAGGCGTCTTTCGTCACCGGCACTGAGCTCATTGTCGACGGCGGCTGCCTCGCATTGCCCTGAAAACAGCGCTTCGTGCGTATACAAACGATGCGTGGCTCGAATGTCACAGACGGAAGGTTTCTACGGGTTTGCTCAGTTCCCGGTTGAGAGTCCCCTGTGAACAGACTAGCTTTTGACAAATGTCCGCATTGAGGTGCTGAAGCGTCAGAAAATGGGCGTGGCCGGCGGATGAAGGGGTCAGATGCGCAAGGTTCTTCTGTCATCTGTTGCGGCTACGGCGCTGGTGTTGGGCGCGGAGAACGCACGCGCCGATGACAGCTGGATGGACCGGAACTGGTATGCCACCCTGTTCGCCGGCGCCGGCTTTCCCGAAGAAGTCGGCATGACCCATGACGGCACCACCTACAACACGGATCTGAAAACCGGCTTCACGGTTGGCGGCGCCGTCGGCACCGAACTGGTGCCGGGCCTGCGCGGCGAACTGGAATTTTCCTACCAGCGCTACACCGCCAACGATTACACCTATTTCGCCGGCCAGCCGCCGCAGTTCGCCGACGGGCCGGCCAATCTCTATTACCTGCTTGCCAATGTCTGGAAGGACATCGATCTCGGTTACCGCATCACGCCCTATGTCGGCGCCGGGCTGGGGGTCGGGATTGCCGATATCAATATCGAGCACGGCACCCCCAGCGAGCCGGATCTTGACGATTCAGGCGCCGGGCTCGCGGCCCAGTTGGGCGCCGGCGTCCGGGTTCCGCTCTACGAGAACATCAGCCTCGATCTGAGCTACCGGTTCAAGGCCCTGATGACCGCCACTATCCTCGGTGATGCGGGCGATGGCGACGAGCACGGCAAGATGAGCTTCTACAGCCATCTGGTCCAGGCCGGCCTGGTGTTCGATTTCGGCGGGCCGAAGCCGAGCGACATCGCGGCGCTGTCGGCGGTTGACGATCAGAACTGGTATGTCAGCCTCTTCAGCGGGGCGACGTTCCCCGAGGATGTCGGCTTTGAGAGTTACAGTTTCATTTACAACCACAGCATGAAGGACGGCTTTACGGTCGGCGGTGCCGTCGGCACCCAGCTCACCGACGGGCTGCGCGGCGAGATTGAATTCTCCTATGTGAATTATGCTTCGAAGGACTACACGCCGTTCCGCGGCTTCCCCAACATCCCGGCAAGCGGCGACACGGATCTCTATTTCATCCTGGCCAATCTGTGGAAGGACATCGATATCGGCCACTCGCTGGTTCCCTATGTGGGTGGTGGTATCGGTGTCGGCCTTGTCACGACCGACGACGACAATTTGTTCGAGAAGGACGATGTGGAGATCGGGTTTGCCGGTCAGTTCGGCGCCGGCATTCGCTATGTGACCAACAGCCCGTGGATCATCGATGCGGGTTATCGCTTCAAGGGCATCGTCGATGTCACCCTGCATGGACGCGATGCAATTCTCAAGGATCACGAGAAAGCGAGCTTCTACTCACACAACCTGCAGATCGGTGCGACCTACAACTTCGGCGCCGGCAACCAGGTGGAGCCTGCCGGCAATGACGACCCGGCCGGTCAGGACTGGTATGTCAGCCTGTTCGGCGGCGGTGTTGTTCCTGAGGATTCCGGCATCACCAATTTCGGCCAAGTCTACAACGTTACCTTTGACGCGGGCTTTACGGTCGGCGTTGCAGTGGGCACCGAGGTGGCCGAAGACCTGCGCGGCGAACTTGAGGCGTCCTATGTCAGCTACGCCGCCAACGACTACACCTATGACCGCCAGCCGCCGGACTTCCCGGCCTCGGGCGATGCCGATCTCTATTTCATCCTGGCCAATCTGTGGAAGGACTTCGATCTCGGCAACGGGTTCACGCCTTACATCGGCGGCGGCATTGGCATCGGGATTGCCGAAGTGGATATCCAGGCCGGTCCGCCGCTTGACGACACCGGCATCGGGCTCGCCGGCCAGCTTGGCGCCGGACTGCGCTTCAAGATCACTGAGAATCTCACCGCCGATGCAGGCTACCGCTTCAAGGGGATACTCGACACCGTCATCAGGGGCGATCCGGCTTTCTTTGCTCCGCACGGCAAGGTGAGCTTCTTCAACCACTCGTTTATCGCGGGTGCCTCATTGGGCTTTTAGCGTTGCGACACCAGTGCGGCCCGTTTGGCGTCCGTCACTCTCTCGCGGACCATTCCCGCAACGTGTTCTTGAGCACCTTGCCGTTGGCGTTGCGCGGCAGCGGGCCGTCGAGGAAGGTGACGAAATCCGGCACCTTGTAGTCCGCCAGGCGCTCGGCGCAGAACGCGCGCAGATCGTCGGCTGTCACGTCGTCGGAACTGGCGAGGACGAAGATATGTGTCTTTTCACCCAGCACGGTATCGGGACGCCCTACCGCGGCGACTTCGGCGACGCCGGGATGATGATTGAGCGTGTTTTCCAGTTCGGCGCTGTAAATGTTGTAGCCGCCTCGGATGACCATGTCCTTGATGCGGTCGCCGATGCGGACATATCCGTCCGTGTCCATTGAACCGATATCGCCGGATTTCCAGTGGCCGTCCTCGAAGCTCGTGGCGGTCCGTTCGGGGTCGTCCCAGTAGCCGGGCACCACGTTGGGCCCGGCGATCCAGATCTCGCCGTCCTCGCCGCGAGGCACGTCCTGCCCGTCCGGGTCCATGATCCTGATGACGCCGCATGGCACGGTGATGCCTACGCTGTCCGGCCGCGCCGCCGTGCCGCCCATCGGCATGAGCGTCGCCGGTGAGCACACCTCGGTCGACCCATAGGCATTCATCAGCACGAGGCCGGGAAGCTTTTCCGCCAGGGCGGCAATGGTCGCTTCCGGCATGGGCGCGCCGCCGTAGCCGCCGATGCGCCAGGCCGAGAGATCATAATCATCGAAGTCGGCCCGCAGCAGGCACAGATTGTACATGGCCGGCACCAGAACCGTGTAGGTGGCGCACTCGCGGGCGGCGAACTGCAGGTATTCGGCCGCCTCGAACCGGGGCAGGATCAGGTTGCACCCGGCGACCCGGATCATGGTTAGGATGTTGGCCACCAGACCGGTGACATGCGATGCCGGCACCGCCAGGATTGACCGGTCCGCCTCGTTCAAGGCCATGCAGACTTCGAAATGCATCACCGAATGGCAGATGTTGAGATGGGTCAGCATTGCGCCCTTTGGGCGACCCGTGGTGCCGGAGGTGTAGAGTATCACCGCCACATCTTCCTCATCCGGCGCGGCTCCGGGGGGCGGTGTCCCGCGATCCGCCAGCAGGTTCTCGAAGTCGGCCGTGCCGATACAGAAACGATGGCTGAGAGCGCCGACGTCTTCCGGTGAGGGCAGGCGGTCGGCGACATCGGCGTCGTACACGAGCACCTTGGCACCGGAATGATTGAGGATGTAGGTGAGCTCAGGTGTCTGCTCGCGCGCGTTGATCGGCACGGCGATCGCCGCCATGCGCGTTGCCGCCATGAGCACGAGGATGAACTCGGGACAGTTGCCGAGCACCAGGGCGACGCGGTCGCCCTCGGTGATGCCCAGTGCCGACAGGTTCGCTGCGATCGCGTTCACTTTCGCGTCGAGCTCGCGATAGGACATCCTGACATCGTCGGTGACGATCGCGTCCCCGCCGCCATTGCGGACGACGGCCTCGCGCAGCATCTGATCGACGCTGTGCGGCCGGGTAGAGAAACATCGAACGCGGCGCACGCCAAAATGAACTTCTTCGCGGATCGGTGGAGCGTTCTCAAGTGGCCACGACACGGAACCTGCCCCGTTCACTCACCTGCCGGGGCCGGCGGATTTGCAGCATCGGCAATGTCCCGGACCCCGGCGACGATCTCTCCGCGCTCGATGACATATTCGTGGTCGAGCAGGGACACTGCATGGCTCAGCTCCGATTGTGCGATCAGAGCAGAGCGCTTTTCATCCTTGAGCGTTGCA
Organism: Hyphomicrobiales bacterium; assembly: GCA_021775615.1. GTDB lineage: Bacteria > Pseudomonadota > Alphaproteobacteria > Rhizobiales > JAJFHB01 > JAJFHM01. The sequence continues at coordinate 5,498 of JAJFHL010000251.1, forward strand.
ATCACTTCCGACAGGCGCTGTGCGAGCGCCGGTGCAACACCCTCGAACGGCTCGTCGAGCAGCAGGAGCCGTGTCCCCGCCAAAAGGGCGCGGCCCAGCGCCACCATCTTTTGTTGTCCGCCGGACAGCAGCATCGACTTGCGCTCGCGCATGTCATGCAGTTCCGGCATCAGGTCGTAAATGAATTTCAGGCCGCCCGCCTGGTCAAGATCGCCATTGACCCAGGCCGGCAGCAGCATGTTCTCCTCGACAGTCAAATCGGGCACCAGGCGCCGGTCCTCCGGCATGTATCCAAGACCGAGCGCCGGTCGCCGGTAGGCCGCCAGCCGCGTTACATCCTTGCCGTCGATCCGTATGGTGCCCGAGACCGGCTTTGTCAGGCCCATGATGGTGCGCATCGTGGTCGTTTTGCCGGCGCCGTTGCGGCCCACCAGGCCGACGATCTGGCCTTCTTCGATGTCGAAGCTCAGGCCACGCAGGATCGGCGCGGACTGGATCCTCACATCTATCGCATCGATCGACAGGATCATTTCGCCGTCCCCGTCACATAGCGCTGAACCACCTCGTCGGCGAGCACCTCGTCGGGCGCGTCATTGGCGACGATCTGGCCGTCGTAGAACGCCAGCACCCGCTGCGAATAGCGGGTCACGATATCCATGTCGTGCTCGACGAACAGGATGGTGACGTCGGCGGCCGACAGAACCTCCATCACCAGGTCCATAATCGGGAACTTCTCTTCCGCCGCGACGCCGCTGGTCGGCTCGTCGAGCAGCATCACCCGCGGCGCGCCCGAAATGGCCATGGCGATGTCGAGCAGTTTGCGCACTCCGGCGGACAGCTCGCCCATCAGCCGGTCGTAAGTGTCAGCGATCTTGAACTGCTCCAGAATGCCCATTGCCCGCTCGACATCGGAGGCCGAGCGCGCCTTCTGCCAGAACGACGGCGGCTCGGTGTCGTTGATGCTGAGGGAAACCAGCATGTTTTCCAGCACCGAGAGTTCGGCGCACAATTGCGGAATCTGGAACGAGCGGCGAATGCCCAGCCGCGTGATCTGCCTTGGCGACAGCATGGTGATGTCGCTGCCTTCGAACAGGATCCGCCCGCTGTCGGGCTTCACATAGCCGGTGACCATGTTGACGAATGTGGTCTTGCCGGCACCGTTCGCCCCGATCAGGCTCCACACCGCACCCTGCGGCACCGCCACGGTGACGTCCTGCGCCGCGGTGATGGCGCCGAAGGTCTTGTTGACCGTCTCCGTGACCAGGACGTCCGCGCTCATGACGACCGTTTCTTGCGTTTCAGGCGCGACAGCAGCGAGCCGAGCCCGTTGGGCAGCAGCAAAATGACCACCAGAAGGAATATACCGAGCGACAACTGCCAGGTGTTGGGGAAATAGAGGTTCGAGAACGACCGCACCACCTCAAGCACGACCGAGCTGATGAACACCGCGCCTATGGACACATAGCCGCTGAGAATTGCGACAAAGACGAACTCGCCCGACGTGGTCCAGTAGGAGAATTCGGGATCGACATGACCAATGGCGAGACCTGCGATTACGCCGCCAAGGCTGCCCAGGATGGCGGCCATGACATAGCTTATCGCGATCTCGTTGCGCACCGAGGCGCCAAGGTACTCCACCCGCAGCTCATTGTCCCGGATTGCCAGGGCAATGAGCCCGTGCTCGGAGTCGAAGAAGACGCGGATCAGGCCGCCGGCGACCACGACAATGGTGCAGGTGAACACATAAAGCGCCAGACCGAGGGCGCGGCCTTCCGGCGCGTAGCCCAGGAACGTCGGCGCCATGACATTGAGACCGTCGGTGCCGCCGAGCACAGAGAGCTTGGACAGGAAGCCATAGAGGATCATCGACAGCGATAGGGTCAGCATGGCGAAGAAGATGCCGCGATAGGTCGCCAGCAATGGTCCGAACACGGCGGCGACGATGGCCGCCGCAACGATGCCGAGCGCGCTGAGTAGGAAAATGTCGGTGATCCCGGTCCAGTTCGCCATCAGTCCGGACACATAGGCGCCGATACAGAAATAGAGACCCTGTCCGAAGGACACCAGCCCGGCACGCATCAGGCACACGATGCCGAGCGCCACCATGCCCTTCGCAAACGCCATGGTGGTCAGGAACATCGCCCACTCCGGCAGCATAAGCCCGATAGCAACCAGCACGGCAAGCGCCAGAACACAGGCAACCGGTACGGATCTGGCGAAGCTCATATCTTCCTCGCCTGGGTCTTCTGAAACAGACCCTCCGGCCGGAACACAAGTACCCCGGCCATCACCAGATAGATGATGAACAGCTCGGCTTCGGGCAGAAGGTGCACCGAGGCGGCCCGTGCAATGCCGACGAAAACCGCGCCGATTGCGGCGCCCTCGATCGATCCCAGCCCGCCTATGATGACGACCGCGAAGGCAATGATGATGACGTTGACGCCGATGCCCGGAGACACCGATATCATCGGCGCCGTCAGCGCCCCGCCGAGCGCCGCCAGAAAAACGCCGGCAACGAACGACACCATGAACACCCGGTCGACATTGACCCCCATGGTCTGGCTCATTTCACGGTCGTGGATGACTGCCAGGACCACCTTGCCGCGGCGGGTGCGGTTGAGCGTGAACCAGACCACAAGGCCGACAAGGATCGCCACCGCGATGACGAGAAAATCGTAGGCGACGTAATAGAGCGGCCCGAGTTCGACGTTGCCAAGCAGGGAATAGGGCTCCGACACGAAGAGGGGCGTGACACCCCAGATCAGCTTCATCACGTCTTCGAGGATGAGAAAGACCCCATAGGTGACAAGCACGATAATGACATGGTCGCGGTCATAGAAGTGGCGCAGCAGTCCGCGCTCCAGCAGCGGTCCCAGCACCAGTGCCACGATCGCGGCGCCACCGATCATTGCCACGTAGCTGCCGAGCGGAAAGGCATCGCCGCCAAGTGCGAAATAGGCGCCGACCGCGCTGGCCGCCGCATAGGCGCCGATGGCGTAGAGGCTGCCATGCGCCAGATTGAGGATATTCAGGACGCCGAACACCAGGGTCAGACCGACGGAGACGATGAACAGCCATGCGCCGTAGATCAGTCCGTCGACCAGGATGTACGCGAGTAATTCCATCAGCCCCTTCCGCGTTTGCCGCATCTGCGACGCGAACCGCCCGCCGCCGGTGGCGGCGGGCGGTTCAAGCCGGGTAAACTACCGGCGGTATGCCGTCAGTCGCATTTCGCTCCGGGGAACCCGGCCTTGATCCAGTCGACGGCCTTGATGCCGTTCGGCGGATTGACGCATTCGGCAGCGTAATACTCGATGTCGATCAGCGTCATCTTGTTGGTTGCGGTGTCCCACTTGGTGGTGCCGATTGCATTCGGCTGGATCGCCTGGTGCCCGTCGCCCAGAACCATCTGGATCTTGCCCGAAGGGGCTTCCCATTCCAGGCCCTTCATGGCCGCGGCGAGCTCCTCGTCGCTCGGCTTCTTGCCGCCATTGGCTTCCATGGCTTTTTCGACCGCCGACTTGAGGCCGAGAATACCCTGCCACATGCGGAACGGCGCCTGTACGGGGAACGTGCCGTATTCCTTCTCGTAGGCTTCCCACAGAATGTTGGTAAGCTCCGTAGCATGGGCCTTGGCGGCAAGACCGTTCATGCCGCGCGCTCCGATAATCGTGCCATCCGGCATCTTGTTGCCGAGCTGCGGGATCACATGGTCGCCGGCGGCGAAGGCCACCTGGCTGCGCTCGAAGAGGCCGCGCGGGCCCGCTTGCAGAACGAAGGCCTGCAGATCGCCGCCCCACAGGCTCGAATGCACCACGTCGGCGCGTTCGCGAATCAGCGCCGAGATTTCCGTGCCGTACTGGCCGGCGAAGATTTTCGGAAACAGTGCGGTACCGGCTTTCGCATCGGGACTGAGGTTCGACATGGAGGCGACAAAGTCGGCCCACGAGTCCTGGCCCCAGGCATAGTCCTGGTTGATCCCGGCGAAGGTTTCCACCTTGATGCCGCGCGACTTCATGTATTTCGCCAGGGAAATGTTGTCCATGGCCGCATGGGCGGCGGTGCGGAAGACGTATTCGTAGGAGCCTTCTTCGAACACCCTCGGCGTGCCGCAGTCATAAAGGATCGTGAACGCCTTGAGCTCGTCCGCCACCGGGGGGATCGCCAGGCAGTCACCGGAACTGACATAGCCCAGAACCGTGTCGACCTTTTCGCGCTGCACCAGATTGCGGAATTCCTGCACCTGCTTGGTGGCGCCGCCGGCTTCGTCGACCGGAATGGCGTCGATCATCATTCCGCCGAAGCCCTTCTTGTCGTAGGGTGCGGGCAGCACACCGCCCTTGTTCAGCATGTCGATCAAGAGCTTGCCGCCGTTCCACGCCGGAACGCCGAAGCTTTCAGCCGCGCCGCCGGAGAGGAATGTCACCACACCGATCTTGAATGTGTCCTCCGCCTTGGAGGCGCCAATGCCTGCGATGCCCAGCATCGCTGCCGCCGCGATCAGGCCCGATCCGGCCTTCCCGGCAAATCTTCGCCACGGATTTTTACTCATATGACTTCCTCTCCTTGAACAGTCTTATTGTCATGTGCGGAGCACAAGCTGGGCGCACTGTAAGTTCAATCATCAGGTGTCACAAGAAATGATGCCCGCCCAGGCGGCGGCATTCCGTAACGCGAGATGGCCCTCCGCCCCCCAAGATGACGGACCCGCACGGCGACATCGTGCCGACGCTCAGGCGGCGATCAGGTAGGCAGTGATTTGTTGTGTGTCGGCGAAGCGCCGGGTCCGTTCAGCCGGCTTTCGCGGCCCGCGCGGTGATCTCGTCGGCGAGCCAGGCATTGTGCTCCGACCAGGTGCCGCCCTTGGGATGGTGTTTGCCGACGCCGTGCACCTGATGGTGCAGCTCCTCGCTGTCGTCAAACAGATCCTCCATGCTTTTGCCGCGGAAATGCGGAAAGCAGAAGAACAGGAGCACCGCGAGAATGATGTAAAGCAGCCAGCCGAGTTCCATCGCCTTGTTCCCTCTTGAGGATGATGCGATGCCTGTCAGTTTTATACCCCGCCTCCAAACGACACGTAAAGACGCCCAGAGGCGTTCCCGGGTCGCCCGGCTTACGGCGGAAGCGGGTCGCTTGACTTTCGCGCGCAAAGTGGTTCCTTCAGGAGTGGCGGAAATTCAGCGGCAACCGGGCCGCGAATCCCGGTTTCCCGTCCGTCGGCGGCCCGCGAAGATGAGGACAAGCGATGATCGACTTCTACTATGCCCCCACGCCGAACGGCTGGAAGGTCGCCATCATGCTCGAAGAATGCGGCCTCGCCTACAACACGGTCCTCATGCGGCTCGGGCAGGGCGATCAGTTCAAGCCGGACTTTCTCAAGATCAGCCCCAATGCCAAGATGCCGGCGATCGTCGATCACGACACCGGCGGCGAACCGGTGAGCGTCTTCGAATCCGGTGCGATCCTCTACTACCTCGCCGACAAGACCGGCAGCTTCATGCCTACCGATGCGCACGGCCGTCTGGAGACCCTGCAATGGCTGTTCTGGCAGGTCGGCAACCAGGGTCCCATGGCGGGACAGCTCAGCCACTTTGTGAACTATGCGCCTGACGGGCAGGATTACGGCCGCAAACGCTACGCCGGCGAGTATGACCGCAACCTCGGCGTTCTGGAGAACCGTCTGGAGGGACGCGACTACATTCTCGGCGACTATTCCATCGCCGACATGATCGCCTTTCCCTGGGCCTTCATCGCCAAGCCGCTTGGCGCGTCACTGGACGAGTTTCCCAATGTCGCCGCCTGGCGCGGCCGCCTCAAGGAACGGCCCGCCATACGCACGGCCATCGACCTTCACAAGGACCGGCAGAACCGCGGCCAGGATACCGCCCAGAACAATGACGTGCTGTTCAACCAGTCGGCCGCACATCTGCGTGGCGGCGGCAATTGAGCGTCGGTGGATGGGGCCGGTTAACCCGCAGACTGCGAGTGCTGGAACTGGCCTGACTTGCGGAACCGTTCCAGATACTCCGGCACGATACCCTCGATGGCCTGCGGCGTAATCCCGAGGCCGGACAGCGTCAGTCCCGCCTGCTCCGCCGCCTGCGAAACCACATTGTCGGTCTGCAGCAGTTTGACCTGGTCCATGGTGAGCATGGGCTTGGGCAGCAGGCCGAGGATGGCTGCCATCAAAGACGCCACCGGGAAGGGAAGCGGCACCAGCAGCCGTTTGCGTTGGACGACGCCAAGAATGTACCGAAGCACGTCCTCGAACGTCATGACTTCCGGGCCGCCCAGTTCATAGGTCTTGCCCTTGGCGCCGTCGCCGTCAAGTGCGGCGCAGACCGCCGCCGCGACATCGCCGACAAACACCGGCTGGAACCGGGTCTGACCGCCGCCGATCAAAGGCAGCGCCGGCGCGAAGCGGGCGAGACCGGCGAAGCGGTTGAAGAAGTCGTCTTCCGGGCCGAACACGATCGACGGCCGCAGGATGGTGGCATCGGGAAATCCGTCGCGGATTTCTGTTTCGCCCTGGGCCTTGGTGCGGCCGTACTCGGCGGCCGAGTCCGGGTCGGCGCCGATCGCCGACAGGTGCACCACATGGCTTGCGCCGGCGTCTTTCGCCGCGCGGCCCGCGACACGGGCACCGAAGACGTGGACCGCCGGGAAAGTCTGTTTGCCGCTCTCGGAAAGCAGCCCGGCCAGGTTGACGACCGCGTCGGCGCCCTCACAGGCCGCCTGAACCGATGCCGGATAACGCAGGTTCGCCTGCACCGCGTGGATCTGGCCGACACCGCCCAAAGGCTGAAGGTGTCCGGCAAGGTCGGGGCGGCGCACGGCCACCCGAACGCGGTAATCGTTGCGCGCCAGCGCCCTTACAATGTGACGGCCGAGAAATCCGGAGCCGCCGATTACAGTCACCAGTCCTTGATGCATGTGCCTGCCCGCGATGCTTGGGTCCTTAGGCTTCATAAACCAAGTCACGGGACGCGTACAGAGCCCGCTTGAAGTTGCGTGTTGACAAGCACAGGGGAGACAACTTAAGTCTCGCTCCCGAAATGCCCAGGTGGCGGAATTGGTAGACGCGCCAGCTTCAGGTGCTGGTGGCCGTATGGTCGTGGAAGTTCGAGTCTTCTCCTGGGCACCAACCGCCATGCAGGTTCTCCGCATACAGGTCTCCGCATACAGGTCTCCGCATAGATGACGATTACCCTTCACCAAGGCGACCTGCCCAGCTCAGTTGATCTTGGCAACCTCGTCGCCGTCGACACGGAGACGCTTGGCCTCAATCCCTATCGCGACAAACTCTGCCTCGTGCAGTTGTCGTCAGGCGACGGCAATGCGCATCTGGTGCAGCTCGACCGTTCATCCTACGATGCTCCGAACCTGATCGCCCTGTTCGAGAATGAGGCCGTGGTGAAGCTGTTCCACTATGCGCGCTTCGATCTCGCCGTCGTCGCCATGTATCTCGGCGTCATGCCCGGTCCGGTCTACTGCACCAAAATCGCCTCGAAACTGGTGCGCACCTATACCGACAGGCACGGCCTCAAGGATCTGTGCAAGGAGATCCTCGGAAAAGATCTGTCGAAGGCGTCGCAAAGCTCGGACTGGGGCGCCGCCAAGCTGACCAAGGCGCAACAGGAATATGCCGCCGGCGATGTGCTCTATCTGCACAAGCTGAAAGCGACGCTCGACGCCATGCTCGAACGCGAAGGCCGCACAAACCTTGCTGATGACGCCTTCGCCTTCCTGCCGACCCGCGCCGCGCTGGATCTGTCGGGATGGGCCGACGAGGACATTTTCGCACACTGACGCGGGTTTCGGCGTATAGTCTTGAACCCATGGCGAATCGGGCTGATACCGTCATGAGTTGGACGCAATTGAGGCGTCCCCTGCCGGCCGGCTGAGGCTGGCCAGGAGCCCACGGCACGAACGGGTACCACGGCAAAAACGGGTAAATGAGCGCAGATCAAGCGACACGCTCGGACGGACACTATGAGTATGACTTTGCGTCGGACCGGCGCAGGGCGGCGACGGCATCGGTGCGCTGGCGCAAGAAGGTTCTGTTGGCCATGGTCTGGGGCTGCGCCGCCTTCGTAATCGCCCTTGCGCTCACATTTCTGATTTATTCCGGGCTGTTTGAGGGAGACGTCGAGAAGGCGCCCGTCAACGAGCGGGAAATCGCTGACACGGTCAATGTCGGAGATCTGAAATTCACCGGCTTCGATAAGAAGAACCAGGCCTATTCGATCATCGCGGATTCGGCGGAGCAGGACGAAGAGCGGCCCAACATCATCTATCTCAATCAGGTGCGCGCCGAGATGAAGCTCAGGCGCAGTGGCGACGTCATCTTTGTCACTGCCGATCGCGGCACGTATGATACGGAAGCCGAAACCGTGCGCCTGGAAAACAACGTCAAACTGAAATCGACAAGCGGCTATACGGCGGATTTGCGCATCGCCGACATCGGTCTCAAGGAGGGACGGGTTCAGTCCGATGAGCCGGTGGTTGTCTCCATGTCACGGGGAACGATCTGGTCGAACGGGTTGGAAATGTGGGACAAGGGAAAACGGATTCTGTTCAAGAACCGAATCCGTGTCCTGTTCCAGGTGAAAGACGAGAAAGCGGACTCCGGTTGAGACCGCGGGCCGCAGGACCTCAAAACAGATGAAAGGGTGCATGTCGATGGGATATCAGCATGGCCGCTTAAGGCAGATCGTGGTGGGCATCGGCGTGCTTGCCGGTATTGCAATGGCCGCCACTCCGGCAACTATCTGGGCGCAGGCCGGCAATGAGATCATTTCCGGCACCCAGGAGGGCAAGGGCAAACCGGTCGAGATCGGTGCTGACTCGATGGAAGTCCACCAGGAAGACAATCAGGCCGTGTTCACCGGCAATGTCGACGCCAAGAAAGGCAATCTCCATCTGACCAGCGACAGTCTGGTCGTCGATTACCGCGAGGTCAACTCCAAGCAGGAAATCACTTATCTCAACGCCCGCGGCAGCGTTGTGGTGGTGTCCAAGGGCCAGACGGTCAGGGCGCAATGGGCCAAGATGGACGTTAAGGCCAACACCGTGGTGTTGGGCGACAAGGTCACCGTGTTTGACGGCAAATCAGTGATCAAGGGCAATCGTCTGGAACTGGATCTGAACACTGGTGAAAGCCGCTTTGTCGGAGGACGGGTCCAGGGCATATTCAACTAGATCACGATCGACTTAGGTTGAATCACCTAAGTCGATAAAACGTGATCGATTCTAATGTTTTAGAGCGGGATCGGACGGAAAACCGGTATCCACTTTTCCTGATCCCGCTCTAGATCTCGGTCGACTTGGATGGAACCACTCAAGTCGCTAGGCGTGATCAATTGCCATATTCTTGAGCAGGATCGGACGGGAAACCGGTATCCAGTTTTCCTGATCCCGCTCCGGATGTGGCCAAAAGAAGGTGACAGGGCAGCCGCGTCGTGAGACTTTCACTGAATTTTAATCGATATACCACTCTAATGAAGGGGTTCGGAGCGAGGTGAACAGGCAGTTCACAGATCCCGGAACACAGGCAGCGCAGCCCATAGAGGACGCCGCCCGACGGGGAGAGGAGTACGATGTGCAGCACCCGCGTGCTGTGCGACCCGCGCCTCCGTCCCAAGGGTTGACCGTCCATTCCGTGGGCAAGAGCTACAAGCGCAGACCTGTGGTTCGCGGCGTTTCTCTCTCCGTGCGTCAGGGTGAGGCCGTAGGGTTGCTTGGGCCCAACGGCGCCGGCAAGACAACCGTGTTCTACATGATCACGGGGTTGATACCGGCGGACTACGGTTCGATCGCGCTTGATGGCGTCGATCTCACCCACTTGCCGATGTACCAGCGCGCGCGCATGGGCATCGGTTACCTGCCGCAGGAAGCATCGATTTTCCGCGGCCTGACAGTGGAAGAGAACATTCGGGCAGTGCTTGAACTGGTCGAACGCGATCGGCAGAGACGGGACCATATACTGGATGGACTACTTGAAGAATTCGCCATCACACATCTCAGGCGTACGACGGCTGTTGCGCTCTCTGGCGGAGAACGTCGTCGCGTCGAGATCGCGCGAGCGCTCGCGACCCGGCCTGCCTTTATGCTGCTCGACGAACCGTTCGCGGGAATTGACCCAATTGCAATCGGTGATATCCGCACCCTGGTTCGACACCTCACGGACCGAGGCATCGGGGTGCTTATTACGGATCACAACGTGCGTGAAACACTCGACCTCATCGACCGGGCGCTCATTATCCATGAAGGGCGGGTGTTGATGGAGGGGACGCCGCATGAAATCGTCGGCAATGAAGATGTCCGCCGCATTTATCTCGGCGACAGTTTCAGCCTGTAGGGACATGCGCATCCCGGCACACCAACCATTTTGACGCCAATAACCAGAACTTGAAGAAGGCATCCAGACGCAAATGGCGCTCAAGGCTCGTTTAGAACTCCGGCAAAGTCAGTCCCTGGTGATGACGCCGCAGCTGCAGCAGGCGATCAAACTGCTGCAGATGTCCAATATGGAGCTCAACGAGTTTGTCGAGACGGAACTCGAAACAAATCCCCTGCTCGAACGTGAAGATGTTCCCGGCGAGATCGCGCCGGCTGCCGAACCCGCGACCGAAACCGCGGATGGCGGTGACGGCGAGGAAGCGCCGGATCATGGTCTTGAGCTCGGCGACGAGAGTGCCGGCGCGTCCAGTTTCGAGCAGCTCGACACCGACTATGACAATGTCTATTCCGACGAATCCAAGGCCGAGGCCCAGGTTCGCAAGACCGAGGCTCCGGGCGGCGAAAGCGGATGGTCTTCCCTGCGCGAGAACAAGACGTCGAGCTGGGAGGGCGGCGACTTCGATCTCGAATCCACCCTGACCCGGGAAAAGACGCTGTCCGAGCATCTCACCGAGCAGCTTAATCTTTCCATCAGCGATCCGGCCGGCCGGCTGATTGGCGTGCATCTGATCGGTATGCTCAATGAAAACGGCTATCTGTCGGCGGATCTGGAGCAGGTTGCCGAACAGCTCGGGGCGCCTGAAGCCGATGTCCTGGCTGTCCTGCAGAAGATGCAGCAGTTCGATCCGCCCGGCATACTCGCCCGTGATCTCGCCGAATGCCTCTCATTGCAACTGGTCCAGCAGAACCGTCTTGATCCGGCAATGGAAGCGTTGGTGGTGAATCTGGAGATCCTCGCCAAGCGCGACTACCCGGCGCTGAAACGTTTGTGTGGCGTCGATGAGGAAGATCTGTTCGACATGATGGCGGAGATCCGCAACCTCAATCCGAGACCCGGCGGGGCGTTCGGCGCGGTGGTGGTCCACCCGGTGGTGCCGGATGTGTTCGTGCGCGAGGCAAACGACGGTGGCTGGCTTGTCGAGCTCAACACCGAGACCCTGCCGAAGGTCCTGATCAACAACGAGTATTACGGCACCGTCCATGGCAGCGCCAAGCGGGACGAAGACAAGACCTATATTTCGGAATGCTTCTCGAACGCCAACTGGCTGGTCAAGTCGCTGGATCAGCGCGCCCGCACGATCCTGAAGGTGTCGCGCGAGATCGTCCGTCAGCAAGACGCTTTCTTCGCCTACGGTATCCAGCATCTCAAACCGCTCAATCTCAAGACCATTGCCGACGAGATCGAGATGCATGAATCGACCGTCAGCCGGGTCACGTCCAACAAGTACATGGCCACCCCTCGCGGCATCTTCGAGATGAAGTATTTCTTCACATCGGCGATCAATTCATCGGAAGGCGGCGAGGCCTACGCATCGGAAACCGTGCGTCACCGGATCAAGGAACTGATCGATACGGAGCCGGCGGCCAAGGTGCTGTCCGACGACAAAATTGTGGAAATTTTGCATCAGGGCGGCGTCGATATTGCGCGCCGCACAGTCGCCAAATACCGCGAGTCCATGGGCATTCCGTCTTCCGTCCAGCGCCGCCGCGAAAAGCGCGCCATGGCCTGAATGCGGCTGGCTGTTCGCACAATCTATTGTGTTGCGACGTTATTCATTTACAATATATGGTGAGAAAAAGGGGGAAGGACGCAATCCGTCGATTTTTTTGCACAGCCGCGGTACTGGCCTGTTGACTTCGGGCTTCCGGCTCACTAGGTTCCGCTCGCCCTAGGGGGCCATATGGGAACCGCGGTCCACGCATTGCCTTAATGACATGGCAAGAATGATGCGGGTGGACCGGATACATCCACGGCACATCGTTGAGATCTCACATCTGCCTGGCAGGCAATCACCAAGAGGTGACCGCGAGACGGCCATGAAAATTCAGATTTCCGGAAAGAACATGGACGTTGGCGATGCGCTGCGATCTCAGGTCGAGCTGAGGATGAACGGCGACGTCTCAAAGTACTTTGACGGAACCGCCGATGGCCATGTCACCCTTGCCAAGGACGGCGGCGAGTTCAAGGCGGATTGCACCATCCATCTGAGCACCGGTATCACTTTGCAGTCGCAGGGACGTGCGGCCGATGCCTATGCTTGTTTCGAACAGGCCGCCGAGCGGATGGAGAAGCGTCTGCGCCGGTACAAGCGCCGGCTGAAGGATCATCACATAAGGCGGTCCGATCCGGTAAGCGCGATCGATGCCTCGAACTATGTCATCGCCGCCAGCGACGACAATGAAGACGAGACGTCGGATCCCAATCCCACCATCATTGCCGAAGATACGGCCCAGGTTCAGGAACTGACCGTGGGAGAGGCGGTGATGAAGCTGGACATCTCGGATGCCGCTTTTGTGATTTTCAAGAACGCAGGCCATGGCGGCCTCAATCTGGTTTACCGCCGCGATGACGGCAACATTGGATGGCTGGACCCGCGGCTCTAGGCCCGACGGATCCGGCGTAACGGACTTTCCGTGCTGCGCGCAAACTGGCGCGGCGGCACAAATGACGCGAGGAACTGAAGCAAGATGCAGCTTTCCGACCTGATCAGCACAGACGGCGTGGTGCCGTCGCTCAAAGTCTCGAGCAAAAAGCAGGCCCTGCAGGAACTGGCCCAACTGGCCGGCAAAGTGACCGGACTCTCGTCACGCGACGTGTTCGAAACCCTGTTGCAGCGAGAGCGTCTGGGCTCCACGGGGCTCGGCCATGGCATCGCCATACCGCATGGCAAACTGCCGGGCCTGGAAAGGCTCCACGGCATATTCGCCCGGCTCGACACTCCGATTGAGTTCGACGCCCTGGACGGCCAGAGGGTTGACTTGATCTTTCTGCTGCTGGCGCCTGAGAGTGCCGGCGCCGATCACCTGAAGGCCCTGGCGCGGGTTTCGCGCATGCTGCGCGACGGCTCCGTGGCGACCAAACTGAGGGGCTCCGAAGAGCGCACCGCGCTCTATGCGATCCTGACCGAGCCGGCCGCGTCGCACGCCGCCTGACCCTGACATTGGTTCATTGGATCGAACTGCGCTTAAACGCAGATTAATTGGTCTAATTCAAAGGTCTAGATCGATTCCATGTGAACGTGAAGCGATCTAGTGCAGACTTACGGTCTGCAGATTGCGCTCCATGGCGTTGGCCTCGAGCCCTTCGAGCGAATCTGAAATCGCCATGTAGCTGCCATCGGCGCCGTGCAGCACGTAGAGAATCTGGTCGGCCTCGATCTCGCTGTTGATACCGAACATTCTGGCCGCCTGATCGCCGGAGATCGGCCTGATATATGCAACATGGCCGTCGCCCCAAAGCGCGAACTCGTCGGGCGACATTTCAAAGGTCTCAAGTGTATCGTTCTCTACCATGTTTCAACTCCTTGCCTTTCGGCCCTGCGGGCCCGAGGGATTGACGCCGGTTTGCGCGATCAGCTGTCGGAGCCCTTGATTTCAATCTTCTGAATCACGCGCTCGGGCTCGTGGCGCACAAGATTGATGGACAAAAGACCGTTTGTCAGCTCGGCCCCTTCCACTTCAATTCCATCGGCCAGTACAAAGGCGCGTTGAAACTGGCGGGCTGCGATGCCGCGGTGCAGATAACTGCGTTCGCCGTCGTCGGCTTGCCGTCCCCGGATCACCAGCTGGTTTTCCTCCACCGTAATATCCAGTTCGTCCTCTGAAAAACCCGCGACGGCCAGGATAATGCGCAAGGTCTCGGGGGCCGCATCGCTGCGCGCTACGCGCTCGATGTTATAGGGCGGGTAACCATCTCCGGACGTCTTGGTGGCCCGGTCGAGCAATCGCTCAAGTTCTTCGAAACCAAGCAGAAACGGACTGCTGAATACAGAGACAGGCGCCATAGTCTTAAGCCCTTTTGTTCAAGCGGCCGCGCGTCCTCGTGGCCCTCATAGGCACCACACACGCTGTCTGATCAGGATATATGTGACCGGAGTTGCGAATTCAACGCTTCGCGGATCGGCTATCCCTCACGATAATATGAAATGCACCTTCCCGAATGAATGTGATTTACCTCACAGTTCCGCCGCGCGGCGATGGCCAAATAGGCCTCAGGATGAGGAGTGTCGCCAGAAGCATTGCCGCGTGCGTTTGCACGCCTTGGCGGCTATGGTCGCGTCGGCTCGACGCCGTCACGCGATGATCAAAGGGAGAGGTCTCATGGACACCAAGGACTCAAAGCCGCCGCATGGCACATTTCGCCGGACATTGGCGGCGACCACGTCAGCGGCATTGCTTATGACGTTCGCGGCAACGGCGGGGCTTTCTGCCGCCGGCGCAATCGGGCCCTCCACACCGCTGATCGGTGCTGCGCAGCAGGTCCCGGCACTGATTCAGGTTGCCCAGGCGACCACCCCCGAAAGCGACGAAATCCGCAGCCTGATCGAGCAGGCCGGCGATGGCGACAAGGATGCGTCTCTGGCGCTCGCCAAGCACTATGCCTCGGGCGCCGAGCCGGATCATGAAACTGCCGCCAAATACGCCATGATCGCGCTCGCGGACGGCGGTCAGAAATACGCCGCTCCCTTCGTTTCGAACACCCGGGCGTGGCCGCGCGATTTCTGGCGCATGCTGCAGCTCGAGCTTCTGACCAATGGCGACTACTCCTCGACCATAGACGGCCTGCCGGGTCCCGGCACCCAGCGCGCCGTGTGGGCGCACGCCGGCACCAAGCCTCCCGTCACCACCCAGCGCGTCAAGAGGAAGTATCGCAAGAAAGTGCCGCGCGGCTCGCACTCGAACTGATCGCGTTCACGCCACCTTGTCGCCGGGCTCGCGCCCGGCGAAAAACGCGTCGAGATTGTCAAGCGCCCGAAAGCCCATGGCGTCTCGGGTCTCGCGTGTCGCGCTGCCGATGTGAGGCAGCATGAAGATGTTCGGGTGGGCGGCGAATTTCGGATTTCCGCCCGGCTCCGTCATAAAACAGTCGATCCCGGCAGCGCCAAGCCGGCCCGTCTCGATGGCGGCCAGAAGATCGTCCTCGACCACCAGAGCGCCACGTGCCGTGTTCACAAGTATGGCGCCTGCAGGCAGCAGCGCAAGCCGTTGCGCGTTCATCAGGCCGGTCGTCTCGGGCGTCGCCGGACAGTGCAGTGAAACCACATCGCAGTTTGCCAGCAGGCCCTCGACGGTGTCGTGATAGACCGCGCCGTGTGCGAGCTCGTCCGCGAGACGCGAGCGGTTGTGGTAGTGTACCTCCATGTCGAATCCCCGCGCCCGGCGCGCCATCACCTGGCCGACACGCCCCATGCCGACGATGCCGATGCGCTTGCCGGTCACCTGGGTGCCGACCATGAACGACGGGCTCCACTCGGTCCAGGCGCCAGAACGCACCATCTGATCGCCCTCCGCGGCGCGTCGTGCCGCCCCAAGCAACAAGAGCATGGCGATTTCGGCGGTGGCATCCGACAGGACGTCCGGCGTATTGGTCACGACGATGCCGCGGGCGCCGAGCGCGCCGAGGTCGCAGTGATCGACCCCCACCGAGTGATTGGCGATAATCTTCAGCCGGTCCGAGAGCCGAGCCACCACGTCGGCACTGAAGAGTTCGGAGTGGCACGGCAGAATGGCATCCACATCCGCGCTCATGGCGATGATTTCGTCGCCCGAATAAACCCGGTCTTGCGCGTTGAGGATCACCTCATAGTCACGCGCCGCCCGGGCCAGTGTGTTGTCGGACAGCTTGCGGGAGATCCACAGGGTGGGTTTTACGGGCACGCGCGAGCCTCCGGCGCGTCGGACGCGGGGTTCGGGCGCCTCACGACTGGCGTTTTCTCAGGCACTCATCCCAGTAGTCGTAAAAGACCAGCGCCAGTACGAAGACAGCGATCACCCAGAACGGAAGTCCGCCCCAGAACCCGGCGAAACCGGTGGAAATGCTGTGCGCCAGACCGATGATGAAAACCGCCAGCACGATTGAGCCGATGAAGCCGGTGATCCGTTTGAACTTGTCACTCTGCATGCCGCTCGTCTCCTCAGTCCGCACCCTCATCAGGCGCATCACCTTCCGGCGCATCGTCATCCGGAGTATCATCAAGGTGCAGTTGCAGCCAGTTGGCGCTGGTCAGCAGCCGGTCGTCCTGCTCGGCGCAACCTATCATCTGGACCCCGACCGGTAAACCGGCTGCGCCGGCGAGCAACGGCAGGGTCAGGCACGGCAGGCCGGCGAAGGTCCACAACGTCGAAAAGATCGGATCGCCCGTGCCGGAAGTCAGAGGCGGGGCTTCCCCGGTCGCCGATGGCGCCAGCACCGCGTCATAGTCGGCGAAAAATGCACTGAAATAGTCTTCTGCGGCCTGAACCATGTCCAATGCATCGCGATACTGGTCATCGCTATAGGTGCGGGCGCGTTCGATCACCGGCTGCACCGTTGCTGACACCAGGTCCCAATGGGTTTCGAGATCATCGCTGAGATGCCTGCAGATCTCATACTCATGTACGATCCTGTGGCACTCGATCACCCGTGAAAAGGATGCCGGAGCCGGAAGCACTTCAACCCGTGCGCCCAAGGCTTCGATCAGTTCCATCAGGCCGTCGCGCGCATCGTCGTCAAGTCGGTCGTTGAACGGCAATTCGAACCACGCAAATGAGGGCTCCATGGGCGGGTCCGAGCGGCTGCCGTCGAGCATCTGCGGTTTCGGCCGCACGTGGGTCGTCGGGTCGGCGCGGTCGAAGCCCTTGAGCACATCGGCCAGCGCCGCGACGTCGCCGAGCGAGCGTGCGAACCCGCCGACCTGATCGAGGGTCTTTGACGTCTGCAGGGCCCCGCCGCGCGAGACGATACCCCGGGTCGGCTTGAAGCCGTAAACGCCGCAGAATGAGGCCGGACGAATGACCGAGCCGTTGGTCTGGGTGCCGATCGCCAGTGGAACGTGCCCGGCGGCGACCGCAGCGGCGGAGCCGCTGGACGATCCGCCCGGCGTGCGATCGGCATTGTGCGGGTTCGTGGTGCCGGCCGGATGCATGAAGGCGAACTCGGTGGTCACCGTCTTGCCCATGATGACGGCGCCGGCTTCTTTCAGCTTGCTGACGACCGTTGCATCGTCGTTCGGCTGACGGCCCTTATGAATGGCGGTGCCGCATTCGGTGGGCATGTCGTGTGTATCGAAAATGTCCTTGATGCCGACGGGAACGCCGTGAAGGTCCCCGAGCGGTTGCCCCCTTTGACGCAGCCGATCCATTGCCCGCGCCTGCTCCAGAGCCTGCTCACCGTCGAGATAGGCCCACGCTCCAATGGCGCCGTCGGTTTCGCGAATGCGCTCGAGGCAGGCGGCCACGAGCTCCTCGGAGCTTGACCGGCCGTCGCGGATCCGCTCGGCCGCCTCAAGCGCTGTCAGTTGCCACAGCATGCTCAACAGACCCTAGGGCACATAGGGCCCGAACAGATAGTCCGGCAGCCACAGGGCGATGCCCGGGAACTGATACATCAACACCATGCAGAAGATGACGATGCCGAGATAGGGCATGATGCCCTTGAAGATCTGCACCAGCTCGATCTGGTCCTTCAGCACGCCTTTCAGATAATAGGCCGACATCGCCATGGGCGGGGTCAGGAACGAGGTCTGCAGGTTGAGCGCGACCAGGATGCCGAAGAACAAGGGATCGACGCCGAAGTGGCCCAGCATGGGCAAGAAAATCGGCACGAAGATGATCAGGATTTCCGACCACTCAAGCGGCCATCCGAGCAGGAAGATGATCGCCTGGCACATGACCAGGAACTGCCAGGGCGCCATATCGAGAGAGACGATCCAGTGTTCGATCACGTCATGGCCGCCGAGATAGGAGAACACCGAGGCGAACGTCCACGACCCGACGAACAGCCAGCAC
>JAJFHL010000252.1 GCA_021775615.1 Hyphomicrobiales bacterium
TGTGCCTCACACAGGTCAACGCCGAGGCCCTGACGCTGGCCGCCAAGCTCGGTCTCGATATCGGTGTCCTGAAGGAGGTCAACGCCGGCACCACCGGCACCAACGGCCAGCTGCATGTCAATTTCGCCACCAAGGTGCTGCAGGGCGACATCGAGCCGGGTTTCAAGATTGATCTCGCCTACAAGGACATGGGACTGGCGCTGGAGGCGGCGGGCGACTTTCGGCTCGGACTGCCGGTCGGCGCCGCGGCCCACGCGGTCTATGGCGCGGCACGCTCGGGCGCATATGCGGAAAAGGACTTCTCGGCGCTGCTGGATTATGCCTGCGAGCTGGCAGGCGTCGACAAGGTTCGGTTACCGTAGTCCACCATGTCCGGTCTTCCTTTGAGCGGTATCCGCGTCCTCGACATCACAACGGTGGTCTACGGGCCCTACACCACGCAGCTCCTGGGGGACTTCGGCGCCGACGTGATCAAGATCGAGCGGCCGGGCGGCGATCAGACCCGGGTGGTCGGACCAAGGCGCAATTCCGACATGGGCGCCCTTTATCTCGGCCTCAACCGCAACAAGCGTGCGATCACGCTTGATCTCAAGCGCGAGCGGGCGCGCCAGGCACTGTGGCGGCTGATCGATGGCGCCGACATGCTGGTGCATAATATGCGGCCGCAGAAAATGGCGTCGCTGGGGTTTGACCCGGACAGCGTTCTTGCCGCCAAGCCGGACATCATCTATGGCGGGCTGTATGGCTATCGGGACGGCGGCCCGTTCAGCGGCCGGCCGGCCTATGATGACGTGATTCAGGCCGAGTCCGGCATTTCCGGCACCTTCACGGCGCGCGACGGAGCGCCGGTCCTGGTGCCCACCATCGTCGCCGACAAGACCGCCGCGCTGCTGGCCGCGAACGGGCTCCTGGCGGCGCTCTTCCAGCGCAGCCGGACCGGCAGGGGCGTCTACGTGGAAACCGCCATGTTCGAGGCGCTGGTCGGCTTCACCCTGGTGGAACACCATTTCGGCGCCATGTTCTCGCCGCCCGAGGGGCCGCCCGGTTACAATCGGGTGCTGTCGCGTGAGCGCAAACCCTACAGGACCGCAGACGGGTACATCTGCATGTTGCCTTACACGGACAGGCAGTTCGAAAGCTTCTGGGCCCTGGTCGGACGGCCGGACCATGCCGCAGACCCAAGGTTCATCACCATGGCCGAGCGGGCCCGCAATATCGATGAGCTCTATGCCATTGCCGGCGGCCTCCTCACGGAACGCAGCAGCGAGGAATGGCTGGCGCTTTTGCGAAAGGCTGAGATCCCGTGCGGACCGTTCAACCGGCTTGACGAGTTGCGCGATCATGAACAGTTGAATGCGACAGGCTTTTTCAGGGCTTTCGAGCATCCGACCGAAGGTGCGATGGAAGTGCCCGATACGGCATTCCGCTTTGATGGCGAGAGGCTTCCGGTGCGCCGCCATGCGCCAGGTCTTGGAGAGCATGGCCGCGAGCTCCTGAGCGAAGCGGGCTATTCGGAGGCGGAGATCGATGAGATTCTTTGAGGGTGCATGATGCCTGAATTGCCTGGCCGGCCCACTCCCCCTGCCCAACCACCCCTGAGGGTACCTAATCGGGTGGTTGGGCAGGGGGAGCGGGCCGGCACCGGATCCAGGAATAAAAGGAGTTCAATCTCGTGAAAGCGATGGTGCTTGAGGGCGACTGGGGTCTTGAGAACCTCAAGGCGACTGACCGGCCGGAACCCGAACCCGGGCCGGACGACATTGTGATCGCGATCAAGGCGATTTCGATCAACCCGCGCGATCTGGTGATGTGCCAGGGCGGCTATGGCCGCATGGGCGGCGAGCTGCCGGTGGTGCCTCTGTGCGACGGCGCCGGCGAAGTGGTGGCCATGGGCGCGCGGGTGAGCGGGTTTGCTCCGGGCGATCTGGTGGCGCCGGCCTTCAGCCGCACCTGGCTGTCGGGCACCTCCAGTGCAACGACCCATCTCGGCGCCCATGGCGGGCCGCTTGACGGCACCGCTCAGGAACTGATGTGCGTGCCGGCCAGCGCCGTGGTCAAGGCGCCGGCGCATCTGTCGGCGGCAGAAGCCGCGACGCTGCCCTGCGCAGCCGTCACCGCATGGAACGCAATTGCCGAGCAGGGCGAGGTGCGGGCAGGCGACGTGGTGTTGCTGCAGGGCACCGGCGGGGTTTCGCTCTTCGCCCTGCAATTCGCCAAGATGCATGGGTGCACCGCCATCGTCACCTCGTCGAGCGATGGGAAGCTCGAGCGGGCCCGGGCGCTCGGCGCGGATCATGTGATCAACTACACATCCGATCCGGACTGGCACAAGACCGCGCGCAAGATCTCCGGTGGCGGTGGCGTCGACCATGTTGTCGAAGTCGGTGGGGCGGGAACGCTGGAGAAGTCGATCGGCGCGGTGCGCCCGAGCGGCACGATCTCCCTCATCGGCGTCTTGAGTGGCATCGGGGCCGAGCTGGCGCTCGGACGCGTGGTCACCCAGAACATCCGTCTGCAGGGGATCACGGTCGGTTCGTGCGAGATGTTCGCCCGCATGGTCCGCGCCATGGAGGCAAACGGGACCCGTCCGGTGATCGACGACACCCGCTTTGAATTCGACGGGCTTGCCGAGGCGTTGGCCGCCCTGCCCAGGGGCGTGCACTTCGGCAAGGTGGTGTGCGAGCTGTGAACCTTGACCTGCCTTGCGATTTCTGGCCAATGGCACTTCTGATCAAAAGGCGGAGGGCAGAGTGATGGGCCGCACGGTTTATGTCGACGGGGCGTATGTGGATGAGGCGGACGCCAAGGTGTCGATCTTCGATCGCGGCTATCTCTTCGGCGACGGCGTCTACGAAGTGACCGCGGTGCTCGGCGGCAAGCTGATCGACGCGGAGCCACATCTCGAACGTCTCGACAGGTCTCTGGGCGAACTCGAGATCGCCTGGCCGTGCTCCCGTGAAGAGCTCATCGAAGTGCACCGCGAGCTGATCAGACGAAACGATCTCGACCAGGGCGGCGTCTACATGCAGATCACCCGCGGTGTCGCCGACCGCGAATTCTACTATCCGGAAAACACGCCGACGGTGCTCACCGCCTTCACCCAGGCGCGCGAGCTTCTCGACACGACCAACGCCAAGACCGGCGTGAAGATCGTTTCCATGCCGGACATCCGCTGGCAGCGGCGCGACATCAAGTCGATCGCACTGCTGGCCCAGGCGATGTCGAAACAGATCGCCAAAGCCCAGGGCGCCTTCGAAGGCTGGATGATCGAAGACGGCCATGTCACCGAGGGCACGTCCTCGACATCCTACATCGTCAAGGACGGCAAGGTGGTGACCCGGCCCCTGAGCAACGCGGTGCTGCCCGGCGTCACCCGGCGCATGCTGCTGCGCTACATGGACGAGACCGGTGTCGAATTGGACGAACGGCTGTTCTCTATCGATGAGGCCTATGGGGCCGAAGAGGCGTTTCTCACCAGCGCATCCACCTTCGTCATGCCGATCGTCGAAATCGACGGCCGCCAGATCGGCGGTGGGCAGCCGGGCCCGGTGGCGCGGCGCCTGCGCGAAATCTATATCGAAGAAGCGTGGAAAACCGGGATCTAGAGCCCATTCGATGAATTCGGAGTCACTTTGATGGACCAAATCAGTATCACCGGCAAGGCGCGTCGCGCCGCGCGATGCGGGGCATCGGGCAAGCGGCGCAACGCTGCCGGTGGGCTGATTTGGCCCACCGAAGGCCGGGTTGTCTCGCCGCGTGGCGGCGTTGCGCTTCTTATCCGATGTCCCACATCGCATTGCGAAGCGCGCCTGACCACGCAGCAAGACAACCCGGTCAAAGCGGCTCGGAATTCATCGAATGGGCTCTAGGACCGGAATCTGAGACGGGGTACTCATCCAATGTCGTTTGAAGGCCGTGCCGCGCTGGTGACCGGAGGGGCCAGCGGTATCGGCCGGGCAACGGCGGAAGCGCTGTGCGCCGCGGGCGCCAAGGTGATGATCGCCGATATCAATGCACAAGGAGCGCTGTCCGTTGCCGAAACGCTCAGGGCTCAGGGTGGAACGGTCGGTGCGTGCCTTGTGGATGTGTCCGATCAGGCATCGGTTGCGGCGATGGCGCTGGAAACCTTCGAAACCTTCGGCGGCCTCGACATTCTGATCCACTGCGCCGGGGTCGGTGTCGAGCGTTCGCTCCTCGACACCACGCTTGAGGAATGGGACCGCATCATTCGGATCAACCTTACGGGCACATTCCTGTGCGCCCAGGCAGCGGCGCGGTTGATGGTGCCCAGAGGCTACGGGCGGATCGTGCTGATGTCGTCGGCAGCGGGGGTCAGGGGTGGCACCGGCCGCACTGCCTATGGCGCATCCAAAGGCGGCGTCATCGCCCTGACCAAGACCCTGGCGGTGGAACTTGCTGAATGCGGCATCACCGTCAATGCCCTGGCGCCCGGGCCGATCGATACCGAACTCGTCGCCCGCATGCATGACGACGAGACCCGGCGCGCCTATACCGCGGCGACACCGGCAAACCGTTACGGAACGACACAGGAAGTCGCGGCGGCGGCCGTGTTCCTGGCCAGCGAATGGGCGTCCTACGTCAACGGCCACATCATGAGCGTCGATGGCGGATTTGCCTCCGGCGGAGTGATGAAACGCGGAATGCATCCGGGGAAGGGGTAAGCAGCCGTCATGTCTGGTGACGATCCGCACTATGGCGACGAGATGATCGCCTTCCTGGAAAGCATGTGGGGCGAGGGATACCTGTCGCCGGGCGGGCCGAA
Source organism: Hyphomicrobiales bacterium (assembly GCA_021775615.1). Classification (GTDB taxonomy): domain Bacteria; phylum Pseudomonadota; class Alphaproteobacteria; order Rhizobiales; family JAJFHB01; genus JAJFHM01. The sequence goes on from JAJFHL010000252.1 coordinate 4,784, forward strand.
AGAGGTTTCGCGGGTGATTACCGGCATCGACCTCACCGGATGCCACGTGCTCGATATCGGCAGTGGATCCGGCGCCATCACGGTGTCGCTGGTGCGCGACCACGGGGCCGCCCGGGCCGTCGGCATCGATGTCGAGCCGGGTGTCTGTGCGGCAGCGCGGCGGCGGGTGGAAGCTGCCGGGCTCGGCAACGAGATTTCGATTCAGCAGGTCGAGCCCGGACCGTTTCCGTTCGATGACGGGAGCTTCGATGTTGTCTTCTCCAAGGATGCGGTGATCCATATCCCGGACAAGGCGTTCCTTTCGCGCGAGGCTTTTCGCGTGTTGCGGCCGGGCGGGTGGTTCGCGGTCTCGGACTGGCTGATTTCGCACGACGGGGAGCCTTCGCCCGAGATGCAGCGCTATATCGAGCTTGAGGATCTGGGGTTCGCCATGGGCTCGCCGCGCAGTTACGAGGAGGCGCTGGCGGCCGCCGGCTTCGTGGACATAGCGCTGGTCAACCGGAACCCCTGGTATGCGGAAGTCGCGAAGGACGAACTGGCGTTGCTCGAAGGGCCGCGCCGCGGCGACCTTGAGGCAAGACACGGTGTGGAGCTCATCCAGTCCATGATCGAGACGTGGCAGGCGATGATTGTCGTGCTCGACAGCGGAGAACACTGCCCACACCATCTTCGGGCACGGCTGCCACACTGAACGCGCTGTTCTTTTGTTGAAATGGAATGAAGCAACCGCCGCCGCGCCGAATTGCATTGCCATGCCCAAAACAGATGATAAATCAATTTCTCCGAACACGTGCCACAAAAAAACCTCACTCGTGTAATTTTCTGTAGTTCGTCATTAGTATTCGGCTTTCTGTGGTCACGAATTCTACTTAGAATTCTTGTGGTGACGGCAAGAAGGCACATTTTTGATATATTTAATCCACGCTTTTGCGTGTAAATTCATATTATATAGACAAATTTCCGAGTGCGGCGGCGCCCTTCAGCGAAGTGTACCGCAACGATACGTCACAGAACATATAGGGGGTGTCGGAATGAGCAGTCCGGTTCCATACACGGCCTCACTTCGGTGGGTGGCGCTGTGTGCCTGCCTGACAGCGTCGTTGATCGTGTCTTCGGCATTTGCGCAGGATTATTCTCTGCCCGTACGGTGGTGCGTGATTGGTGACGATGCCAATGGCAATGGTGTTGCGGATCCCGGTGAACTTGGCGCTCCGGCCTTCACCGATCCCAGCCTCGTTGGCGAACCCAACACCGATACCGTGCTATGGCGGCGGCATGAGCGGCCAAGCGATCGCACCTACATTCCGCAGGCGGGCGTGACGTTCAGGTCGGCGTTGTGGAACATCGCCGAGGATGCGACCCTTAATTTTCCGATTATCCCGGATCCGGACACGTCCGATCCCGATCACGAATACGGAGATTTGCTGTCTTCGCCGCGCGCCGAGCGCGATCTGGCGCGAGACGCATGTATTGAGGCGTGGCGGGATGATCACGGCGTCGACGACATCGGTATCATTGCCATCGTCGCGAGGCGGCTGGTAAATGGCGCCGGCGAGCCGGTGGCCAATGGCGTTGGGCGGTCCGGGGGCCGGTTACTCTGGGTGCACGACAATGCGTTCGCGTTTCCCGATCCGACGCCGGAAGGCGATCTTCGCGACCCGTTTGACGGCACTTTCGGCCATGAAGCCGGCCATGCCCTGCCCGCCGCGCTGAACCACGCCAACAGCGATGTTAACATCATGCGTTCGAGCCCGGCCGACGTTGCCAATGACGGGGTTCGTGACAATTTCGACCTGAGCAATTCCATCACCGACGACGAGGGTGATGTGGTGAACCAGATCGCACTCGTTTCGGACACTGCTCCGTCGGTTCCCGGATGCAAGCTGACCGGTACGGATACCGACTGTTCAACGCGCAGTGACGCACATGTCGATCAGGGCCGAGACGTGGAGGAAGCCTTTCTTGATTTGCGACTCGTGACGTTGGCCGACCAGGACGACGCCACGACCCTTGTCGTCCACGAAGTCGCCGGGCCATTCACCGCCAAGCTGGCCGACTTTGGCAGCGTCGAATTTTTCACCTTCATCGATACAGACGGAGATGCAAACACCGGGGGCCGGCCCGAGACATTGGCGGTGCCGACGGCTTTTGCCGGCGCCGAAATCGTCGCCCGCGTGACAGTGCGTCCGGTTACGGTTCAGGTCGTTCCGCCCGACGGGCAGACGCCAGACGTCGCACTTGTTGCAGAAGCAACGCTATGGCGCTTCGATCCGGCAATTGAAGGCTTCGCGGAACTCGACAAGTCAAAAGACGTTCGGGCGCGCGTCAATCCGATCGTCGACATTATCGATCCGATCGCACCGGGCGGAAAGAGCATCCGGGAACTCGTCGGCCACACAGTCGAGGTGATATTCCCGAACACCTTGCGCGGACCGATGGTCGAACGCCCACGTCTGCAGGCGATGGCGCGCGGTGAAGCCGGCACGGTCGGTGAAATTGTGGACAGGCTGGACAACACACCGGAGGAGCGTGGCGTCGTATTCCGCCTTGTTTTCCCTAGTTTTCCTGTATGCGAGGTGACACCTGATCCGGTGTCTGCTGGTGCAATTTTGCGCGTGAAAGCCGCGGGCTTTCTTGGCGATGTTCCGGTCAAGGTCATACTCGGCGACACGATGATCGGAGAAGGCCAAACCACCGCGGCCGGAGAACTGAACGCACAGTTTCCCGTTCCCTCTGACGCCAGAGAGGGCAAGCGCCTGATCACAGTTGGAATCAAGGGAAAGGCGCTGACGGCAGATTGTCTTGCCAATGTACGCAAGGCCGGTCCGGATGGCGGCGGTGATCCGGAAAAATGCTGCGGGCCGATACTCGATCAGCTTATCTATGTGATCTATGCGCTGATCCTTGTCATCCTTGTCTTGATACTGGCGCTGATCTGGGTGCTGCTGCGCCGGCGGAAATAGCACTTTTCCCGGAGCGGGACCGGATTGCATCCGGCCCCGCTCCAACTGTTCCCGCAGTGCTTTGTGAATTCCTTTGGCCGGTTTCCCGGTGAGATCTGTGCCTCGTCAGCAAACGCGAAACTTCGGTCAAATCGATTCCGTATGAACGTGAAACGCCCTAGTCTTGCAGCGACCTTTGGGACGCAGACAAGCTGCTCGATCTCATTGAAGTCGATCGAATACTCCGCGCTCAACCGAACCCGGTAAAGCGCGGTTAGATCTGGGGGTGGTCATGGCGGGAGGCGATGCATGGGGTCTGACTTTTCCAATCTGATGTCACCCTTGAAGATAGGCGCAAGGACGGTGCGTAACCGGGTGCTGGTCACCGGGCACATTCCCGGCCTTGAAGAAGACGGCTACGCTTCGAACGCCTATATCGCCTATCATGCCCGCCGGGCGCGCGGCGGGGCCGGGCTGCAGATGACCGGCACCAGTGGCTTCCACCGCACGGGTCACGCCCACAGCAGCCGCGGCCTCAATCTGACCAAGCCGGGAGTTGAAGACGGCATGCGGCGGCTCGGCGATGCGGTGCATGCGGAAGGCGGCACATTTCTGGTGCAGCTCGGCCACTCGACCGCAACCATCGACTACGGCGACATCGGCCAGCCGTTGTGGGCGCCGTCCGCGGTTCCCTCCCAGATCCTCAAGATCATGCCGCGTGCCATGTCGGCGGCAGACATCGCGGAAGTCATCGCCGCCTATGGCGCGGCGGCGCGGATTGTCAGGTCCTCGGGTCTCGATGGCGTCGAAATTCTTGCAGCTTTCGGCTATCTGCCCGGCGCCTTCCTGTCGCCGCTGACCAACCGGCGCACCGACGGTTATGGCGGCAGTGTCGCAAACCGGGTGCGGTTTGCGCTTGAGGCGGCAGCGGCGGTGCGCGACGCGGTCGGACCCGACTGTATCGCCGGTATCCGCATTCCGGGGGACGAAATGGTCGAGGGCGGCCTCACCGGCGACGACATGGTGGAGATCGCCAAGGCGCTGGCCGCCGCCGGAACGCTCGACTATCTCAACATTGCGGCGGGCACCAACAATGACCGGATCATGCGCTGGGAGCACTGGCCGGCGAGCCCGGCCCCGCATGGCCAGTTCGTTCCGCTGGCCGCCGCCATTCGCGGGGCGGTGGACATTCCGGTCTTCGTCACGGGGCGGGTGACCGATCCGGCCATGGCAGAGGCCATCATCGCGCGGGGCGATGCGGACATGGTGGGCATGACACGGGCGCATATTGCCGACCCGGACATCGTGACCAAGGTGGAAGCGGGCCGGGCCCAAGAGATACGCCCCTGTGTCGGCGCCAATGTCTGCATCAACCGGGCGGTCAACGGCAAAGAGGTGCGCTGCTTCCATAATCCCGAAGCGGGGCGCGAGATGCTGTTTGCAGCCGACCCGCCGGTGCGCTCGCCGCGCAGGATCGCGGTGATCGGCGGCGGGCCGGCCGGTCTGGAGGCGGCGCGCCGGGCAGCGGAGCAGGGGCACCAGGTCGACCTTTTCGAGGCCGGCGACCGGCTTGGCGGTCAACTGAGCCTTTGGGCCAACTCTCCGTTTGCCCGAGAATACGGCCTTTCGGTTGCCTGGTATGAGGGCGAACTCACCCGGCGACAGGTGCGGGTTCACCTTGGGAGAACGGTAACGGCGGAAACACTGGGCAGTATCGATGCCGACATTCTGATCCTCGCCACCGGATCGCGCCCGGCGGCGCCCGAGCCGATTGCGGGCGCCGAGGCCTGCGGATTTCCAATCGCGACACCGGCGGAAGTATTGGCGGGGACTGCGGGAGAAGCGTGCGGCCATGCGGTGATCGTCGATGAGGGCGGCGGGCGCAACGCTCTTGCAGCGGCCGAGGTGCTGGCCGAAGCGAAGGCGTCGGTAACCCTGGTCTCGGCCGATGCCGCCATTGCCGAGCAGGTGGACGGAACGGTCAAGACCCAACTCTACCGCTTCCTGCTTTCACGCGGCGTTACGTTCCGGCCGATGGAAGAGGTCACCGGGCTTGGTCCGGCCAGGGTGTTCACGCGCAACATCTATTCCGGCGAGGCGTTCGAGATCGCCGATGTAGACCTGCTGGTGAACTGGCGCGGCAATCAAAGCGTTGAGGATCTTGCCGAGCTTGCGCGCGAACGCTTCGGCGAAGTTCATGTGGTTGGCGACAGCCTGGCGCCACGGACGGTCCAGACCGCGATTGCCGAAGGCGCCGAGGTGATCAGGAGGCTTTCGGCATGATATTCGCCAGCGGTTACCGGGAATACCCTTTCTGGTGGGAGGCCTTCGAGCCGGCCAGTCCCGATCTTGCCGATGTGCCGCGGGACACCCGTGTCGCCGTCATCGGCGCGGGATATGCGGGACTGGCCACGGCGCTGGAACTTTCGCGTCTTGGCATCGAGGCAACGGTGATCGATGCGAACGATCCGGGTTTCGGGGCTTCGACACGGTCGGGCGGCATGGTTGCCGGCACTCATGCCATCAAGAAACCGCTGATCAGTTCAGGTCCCGACGCGGAGCGCGCCGACCGCATGATGTCGGATGCGGCCGACGGATTTGACCTGCTGCAAAGGGTGATCGAAGACGAAGGCATCGAGTGCGGCTGGCACAGGACGGGGCGGTTCACCGGCGCCTGGTCGAAGGCGCACCTGCGCGACCTTGAGGCGACCGCGGAGCGGGTCAACCGGCTTTGCGGCGCGAACGCCCATGTGGTTCCGCCGGAACGGCAGCGCGATGAGATCGGCAGCGATTTCTATTTTGGCGGCATGGTCACCGGCGAAGCGGCGCATCTGCATCCCGCGCTCTACTTCAAGGGCCTGCGCGATGCCTGCAAGCGCCGCGGCATTGCCGTCTGCGCCCGGGCGGAGGTCACTTCTCTCAAGCGGAACGGCTCGGGCTGGTCGGTCGCCACGTCGCGGGGCGAGACCATTGCGGGTGACGTGGTCATCGCGACCAACGGCTATACCGGCGATGTGACGCCGCAGTTCAAACGCCGGCTCATTCCGCTTCGCCCCTATATCATTGCCACCGAACCGCTGCCGGCCGACCTCGCCCGGAGCCTCAGTCCGAAGAACCGCTCCTTCTCGGACACCAAGCGCATTGTCACGTTTTACCGATTGTCCTGTGACGGGCGGCGGATGATCTTCGGCAGCCGGGTCAAATGGCGCGACATCACGCCGACCGAGATGGCGCCGCTGCTCTATCGGCTCATGACAGATCGTTACCCGCAGCTGAAAGGCACTGCGATCAGCCACGCCTGGACGGGCAACGTGGCGCTGACCCTCGACGAGCAGCCGCATGCGGGCCAGCTTGACGGCCTGCACTACGCGCTGGGCTGCAACGGATCCGGCGTCGCAATGATGACCTATCTGGGTACGCAGGTCGCGCGCAAGATTGCCGGTGTGGCGAATTACGCCTGCGCCTTCGACGAAGGCGGATTTCCGGACCACGCGCTTTATTCAGGCAATGCCCGCTGGCTTTTGCCGGTGATCGGCAACGGCGTGCGCCTGCGCGACTGGCTCGACCGGAAGCTGGGCTGACCGGCCGGCGTAGGACCGGGTAGGTCTTTCCGAAAGCGACAATGAAGGTGGACCGTCGTTTCGCGGCCGCTCTGCACGATTGCGCTTGACCTGAGTGCGAAAAATCGCCAAAGAAGAGTCAAATATGAAATTAGTGTTTCAAATATGAAATTATGATACACGACGATACCAAAGCAAAACCGTCCCAGGGTGTTCTGGCGGGGTTCGCACTTCTCGAGGCGTTCGACCACGGGGCGGGCGCGATCGGGCTTGCCGAAATCGCCGAACGGACTGGCGTTCCGAAAGCGTCGGCGCTGCGGCACCTGAAGGCGCTGTCGCAGCTCGGCTATGTGATCCACGACACCGAGGCGCGCACCTATACGCTGGGGCCCTCGCTTCTCACCCTGGCCGAGCGGTTTCTTGCCCAGCAGCCGTCGGTGCCGGCCTGCCGGCCGATCCTCGCCGACCTCGCCCGCGAGACGGGCGAGACCGCGCATTACGCGGTGCTTAGAGGCAGTGATGTCATCTATCTCGATACCGCGGAAAGCCCGCGCAGGATCAGAGCCTTTGTTTCTCGCGGAGACCGCCAGCCGGCTCATTGCATGGCGTCGGGAAAGGCAATCCTTGCACATGGCGATGCCGCGGTGGTGGATGCGCTCATCCGCGCTGGACCGGAACGCCTGACCGAGCGGACCATCACCTCCGAGCTGGCGTTCCGCGCCGAGCTCGCCGCAACCAGAAGCCGTGGCTACGGCATCAATCTGGCGGAATGGATGGACGATGTGGGCGCCGCCGCGGCGCCGATTTTTTCCGGTTCCGGCCAGGTGATCGGGGCGATTGGCGTCGCCGCGCCGTTCGCAAGGCTCAATGGGGAAAACGTCGATGACGTCGGGCGCATCGTTCAGCGTCATGCCGGCCGCTTTACCCAGATGCTGACCGGACACGCCGCCTGATCACCCTTTATTTCAAGCAAAGCCGGGAGTTAAGTAAATGAAGCTGATCGATCTGTCCGTGTCTATTCGCGACGGCGAAGGCCGGCTGGGGCTCGAATGCGATTTCGACGTTCCCTACACTTTTGAGAATTGCGGCTGGCAGGGCTCGAC
>JAJFHL010000253.1 GCA_021775615.1 Hyphomicrobiales bacterium
GCGCTTTCATGCGTCGCGATTTCCGCGACCAGCGGCTTGATGCCTCCCGCCAGCGTGTAATGCGTCTCCTCGTCATGCAGCGCCTTGATGGCGGCATCGGTGATTGCCGGCGGGGTGGCAAAGTCGGGATCGCCGACCGACAGCACGATCACATCGCCGCCGGCGGCCCTGTCGGCCAGGGCGCGGTAGTGCACGGTCCAGCCGTCCATACCGTCCACCGCCAATGCGTCAAGCATCGAGGACAATGGCAAATTGGTCGAAGGATCGAGCGGTCTTTCGTTCATTCAGAGCCTGCTGACGGTCGTGGTTGAGAAGCTGGCGGCGATGTTCGCCATGATGAGCCTCCCGGACGGCCAGGAGTCAACACAGATGTTGTCCCGGCACGCCCTGAAATCGATTCAACGTCCATGCCCCTGTCTGTTTTCAAACAAACCGGAAATGCATTACCTTTCTCGGCTTAGATGTAACCACCTATGCCGATCGTGATCTCGGGTTGAAGCGACAAACATGCAATCAATGAAAACAATGAAGCTCTACAACAAAGTGGAGCGTATTCTGACCGAGCTGCACGCGCTCGGAATCGACGATGACGCGCCGCTGAGCGTCGATGACCTGACACCGTTCGACCAGTATCACTACTACGGCACCGAGGCGGTCGACCACGCCGCCGCCGCAATCGGGATTGACGCACAGGCGCGGGTGCTCGAAGTCGGTTCGGGCATTGGCGGACCGGCACGTTATCTGGCGAGCAGTACCGGCTGCCACGTCACCGCACTCGAGCTGCAGTTCGACCTGAACGAAACCGCCATGCACCTTACGCAGCGCTGCGCCCTTGCGGACAGCGTCGCCCATGTTTGCGGAGATGTGCTCGATGGAGGGCAGAACGGAGGTCAGTTCGATGCTCTCGTCTCGTTCCTCTGCTTTCTCCACATTCCGGACCGCGAAGCACTGTTCGCCAGATGCTTCAATGCGCTCAAGCCCGGCGGCCGCCTATACGTTGAAGACTTCGCAAAACACACCGAGCCCTCGGCCGAAGAGTGGGTGCTTCTCAAGGACAAGATCCTCTGCCCCTATCTTCCGACCCCGACCGGCTACGAAGACCAGTTGCGCGCGGCGGGATTTGAGGATGTCGTCGCGGAAGACGTGAGTGCCGCCTGGGCCTCGTTCACCCGTGAACGCCACGATGCCTGGAACGCCCGGCGCGAGCGAAACCTTGATCTGCATGGCGCCGAGATCACCGACGGCATGGAAGATTTCTACAAGACGGCCGCCGATCTCTCCGCATCCGGCGTCCTCGGCGGGCTGAGAATCTGTGCACGGCGGCCCTGAACCTTTGCCAACCAAACCTCATGCTGCACGGACCGGAAAAGCAGGTGCGTTTGTGATCTGGTTCACACTACGCAGCTGTGAATGAACTAACTATAAGATATAGACGGGATGGAGGGACGATCACCATGAACATTGCCGAGCCAATCGCGATCGAACGCCACGATCCATTCCAGCATCTGTATTCACCGGGCTTTCTGTCCGCCGATGTGTGTGCGACGATCTATGATTATTTCGAGAACACCGATCAGTGGCACCTGCCGGAAGGCAGCGCGCCCGACGACGGCCCGATCTGGTTCATCAACAGCGGACTTCCCGATGAGCTTGAGTTCCTCGGCACCGACGAGACGATCGCCGCCCTGAAGTCCTGGCTGACGGGAATTTACGGTGTCGAATTCGGCGACAAATGCGAATTGATCGCCAACAAGATGTCGACCGGTCAGGGCGTTCGCCCGCACACGGATTTTCACGATGCCGCGCCGTCACACCGCATTGTCATCTTCATCACCCGCGACTGGTCGTGGGAAGCCGGGGGCGAACTCTGGCTGCTCAAGTCAACCGGCAAACAACTCGACCGCGCCGGGCACGTTCAGTACCCTCCGCTGGCCGGCGATGCGATCACGTTCGGCATCTCACCGCAGTCCTATCACACCGTTCAGCTGTGCAATCAGGGGACACGCTACTCCCTCACCTACTCGTTCTACCCGCACGGGGTGAACTGACCGCCGGCATCATTCATAAAGCAGGTAGGACGACCGCAGGGCCCGGAAGGTCCACACTTCCTCACGCCACTGCGCAACCATCATGTCGGCGCTCTTACCGGCTTCGATCATTCGCGCCAGATTCTTGGTGCCGGAGATCTTGGCCAGCCACGCCCGCTTGTCGATGATGTTGTCATGCCCCGCCGCACGGGCATGGCGCACAAGCGCCGCAAGAATGTCGACCCCGGCTTCCACCGGCAGAACCTGCTTGGCATCGGTAATTATCAGCCGGACCCCTGGTATGCGTTCTCCCGCATACGCCGGATCGAAGGCTCCCGCCCCGGTGCTCCGCGGCTCATAGCGCACCGCCTCGAAGCGCAGTCCGGCAAGACCGAGGGACGTCAGTTCAGCCGCCAGACCCTCTCCATCGAGCCACGGCGCGCCGATCAGGCGGAACGGTTCATCGGTGCCTCGGCCGTAATTCACCGCCGTTGCCTCGAACAGCCCCATTCCCGGATAGATCAGGGCGGTTTCGTAGTCGACGATGGCCGGGCTCGGATTGACCCAGTCCAGTCCGGTGTCCGGCCAGTGCATCGCGCGCGTCCAGGCCTGCATGGGGACCACCTGAAGATCAAGCTTCTCCAGGCCCGGCAGCATGGCCTCCCCCTTGATCATCCGCGCCAGTTCGCCAACCGTCATGCCGTGGGCAATGGGGATCGGATACTTGCCGACAAAGGAACGGTTCGCGTCGCGCATGACGAAACCGGAAACATACTCGCCGCCGAGCGGATTGGGCCGGTCGAGCACGACGAAACGCACACCCGAGCGCGCCGCCGCCTGCATCGCCAGCCCCATTGTCGTGATGTAGGTATAGAAACGGGCGCCGACATCCTGGATGTCGAAGACAAGCGTGTCGAGGCCGCGCAACATGGCGGCTGTCGGGGTGCGCGACTTGCCGTAGAGGGAATAGACCGGCGCTCCGGTGCGCGTGTCCCGGCTGTCGACCACTTCTTCACCGGCATGGGCATCGCCTCGAAGCCCGTGCTCCGGCGCGAACAGGGCAACCAGGGAAACATTCCTGGAAGCGAACACCAGATCGGCAAGATGATCGGGTCCGACACGCGCGGTCTGGTTGACGATCAGGCCGACCCGCGCCCCGGCAAACCGCCTGAAGTCTTCTTCGACAAGTACCTGTGCGCCGCTTGCCACTTTCGCCGTCCCGCCCTGTGCCGCCGCTCCGGCCGCGGCCACCAGTCCCGCGCACACTAGAAGACAAAAAACCTCAAGCCACAACAGGCAACGGCCGCTCACCAGGAGCGGCCGTGCCGGGTGGAGCCGCGAGCGGCCCCAAAGTCGGGTCATGCGGGCAGCGCTACTGGTGCTGCGCCACCACGAACTTGTATTCGAGCGAGATCGGCAACGCCTCGTCGCCCTGCCATGACAGATAATTCGCCATCAGCTCGGACGCCCCGTCCTCGGGATTGGACAATCCGGCCACATCCTTTTCGAACTCGGGGAACATTGCCGTCAGACGTTCGTTGCGATCCGCTTCGAACGTGTCGACCGCCTCAACCACAAGCGGATTGTCGTTGAAGCCGGAATAGTCCTTCATGAAGCGCTCGTACCACGCGGCGCTCTGTTGCAGTCCGTCCAGCGACTGGGGATAGCTCTTCAGTTCTCCAACCTGGTCGGACACAAGGGCTTCCATGATCCGTTGCTGGCGCGACTGCAGACGATTGCGATAGGGCTCGCTGTCCTGCTGTCCGACCACCGCGAAGACCGACTCGGCGCTGCCTTCGAGCGCCGCGATCTGGCGGACGCCGGCAACCGACACCGGAGCGTTCTCGGCCTGCTCAACGATCGGCGACAAAAGTTCGTCCTTCACGTCCGTCTCAAGCTGCGACAGCTGCGATTCACGTGCCAGCCTGTCCGCCGCCGAAAGATCGGCAACAAAAGCAGGCGGGTTTTCCCGCGCATCGCGCACGGCCCGGAGCTGATTCAACGGATCGCTTATGGACGATACCGCCCGATACTCGGTGAGGACGAGGTTGTTGGTAACACCGCCGCCGCCATTATCGGTTGATTGGGATGAAGGATCGGCACCGAGAAGAACAACCTGGTCGCCGTCCTCCTGTTCGTTCTGCGTGACCTGATCGTCGTCATTATTGGTCTCGGGCTCGTCGGACGCCAGATCCTCGGCGTCCTCGAACAGGATGCCCTGCTCTTCGGCCGTCAGAACGCCGGTCGGCTCGCGCGAGATGTCGGTCTGGAACGCCTTGATTGCATCGCGGGTCCTCTTGGTCATCCGGCCGTTCTCTTTGCCGGCGGGATATCCAAGTGCATTCAGGGCCTGCTGAACTTCGGTCCAGTCGTAGTTCGAGCCACCGTTGTTCGTCGTGACGCGTTCGTTGCCGGACTGATCGTCATCGCGGCTGCCCTGGTCGACCTGGTTGTTGCGGTCCTGATCTTCGGCAACATTCTGATTGCCACCGGTCGAAGCAACCTTGGCCCGATCCAAAAGAATGATCTTCTGCTTGTTGGTCAGGCGGCCCGTCGCATTTTCGTCGATCTCGGTCTGGAAGGTCCGGATCGCCCGCCTTGTGCCGGAACCGATCACACCATCGACAACACCGGCATCATATCCAAGATCGTTGAGTGCGGTCTGGATCTGCATGGCTTCGGCGCGGTCATAGCCACGGTTGCGCCGGGTCGTCGTGGTACGGCGACGCGGCGCAGGAGCAACTCTGCGGCGCGGAGGACCGGCGTACGGCGGCGGCTGGCGCCTGCGGTTGTTGTTGATCGCTTCATTGACGATGATGCCGGTCACAACACCGGCGCCGAAAAGAACTGCGCCCTTACCGCCGGCTTGTGCCGGGGTCGGCTTAAGACTAAAACCGGCCGCAAGTCCAAGAACCACCACCATGGCGGCACCGGATTTCAGCAGGGTTTTAGTAGAATTCAAGGTCATGGCCATTCTGTCTCACCTTTATCCGTAGCACGCTCGAAAGCTATTCTTGATTTCCTGTATCGTCTTCGACAGGTCGACAACATTTGAGAAATCTTGTGAAATCAGTTCCCACTCAGCCAACGACAAATCGATCTTTGTCAACTGCTCCATTGCACAGATGCAAAAGTCTGGCTTCTCAAACTTGGTTTCGCAACTCTCCAATGTCAATGACATGAGCCGGGTTTTGTCGGGTGGCGGCGTCGTGTTCCCGGTCTGTTCCGACCCGCCGGACTTCGGCGGCGCCAAGTCGACCAGAACCCAGTCGGTTCCCTTGGAAAAGGCGCCGCGATAGACCTGCCGGCCGTCCACCTCGCCTTCAATCAACACGTCCTCGGCTTGCGGGCAGTCGAAGGTGAGGCGCGTGCGCACCGCCTTCAAAAGCACGTTAAGCCCTTGACGGTCATCGGAAAATGCCTCTTCATCGGGCGCCTGAACGGTGATGCGAAGCACATCGGCGCAGGTTTCCTCACCCTTGACGACCGCCGTCAGCCCTTCATGGGTCGCCATCACTTCATCGGCGTGCGCTGCACCGATCGCGCCGCACACAACAGCGGCGGCAACTAAAGAAAATACCTGTTTAACCATTTAAGCGTTAGCCTTTTGCGTTCTCGTTCCATTCCCTTCCGCATACGGATGTGTTCCGTGAAAACATCCGCGCGAATACTTCGCCTCCACCCCTAATACTTGCACCCGGTCACAGCCTCATGTCCTTCGCCGTCGTCCCGTTTGCGGTACCGTCGGCATAGTTTGCATAGGACTGGACGTGATAGTCGGTGTCATGAGCGGTTTTGCGGACCGACGCACGCCCGGACATGACGCCGAGCCAGTCCTTCAAGCGCCCGCACTCCTTCGGCACCGCGATCCCGCGATAGGCTTCCAGCACGGCCAGCCGCTCCATATGCGGGTAGATCGCCACATCGGCCAGCGAAAGCGCCTCGCCGAGCCAGTAAGGCCCGCCGGCCCGGGTGCCGAGGGCCTCGCGTTCGATGAACAGCAGCGCTTCGGTGATGCTTGTCGCAAGCTCGGCGCGGCGGTCGGCGTCATCGGCAAGTAGAACCTTGTAGAACGCCGGCACGAACTTGACGTTGTCGAAGTCAATCCAGATGCGCATCTTCGCCCGCTCGGCCGCATCCGCCGGCATCAGCGCCGGCTCGGGAAAGACGTCTTCAAGATATTCGTTGATGATCGAGGACTCATAGACCTTGATCTCGCCATGGCGCAGCACCGGCACTTTTGAATAGGGCGACACCTCGCCAAACCAGTCCGGCTTGTTGCGCAGATCGATCTCGATATGCTCGTGCTCGACGCCCTTCTCCAAAAGCGCGATCAGCGTGCGCTGCGCGAACGGGCACACTTCGGCGGTGATGAACTGGATGTCGGCCATGGGGCAGATGGGCTCCGGTGTCGAATCTTTGGGCGATCTTACTCCGATAATGGCGGCAAATGGTAGGCGCCCGTGGACCCGGGGCCACATTTGTAACAAAACCACCCGGCGCTACACGTCCGCGCCCTCCAGCATCGCTCTCACCGCCAGCTTCACCGACCGGATGAATGTATGCGTGCCAATGACGTAAAGCGCCGCGCAATCGTCGTTGCCCGATAGACTTTTCAGAAGGGAAACGAAGCGGTCCGTATCGTCGAACTTCACATCGACAAGGATCTGGTCGGCAAAGCGCGCCTTGACGGTCTCGTAATTGAGATAACCGCGGGTGCCGTGCAGCACGACGTGATGCATCGCCACCTCGCGCCGCGCAAAGGCGTCAACAACACCATCAATGCCCTTGTCGTCGGGCAGCGATGCGACGACCGCGAGGCCGCCGCCATACCGTTCCACCAGGCCATCGACAAACCCATCATCAACGGAGGCGTCCGAAATCAGGGGCTCGATAAAAACCGGTATCCCGCCAAGCAAGCATTTCTGGAACGCCGCGCTGGCGATGTCGCCATCCGCCACCTCGGCATCACGGCCGAGAAAAGCCGATACCGCGGCCTGCGCGAGGCATTTGTCCGCGACCATCCAGCCCGGACAGTCGGCGGGGCGGTTGTGCTCACCATCGTCGCGCACCACCACCAGGTCCATATTTTCCGGCAGAAGGTGCGCCCAGTCGGCGGCGCTGGCGCCCAGAACCACCGTTTCGCTCGTTCCGGCGATATGCAGCTTCTCGGCCGCAATGTCGGCAAGGCCGGGCCCCAGATATCCGGCGTGTTCCAGGAACACGCTGGTGACGACGGACACTTTCGAGGGGATCTGCCCGACCTCGTCGAACTGCGCGCCGCGGCCGGTCTCAAGCACGAACAATTCGACCCCGCGCGCCTTGAACCAGGCAAGCGCGATCAGGAGAAAGATCCCCGAGGGCGACAGATACCGGCCGCCCGAAAGCCCCTCCGCCGCCGCAAGAAGATGTGGCCTCAACGCCCCGTAGTGACTCAGAAAATCGGCCTCGCCGATCTCGGCGCCTCCGATCTGCATCCGGTCGGTGTGCTCGAACTCCTCCGGCGACACGAGCAGGCCGACGCGCCCGACGTTCAGACGGCGCAGAGTGTTGGCGAGTGTACGCGAAACCGTCCCCTTGCCCTTGGACCCGGTGACCCGGAGGGTCCGTTCAGGCGGCGGCAGGAGACCGAGTTCACGCGCAATACCGACAATCACCACCGGCTCGCGTACCTCACGGTCAAACCTGCCCGTCACCGCCGGCTTTGCCGCCATGTACCAGTGATAGATCTCGTCGAGAGCGGCTTGGAGGGTCATGGCGGCATGGCGCATCGATCGAGCCCACGAGGTTGAAACGCCGGTCGTAAAAGCACACCGGGCCGGGTTAGGTCATGAAAAGTTGATACCGGTTTTCCGTCCGATCCCACTCAAAACACAAGAATCGATCACGAATACACCAATTTGGCTGGCAAACGGTAGGCACAGCAGGATTCGAACCTGCGACGTGGTGATTCAGCGTCAACCGTCATACCGATAAAAACAACCGCAATGATCATTCGTGCTTGCGATACATCGTTACTCCACTCGAGTTAATCCACAGACGTGTAGAGCAGCATTCACTCTAACTAAAGATGTGGTAGAGTGCTCTGGGGTATTAAAGGGGTAACGCCATGTCATTCGTGCCGCAGGCCAGCTTAAACGCCGACCTGGCCAATTATCAGCCAAAGGAAATCGAAACCGCGCGGCGTTTCTGCGAGCAGATGGCCGGCTGCGCCGCGTCGCCGGATCTTGTGATGGCGAACTTCAGCCGGTTTGTCCGGATGCAGGACATCTCTCGGTTTCTGGTCATGCACGAGTTGTTTCAGCAGACACTTGAAGTGCACGGCAGCATCGTCGAACTTGGTGTGTTGAATGGCTTCAACATTTTCACCATGGCGCACCTGACGGAGATATTTGAGCACCGCAACTTCACGCGCAAAATCTACGGCTTCGACACCTTCGATGGCTATGTCGGACACGGCGAGGAACACGACGGCGCAAAGTATGCGAACGACGACATTGAGGTCTTCAAAACCGAAGATTACGAAAACCTGCAGGCGTCCGTCGCATTGTTCAACGAAACGATTCAATTCAACCAGTTCGAAAAAATTTCGCTCATCAAAGGCGATGCGAGCGAGAGCGTTCCGCGCTTCGTTGAGGATCACCCGGAGCTCATCGTGTCCCTGCTGTTATGTCAGTGCGACATTTACCAGCCGACAAGAGACACGCTCGAGGCCCTTCTGCCGCGCATGCCGGTCGGCGGCATCGTCGCCTTCGGTGCACTGAACTATGACGGCTCGCCAGGCGAGACGAAAGCGCTGCGCGAAGTCCTGGACATTGGGGCCTTCCGGCTCAAGCGGTTTAGCTTCGCGACAAAGGCCGCTTACCTGATCAAGCAGTAGACTCATGGCCGGCCTGATCCTTCATGGACTTCTGGGCGTCGGCTTCGGCACTATTGCCGTTGCGTTTCTGGTCTTCGTGGGACCGGGCTGGCTGATCATCGACATCGAAGTGAGCCCCTGGATCGCCGGCATGGTTGCGGGCATCGTCGCCGGTGTCGGTCTACACGCTTTCACATGACGGTGCTCACGCGGTGGCCGCGACCAGGATACAAAATGAGAACAAGCTTGCCAAAAGCCGCACGTGAGACTTTTCCTAAAGTCGCACGTTCCCGGTCCGTTCTCTCCGGCTCCGTGCTAAGTCATTGAAATATATGGTAGGCGCAGCAGGATTCGAACCTGCGACCCGCTGATTAAGAGTCAGCTGCTCTACCAACTGAGCTATGCGCCCCAATAAGGGAATGCGGCCGGGGCCGCATCAATTGCGAGTGTCTAGCAAAGCGCGCGCCGTGGGTCCAGCATAATAGGCGCGATCGCGGCCACCTTGCCTCGCCTGCAAAACTGGGTCAGCATGGGCCCTCAAGGCCCGACTGGACCGCAGCGGGCTGCGACAAGGCAATGGCATCATGCAATTCCTCCGTGATCTGCTGGCTGGCAAGCAAGGGCTGGCGGTCACCTATTGGCTGTGGGGCGTGGTCGGCAGCGTCATCGTCACGGCGCTGGTCTATGTCGCAATCATATTCTCCGTACAACTCGTCAATCAGCCTGTCGCCCACAATGCCCTCATCTACGGCATCTCCGGATTTGCCATCGCCTGGTCGGTCTTTGTCTGCGTGGCGGTCATCAACGCCTCGACCTACGAGAGGACCCGGGGGATCTGGGGCTGGCTCGCAACCATTCTGGCGGTCCTGGGGATTTTGGGTGCGTTGCGCTCCGCCGCGGTCACCGTCGGGGCCCTGCCGTTGAGCTTCAGGGACATCGAATCCAGTGTTCAGGCCGAAAATCTCGGCCTGCCGGTGATCATCGAAGAGGGATTGTCTCTGGTTCGCATGGAAACCAACCGGCAGGACCACTCGATCACCTATCACTACGGGATCGATGCCCCGACGTTCGATCCTGACGCGGTGGACCGGGTCGAGCTGAAAAAAAGCGTCCTGGAAGGCTGCGAGGACTTCGAAGACTGGCTCGCCGGTCCGGTCAAGAAGATCATCATGGTCTGGAGCGCAACCGATGGTGCCTCGTTCCAGACGGAAATCGTTCCCGCCGACTGCGGTGTATGAAGATGGAACCCCAAAGTTTGTTACGTTCAATCTGCACCAGCCCACGCCCCCTGCCCAACCACCCCTAGACCCTTTGTCGGGTGGTTGGGCAGGGGGCGCGGGCCGGCGCCGTATCACTTAAGACCCAGCGCGTTTCAGCGCCTGAACGTCATCCCGCCCGGGAACCCGGACGACGTCCGCGCGCCATCGCCCGCATCCATGGAGCGGTGCACCGAGACATTGAGCAGGAAGCCGATGCCGGCCATCAGGGTCATCATCGCGGTGCCGCCATAGGAGACCAGCGGCAGCGGCACGCCGACCACCGGCACCAGACCGGTCACCATGGCCACGTTGATGAAGACATAGAGGAACAGCATGAACGTCACGCCGCCGGCCAGCAGCCGGCCGAAGCGGTGCCGGCAGCGGATCGCGACATAGATGCCGAGCGCGATGACGGCGAGATACAGGGCCAGCAATCCGGCCGCACCGATAAAGCCGAGCTCTTCGGCAAGGGTGGTGAAGATGAAGTCGGTGTGTTTCTCGGGCAGGAAGTTAAGCTGGCTCTGGGTGCCCTCCGTCAGACCCTTGCCCGACACGCCGCCGGAACCGACTGCGATCTTAGACTGGATGATGTGGTAGCCCGCTCCCATCGGGTCGCGCTCGGGCTCAAGGAAGGTCATGATCCGCTGCTTCTGATAGTCCCGCAGGTGCTGCCACAAGAACGGGATCGCGCCGGCGGTGCCGGCAATGCCGAGCCCGAAATAGAGCCAGTGCGCGCCGGCGAGGAAAATGACCGCCATCCCCCCTGCCCCGAGCAAAGCGGCGGTCCCCAGATCAGGCTGCTTGAGGACCAGGGCGACCGGCATGGCCACAAGGGCCAGCGGCGCCAGGAGGTAGAGCGGTCGTGACACCTTCGCAGGATCGGTCCACTGATAGAACGCGGCAAGCGCCATCACCAGCGCCACTTTCATGAATTCCGACGGCTGCACCTGGAAGCCGCCGAACTCCAGCCAGCGCTGCGCGCCCATGGCCTTGACGCCGACGAACGGCACCAGCGCAAGCAGCACGAGCACGATGACGTAGGCCGGAAAGGCAAGTTTCAGCCAGAACCGGACGTCGATCAGCGCAATCGCCAGAAGCAGGCAGAAACCGACCCCGAAGCGCGACATATGGGTCGCCGCCCAGGGCTCCAGCCTGCCGCCCGCGACTGAATAGAGCATGACCGACCCGATCGCCGCGATGGCGACGGTGAGCAACGCCAGCACCCAGTTGACCCGCAGCAGCTTGTCCCGCAGCGTCAGTGTGTCCGTTTTGCCGAAACCCCTACCCATCCTGCGTCGACACGTCCTCCGCGGTCCGCCCCAGCGGCGCGTCGAGCTCGAAGGCCTGCTTTGCGGCGACATCGAGCTCGAGCACTTTCATCATGATATCCTTTGCGACCGGCGCCGCCGCGCGCGAGCCGCCGCCGCCATGTTCGACGACGACCGCGATGGCGTAGCGCGGCTCTTCCACCGGCGCGAAGGCAACGAACAGGGCGTGGTCCACATACTTGCGCGGGGTAACGCCGCCATTTTTCCTGATCTTTGCCTGCAGCGCCGCCGTGAGGCCGTGAACCTGGCTGGTCCCGGTCTTTCCCGCCATCATCACGCCGTCGAGGTCAAAATGCGACCGCGCCGCGGTGCCGCCGCCATTGACCACCGCATTCATGGCTTCCTTGACGATCGCCAGCGACGCGTCGGAGATGTCGAGCTTCTCAACCTCTTTCGACAACATCAGCTGATCGCCCAGCGAGCGCACCAGTTTCGGCGTCACCGCATAACCGCCATTGGCGATGCGCGATGCATAGACCGCGAGCTGCAATGGCGTCGACAGCACGTAGCCCTGACCGATGGCGGCGATCACGGTCTCGCCCGGGAACCAGACCTCGCCCAGGGTCGCGCGTTTCCAGGCGGGCGTCGGAATGAGGCCCGGCTTGGCATTCATGAATTCTTCTTCATAGGACGCGGCCAGGCCCAGCTTGTTGGCCATCTCGGCGATCCGGTCGATGCCAATGCGGTTGGCGACCTCATAGAAATAGTAGTCGCAGGACATCTGGATGGCGCTGTGCATGTTCATGAAGCCGTGTCCGCTGCGGCGCCAGCAGCGGAAACTGCTCCTTCCAAGAAAATAGCGACCGGTGCAGCGAAAGCCCTCTTCGGGCTTGATCATGCCGCTTTCAAGAGCCGCCAGCGCAACCACCATCTTGAAGGTGGAGCCCGGCGGGTAGCGGCCCTGAACGGTGCGGTTCATGAGAGGTTTTCTCGGGTCGCGGATGAGCCCGCGCCAGTTGCCCGACGACATGCCGCCGACAAACTGATTGGCGTCGAACCCGGGCACCGATGCCATGGCCAGCACCTCCCCGGTGTGCACATCCATGACCACGGCCGCCGCGTCTTCGCCTTCGAGCCGTTCCAGAGCGAATTTCTGCAACTGGGTATCGATGGTCAGCACCATGTCGGTGCCGGATGCCGCGGGGTTCCGGTCCAGCTCGCGGATCACGCGCCCCCCGGCATTGACCTCGACATGGCGCACGCCAGGGGTGCCGCGCAGTTCCTTGTCGCGCACTTTCTCTATGCCGCTTTTGCCGATCTCATGGCCGGGGATCAAAAGGAGCGGATTGTCGGAGCCTTCCCACTCGCTGACCGGACCGACATAGCCGACCACATGGGCAAGCTCCTTGCCGAAGTGGTACTGCCGCGAATAGCCCGCTTCCGGCCGGACGCCGGGCAGGTCCGGCCCTTCCACGTTGAGACGGGCAAACTGTCCCCAGCTCAGGTCCTCGCGAACGGTGACCGGCACGAAGGCGCGCTGGCGCAGCGCCCTCCGCAGCACGAGGTTGCGGTCCTTGGGATCGATCGGCGCGATCGCCGACACCCGCTCCAGCAAGGCCTCCAGATCGTCGGCGTCTTCGGGCACCACGACGATCTTCAAATTGTCCCGGTTGGACGCCACCAGATACCCGAACCGGTCATAGATCTGCCCGCGCGGCGGTGAAACCAGCCGTGTGTTGATGCGGTTTTCGTCAGACAGCGTGGCGTAGCGGTCGGCGTCCAGGATCTGCATCTGGTAGAGCCGCGCGCCGAGCGCCCCGAACGCGCCGACCTGCAGGCCGCCCAGGATCAGTGCACGCCGCGTGAACCGCGCCTTGTCATTGACCACGGGCTTGTCTGCCATGGTTCAGACACCCCGCCTTAACTTGACGCCGGACATGACGGCAAAGATGACGGACAGCGGCGGATAGGCGGCCACCGTGATCGCCCAGCTGACTGCCAGAGGCGATGGCGGCAGGAGCGCTGCGAAATAGGCCGAACCCATTGCCCAGGCGAGCCCGGCGCCGAGCCCGGCGGCACCGGCAAACGCCAGCCACTGGAGCAGAAATCCCCTGTGCTTGAGCCTGTCGCGCAACCCCAGCCCGAGGGCATAGGTGCTCAAGTAGACCAGCCCCCAGAAGCCGAGCGGTCCGGCCGAGAACAGATCGATCGCCAGACCCAGCACGAACACCGCAACAGGCGGCAGGAGATGTGGCGCGCGCAGACCCCAGTAATAGACCACGCACAGCACAAACTGAGGCCCCAGGGTCAGAAAGTTATCGCTTGTACCCAGCGGCAGAAACGAAACGAACACCACGAATACGGCAATGCCGAGGGGCATAAGGCTTGCGATCAATGATACAGGCCGCACCGTATCGAACATGTGCACGTCGCTTTCTCCCTCCTAGTTTCCCTGCTGTTGTGCGGGCGCGTCACCGGGCACCGCCGTGCCGCTCTCGTCCGTGGTCGCACCCTGCGTCACATCATCGTCGGCCGTGCCGGCAACCGTGGTGGTGGGTTGCTCGACAGGCGTGAGGGCCTGCGCATCAACCTTGAGCGAGGGCGCATAGTCGAGGACACGCACGTAGCTCAGTCGGGTGGGCTTGGCATAGAGCACCACCTTGAAGGCGCCCGAAGCGTCTGTCGCCACCACCCCGATCGGCAGGCCCGGCGGCAGCTGCCCGCCGTCACCGGACGTGAACACGGTGTCGCCCTCGCGAATAATGACCCGTTCGGGAAGAAATTCGAGCCGCGGTTCCGGCCGGTTGGTGCCTGAGAGAATGGCGCGGTAGCCGTGCGGTTCGATGCGCACCGGGATGCGACTGTTGAGATCGCTGACGAGAAGCACCCGCGAAGCGTCCTCGCCGGCGGTCACCGTGCGCCCGACAAACCCGTGCCCGTCCATCACCGCCTGATGCGCGCGCACACCGTGGGTGCTGCCGGCATTGATGATGACGGTGCGCACAAACGGTCCCCGCGCATCGGCAATGACGCGGGCGGTCACGAATTTGGTCTCGGGCTCACGCCGTGCGTTGAGCAGCTCCTCGTAGCGCCGCACCCGGGTCTCGAGCTCCATCGCTTTCATTTTCCAGGTGCGCAAGTCTTCGTTTTCATGGCGCAGGCGGTTCACTTCGCCGGACAGATAATCGTAGGAGCCGACCCGCGAGCCGAACCGTCGCATCCGGTCGACCGGACCGGACGCCCACTCGAGCGCCGGTGCACTCCAGTCAGTGACGTGCTGTCTGGTCGTCTGCATGATGCTTGTGGCGTTGCGCCCGAGAACCAGGAGAACAACGCAGGCCAGGGTCAGTCCGAGCAGCCAGAGACGCCGGGCGATAAACCCGTTCGAGGATGGACGTTTTTTCCCTCGGCGTGTGGCCACGAGCCCCAGTGCCCTGATTGCGCCTGCCGCACAACTCCCCGTGTGCAGCCTGCCAGTTGTTGTTTTCTTTAGTTGTCCGTCCCAGCCCTAGTATACAGAGGACAGCACATTTTTCATTAGCTTTAGGTTCTCAACCGCCTGTCCGGTGCCCAGCGCGACACAACTGAGCGCGTCTTCCGCAACCGTAACGGGCAGGTTCGTTTCATTGCTCAACATAGTGTCGAGATTGGCCAGCAGCGCGCCGCCCCCGGTGAGCACTATGCCGCTGTCGACAATATCGGCCACCAGTTCCGGCGGCGTGGTTTCAAGCGCCACCCGAACCGCCTCGACGATCTGCCCCACAGGCTCCGACAGTGCCTCGGCGATCTGCGCCTGCCCGAGCTTGATGGCTTTCGGCACACCGGTGGCAAGGTCTCTCCCCTTGATCCGGATCTTGACGTCTTCACCGTTCACGGTAACGGTCGCGGTGCCGCATTCCTTCTTGATGCGCTCGGCGCTCGATTCCCCGAGCAGCAAATTATAGGTCCGGCGGATATAGTTGATGATCGACTGATCCATCTTGTCGCCGCCGACGCGGATCGAACGCGAATAGACGATGCCGCCCAGCGACACGACCGCCACCTCGGTGGTGCCGCCGCCGATATCGACGACCATCGAGCCGACCGGTTCTGAGACCGGCAGGCCCGCCCCCAGGGCCGCCGCCATCGTCTCTTCGATGAGAAAAACGCGGCGTCCGCCCGCGGCATGCGCGGCTTCCTGGATCGCCCGGCGCTCCACGGGCGTTGCCCCGGAGGGAACGCAGATGACGATTTGCGGGCTGGTAAAGGCGCTGCGGTTGTGCACCTTGCGGATGAAATGCTTGATCATCTCTTCGGCCACTTCGAAGTCGGCGATGACGCCTTCCCTCAAGGGACGAATGGCCTGGATGTTATCGGGTGTGCGGCCGAGCATCACCTTGGCTTCCTCGCCGACCGCGAGAACCTCGCGGCGGCCATCCTGCTCAACCAGGGCCACAACGGAAGGCTCGTCCAGGACAATGCCCTTCCCCTTGACATAGACCAGGGTATTGGCTGTTCCCAGATCAATCGCCATATCGGCCGAAAACGCACCGAAAACGCGCGAAAACATCTACAACGCTACTCCTCAACGCACTCCGAGGCGCAGTACGGACCTGCTGCGCCGATGACCCATCTCCGTTGAATATTCTGTGAGCGGCCGATCAACCGTCAACCGCGAATCAATCATAGCTGATCATTTCGGAATCGGAATAGCAATCCGTACCCTCTCGGTTAATTCCGTGGATAATTTGGTACTGTCCGGTACGCCTTCGCAACGAAAGCGGTTGCCGACACACACAAAAACGCTGCCGCCCGGGCCCGGGCAGCAGCGTTGCGACTGTTCGCGCGAGGCCGATCTAAGAAACCGCCAGAGCCTCCGGCTTGGTCTTCATGCGCTTGACCATCAGTTTGTTCAGGGCACTGACATAGGCCTTGGCCGAAGCCACCATGGTGTCGGTGTCGGTGCCGCGGCCGGTAACCGTCTTGCCGTCTTCCTCGAGGCGCACACTCACTTCGGCCTGGGCGTCGGTGCCCTCGGTGACCGCACTCACCTGGTAGAGCTGCAACCGCGCCGAATGATCGATCATCGCCTGGATGGCGTTGAACGTGGCATCGACCGGGCCGTCGCCGGTGGCCTCCTTGGTGACGTGACGGCCGTCGATCTCCAACGTCATGGTGGCTTTCTGCGGGCCGCCGGTACCGGCGATCACCGTCAGGGCGACCACCTTGATGTTGTCGTCCGCGTGAGCCATCTGGTCGTCGACCAGGGCCTCGATGTCCTCGTCATAGACATGCTTCTTCTTGTCGGCCAGATCCTTGAAGCGCTGGAAAGCGTCCTGGAACGCGTTCTCGCCCAGATCGTAGCCCAGCTCTTCCAGCTTGGCGCGGAAGGCGTGGCGGCCGGAATGCTTGCCCATGACCAGAGAGGTTTCCTTGAGGCCCACGCTTTCCGGCGTCATGATCTCGTATGTCTCGGCATTCTTCAACATGCCGTCCTGGTGGATACCGCTTTCATGGGCAAAGGCGTTCTTGCCGACGATCGCCTTGTTGTACTGGACCGGGAACGCGGTGACGTTGGACACCAGCTTGGAGGCCCGGGTCAGCATCTCGGTGTTGACGCCGACATCGTAGGGCAGCACGTCGGAGCGGGTCTTGATCGCCATGACGATCTCTTCCAGCGCCGCGTTGCCGGCCCGCTCGCCCAAACCGTTGATGGTGCACTCCACCTGGCGCGCGCCGGCATTGACCGCGGCCAGCGAGTTGGCGACCGCCATGCCCAGATCGTTGTGGCAGTGGGTTGAAAAGATCGCCTTGTCGGAATTGGGCACACGCTCGCGCAGCATGGTGATCAGCTGGAAATACTCCTCCGGCACCGTGTAGCCCACGGTGTCGGGGATATTGATCGTGGTGGCGCCCGCCTTGATCGCGGCTTCGACACAGTGGCACAGGAAATCATGCTCCGTGCGGGTGCCGTCTTCCGGCGACCATTCCACATCGTCGGTGTGGCCGCGCGCCCGGGTCACCGAAGAGATCACCGCTTCATAGACCTCTTCAGGCTCCATCTGCAGTTTGTACTTCATATGCACCGGGCTGGTGGACAGGAAGGAGTGGATGCGCGGGCGCTTGGCGTGTTTCAGGGCATCAGCCGCACGGTCGATGTCCTTCTGGCCGGCCCGCGCCAGCCCGCAGACCACGGCGTTCTTGACGATCTTGGAGACTTCCGAAACCGCCTCGAAATCGCCGTTGGAGGCGATCGGAAAGCCCGCCTCGATGATATCGACGCCCATCTCGTCGAGCACTTCGGCGACCTGCAGCTTTTCACCCAGGGTCATCGAAGCGCCCGGCGACTGCTCGCCGTCGCGCATGGTGGTGTCGAAGATATATACGTGGTCTTTATCGGAAGAATTTGTCATCTCACTTGGTCCTTATCAGGTGCCCGGCGTCTCGCGCGGGCATAAATCTTGTTGGGGTGTTCTTGATGTTCATCCCCTAAGCACCCGCCAGTGATGGCAGCCGGAACTCAGGGGCTGATAAGGAGGAGGCCGAGACCTGCAAGCAACAGCGCGCCGGAGGCATCAGCCTCGACGATTACGATGTTGTCATGCGCAGGCGCAGATGTCATTTCGGTCCAACAGTCTTTCGGCACTTGCCCTACCCCGGCGATTTGGCGGAACAATGGCGGTGCGTCTGATTTTTAGGCTCCAAGCGATTAACACTCGGTTAACCATAAACGCGCCGCCGGCTCCGATCGCCGACGTGGGACGCATTTAAACCAAATGAGATTGCGATGGCAACAGGAGAAATTGCCGTCCCTACCTCAGCGCGGCTGCGCGTCCGACCATTTGCGCACCAGAGCCAACTGCTTGTGATCGCCGAACAGGCGGTTCCACCAGCCGGCACATGCATCGGCCGTCTCATAATCGGTGAATGAGTCGAGCACGAACTGATTGCCGTTGTCGTCCTGGCGCACGGTTTCCCAGTCGCCGCTGAGGCCGGGATCGCGGTCGATGCGCCAGGAAACGCGGGCCGGCTCGATGCGCACCGCCAAAAGAATGAGACCCAGTCGGTCGATGCTGTCGGCGAAGATATTCAGCTCATCCATCTCGCGGTTGTCGATGCCGCGCAGCAGCGTGAAACCGAAGAAGCCGGTCAGTTCGCAGGGATAGCACTCCCACATGGTGCCGAGGCCGGGGAAAAACTCATCGACCCAAGCCTCGAATTCGAACTTTGCGGCGAGTTCTGGCGAGCCGAACGGCTTGATCCTGGCAATGCACTGAACGTTCTCGAACAATGAGGTGTTCTCGCGGGCATTGCGGATTTCGAGCACCATGACGATCAGCCGGCGGCGCCCTCCACGGACTGCAGCGCTTCGTTCTGCCGGCCAACATGCGTGACCTGAAGGCCGTCTGCCGGATCGTACAGTCCCGCCACCGCGACGAACACCCCGACAAACCCGCCGCATGCCGGTGCAGTCGGCCCACGCAGCGGCACCGCCATTCGCGGCCCTCCGCGTTCGTCCGGCATCGGGGTCAGGAACAGATGACCTCCCGCATCGACGATCAATTCTCCCGACACCGGCACCTCGGGCATGATCAGCACGGGGGCGGACAGTTCGCCGGGCAGAAAGATATCGTCGACTTCATACGCGCCGAGCCGGCGAATGTTGCCTGTGTCCTCCATGACGCGGAGGATTATACAGTAATTTTGCCCTCGCTCACCCGGACCGCCTGCCCGCCGACACGCACGGCGGTCAGCACACCGCCCGTAACATCGGCCTCAATATGGATCTGGCTCGGGCGGCCCATTTCATAACCCTGTTCGACGAACCATTTGTGGGTGCCGTTGGCGAGGTCTTGATTGGCGATGATCTGGCCGGGAAACATGGCCGCGGCGGACCCGGTGGCTGGGTCTTCGGTAATGCCGACATCAGGGCCGAACATGCGGCCGTGAAAGTGCGCGTCCGGGCTTTCGCCGCCCAATGTATAGACCATGGCGCCGGTCCAGCCCATTCCGGAGGCAAGAGCAGGCCATTTGGCCGGGTCGACCTTCGCCCGCGCCACCGCCTCCATGGTCGCCACCGGTACGAACAGATAGCCCATGCCCGCAGTCTGATCGCCGGGCTGATGTTCACCGGCGCCGATATCCGCCTCGACCAGAGAAAGCGCGCCGGCAAGATCGGCGGAACCCGGTGCCGGGCGCCTGGGTTCCGGCAGAACCGCATTGGTGAACTGCGCATAGACCGGCACCCCGGCTTTCTTCGTTACATTCACCACCAGGAGGCCGACCTGCTCTTCCAGACGGATTTCGCGTTCGAATGCCTCGGCCCCACCTGCCGCCAGTTCGGCCAACACGATGGCGGTGCCGATCGTCGGATGCCCGGCGAAGGGCAGTTCCGCACCGGGCGTGAAGATCCGCACATTCGCCGTGTTGGCGGGCTCCTCCGGCGGGCGCACGAATGTGGTCTCGGAGAGGTTGAACTCGCGGGCGACGGTCTGCATCTGCGCGCCGTCGAGGCTTTCCGCCTCCATCACCACCGCAAGCGGATTGCCGCCGAACCTCGTGCCGGTGAACACATCGAGGGTGTAGAACTGGTACGTCATGAACGCCTCACTGATCGGATTTGAAAGATTAGACCTGCTCACGAATGAGCGTTTTGACGGCATCGAGGCGCGTTTCGTTGCGCCGGTAGAACGTCCATTGCTTTATGCGCGTCGCTATCAGCAGTTCCGCCTGCACCAGGGCTTTGAGATGCTGCGCGGCAGTCGGCTGACTTACCCCCAGCTTTTCCGTCAGAAACACCGCGCAGACCCCGTCTTTCTCAAGATCTCCATCGACCTGAGGCGGGAAATGGCGTTTCGGGTCCTTCAGCCAGTCCAGCACCTGCAGGCGCTTGTCACTGGCCAGGGCCTTGAGAACGGG
>JAJFHL010000254.1 GCA_021775615.1 Hyphomicrobiales bacterium
GCCCACCGAAGGCCGGCTTTTCACGCCCTCTGAACTGCGTTACGGCCCGCTTGTGGTCGGTGAGACCACGGCGCGGACCGTGCCTTGGCAGAAGACGTGAAAAACCGGTCAAGCGATTCCGTAAAAAGAAGAAAGGGTCTAGGTCGCGATTATGGCCGGCGCGGCTCCAGTGCAGCTTGTGGCCAAACGCCGGACGGCTATTCTTGACGCCACGCTCGTGGAGCAGGCCTCCGACCCGCCGCAACGACACGGGGAAGCGGGGATCGATGAAGTGTCTCGACAACCCACCCGACTAAAACCCTCCCCGGGGCGAACGTTTCTTCACATGTCGGTGGTTCAAGCCTGCCGCCGTCCACTATAGCCTGTGCCCGGCATTAAAGTCGCGGAGAGGGTGCCTGGATCCATCGCCGAACGCGGCGACGCAGTAGTTGACCTGACCGACGGGCACGCGAATGTGGCCGATTGGGACCTCACGACCTTGGCGACGAAGGGTGAGGTCATGGCGCGGACCAGTGCGCTGTAGTTGAGCTGGAGCGCAATCTCCGTGCCGACGGACAGGCGGTCGCAGCCGGAGTCCGCGATAAGGTGGTCGCTACTGGCTCCGAGGATTTCGATGCCTGGAGGAGGGCGGAGGCCGCGCGGGTCGGTGTCTTGGTGCCCGATGGCGAGGATTACCTGCGAGATGTGGCCTCGATCTATCGCGGGTGACCTCTCCCCGAACGCGGTTTGTGCGGTTTCACCCCATGGCTGCGATGGCTTGACCTTCGACTCGATCACTTCGGCGATGAGCGTGATAGCATCAGTATACAGATCATCGATCGGTTGGCGATGGAGGGGCTCGCAACCGAGCAGGATCGATTCACCTAAGCGAAGATCGTTGACCCGCCCGGTGCTCTCGCCGCCAAGCGCCCACTGGAGGTTGGCGGAATTGCCTCCCGAGACGATGCCGATTATGGGGCCGAAGGTCGCGTCGATAGAGTCTGCCAGCGCCGACAGCTCGGCCATATTCTCGGCGTCAGGTGATACTCCACTCTGGCAGGCGAGATTGGTGCCAATGCCTTTGAGTGCGATGTTCGGGAAGCGAAGCGTCCTCCGCACCGTAGACTCAAGGTCGCCGGGCATGATGCCTTCACGAAGGTCCCCAAGCTCGACCATGAGCACGATTCCGTGTGTCCGCCCCGCCGCCCGCGCGGCGGACGAGAGCTTGCTGATGACGTCGAGTTCAGTGTTGAAGCTCACATCGGCATGCCTAACGACTTGGTCGACCTGGCTGATCATCGGAGAGCGGATGAGCGTCATTGGCGCCGCAACGCGCGCAAGACGCATCGCTTCGATGTTCTCGATGCGGGAGTCGCCGAGCACACTCACGCCCGCCTTCAGCAACGCGCCAGCAATCTCGGGGGAGCCGAGGGTCGCCTTGGTCACGCCCGTGACCGAGATGCCACGACTGGCCAGCAGTTCGACCAGTGTGCGGGCGTTGTGGTGGATCTTGTCGAGATCGATCTCCAAACGCGGCGCAATCATGCCGCGCCAACTGCTAGGCTCTCCTCGAGTTCCGGGAACGCCGCAAATACCATCTCGACCAAGCGCTCGGGCGACCGGGTCAGCGCATCGGTGGCGGGGATTCCAAGTTCGCCCTCATACAGCGAGATGGCCGCATCAACTTCGGAGTCGGTCATATTCTCGTGGTTGATCGTGAGGCCTATGACCTTCGTGTCGGCGAAGACCTGGATGAGATTTATCTCGCTGGCCGGTGTCGGCATCGCCATCTGACCGAAGTCGCAACGATTGATCCGTCCCGGAGCGTGCTGCAACACGACGCCGTCGGGGCAGCTGCCTCGCAGGATGAATGCCGAAGTTGAGAAGGCAGGGTGACTTAGCGCCCCTTGCCCTTCGATGAAGATAACGTCGGGAGCCTCGCGTTCGAACGCTTCGACGATTGTGGCCTCCAACTCGCCGGCGCAGAACTGCGAGGGGACGGCGTCGAGGGCAATGCCGTAGCGGGCTCCTTGGATCAAGCCGGTCTGGCCGGTGCCGACCATTACCGCTTTCACGCCGCGATCATTCAGGGCGTGGGTCAGGATCGTGGCCGTGGTGCGCTTGCCGATGGCGCAATCTGTGCCGAGCACGGCGATGCGTGGGCACGTAACCTCGGCGATGCGACCGCTGAACAACCGCAAGTCCTTCTTTGCGCGTGGCTTACGAACGTCAAGAATCAGCACGTTGTTCGCCGCGCTCGCTGCCGCGAACTCCGGGTCGTCGTTCAAGAATTCATGGAGACCGTTCACGATGTTCATCCCGAGACCCATGGCCTTGAGCACGAGGTCGCGTTCGAGCGTCGACAACATGCCGCTCGACGGCGCCATCCCGAATATGAAATAGGCGGGTATATCTCCGGTGTGCGTCAGTGCGTCCGCGAGGTCGCGACAGACGGGGACCCCGTTCGGCTCCTCGCCGAGCACCACGCCGGCATCGAGACCAGCCCTCTCGCTGTCGATCACGGCGAGGATCTCATACAATTCCGAGTGACGGACGAGCCCGTTGGCGGTCTTGCCGTCGATGGCGCCGAAGTTCGCCTCGCAATAGACGACCGCGGATGCGGCTCGTTTCTGTTTACCGCGGGATCTTGGCTTTGCGGGTATGACAGTATTGTTGCGAGCCACAGGGTTGTGATTGATGTCGAGTGCATTCGACAACGTGGAGAGCGCGAGCGTAGGCGGTGCGACATCTCCATTTGGACTTGGAGGTGGGGACGGGATTATGCCGGCCGGATCGATCCTGGGCCTGCGAATTGGTGGCGAAGGGTCTTGCAAGGGACGGCGCTTTGCGTCCGGGGCCTCCAGCCAGCTCTTTGTCAGAGCGCCTCCCTGGGGCGGCTCGAGCTCTTTTTGGCTACGCCGTGAGGCCGTCAGATTGGCTGCCTGTGCGTCTTTGGATGTGTCATCAGGCCAGTTTTTATTTGGACCACTTTGTGTTGAGGGAATTATTTTATAGGAAATGTGAGGCACCTTTCACTGTAGAAAATCTCATTTAATTTCAAAATATTGTATCATTCACATAAATGTTATTCAACAAATAATATTTGTAAAATCGTACAATTATACTTACTCATGGAGAATTTTGTATTGGAAATACATGTTATATACTTTATTTAATTAATAGGTAAGAAATATTAATTTGAAACATATCACAAAAACACTTGAGATTATGTGCTCTGACCCACGGCATGCAAACATGAGCCGAACCATAGCGAGCCAGAGCTGGACGACTGGAGATCGGATCGCTTCTGTGGATGGAGTACTGTAACGGCTGCCGGATAGACCCACCGCCTCCGGGTACCCCCAACCGCCCTCGTCTGCTGGTTGAGCTGACAGTGCCTCGCAGCGTCATATCACGCCACTGCCTGATCCAGTGGGAAGATCGGCCTTGGCACGTTCCGGTAGGGCAGACGTTCATGGTGCGGCGTGCACAGCGCACCGCTATCACAAACTATGACCTTTCCAGCGATTGGCTCGAACGCAGCTCGGAAATGCTGCATCGATTTCAGCGCGACTACGCGCTTGCGCACAGGATCGATACCGAAGGTTCTGAACTGCTGCAGATCGAGCATTTGATGAGCGAACGTGACGACCAATATCTCGATGCCGCCGACGCGCAGGACGGCGCTTGGACCGAAGGTGCGGCGCAACCCGCCGATTATCGGCCCATCACCAATGAACTGGCCGTCGCTTATCGAGACGATTTCTGCGTTCACGACGAGCGGCCCGCCGCCGAAGCGGGCATCAGTTTTGCCGCCGAGCGCGATGTGAACCCGGTCGCCGATCTCAGCTGAATGAACAGCCTGCGTGGCTTCGCGGTCAACCATCGGGCCGAAGCAGGCGTCAGTTACGCCGGCGTCGAGCAGTGCGCGCAACAGGTTGGTCGAATCTCCGTAACCTCCACCGCCGGGATTGTCCGCGTAGTCCGCGATCACCAGCGGGCCGCGTTTGCAATCGAACTCAGCTGCCACCGTGGCGGCGGCCTCCACGGTGAGGTAGTCGTTCAGCACCTCATGACGCCTGTCCCAGATATCGTCGGCGATCGTTTCTGCGAAGGCGCTGTGCGCGGCGAAATCGCCTTGGCCGGTCACGAGCACGGTCGGACCGACCTCGGCGATATCCGCGGCAGCGAAGCCAGCGTTGATGCTGACGGCGAACACGTCGGCATGCCCCTCATAAGTCCGCGCCATCTCGATACGGCGGATCATCGGTCCGATATCGGTGCGCCCGCCGTTGACCTCTTTCAGCATCGGACATGTGGCACGAATCGTCCGGGGGCTAATCTCGCCCGCCATTGTCCGGTGCAGGATATCGCCCGCCCTGCGGCCGGTATCACGCATGTCAACATGCGGATAGGTCCTGAAGGACACGATGATATCGGCGAGCGCGCACATCTGCCGGCTGACGTTGGCGTGGGGGTCGAGGGTGATGGCGATCGGAACTGTCGCGCTGGTTACCTCACGGATGCGCTGCAGCAGCTCGCCTTCGCCGTCCTCGCAGAAATCGGTGACCATCGAGCCATGCAGGCCAAGCAGAATGCCGTCGAAGCGGTCGCTCCCGACTGCGCCGACTATCGGCTCACTTAGCTGGTCGAATGCTGCGCGGGTGACCCTGCCGCCCGGGGCTGCGGCTGCGCTGAGCACATGCTGGACCTCCCAGCCATGCGTCCGACCCGCATCAAGGAAGCCGGCAAGCTCAGTATTGGCTGCGCCACGCTCAGAGATCGCCTCGCCCCCCTTTAGAAGAAAACGATCCCTGAATGCTCGCTCGTCTGTCGCATGGCAATTGAAGGTATTGGTCTCGTGCGAGACTTCCGCCGTCAGAATCTTGAAGCCCATTTTTTTGTAAACTCCGCGTGTTGGAAGGCAGTGTCAGGGGAAAATGAACTGACGTGCAAATCCCTGCACGCGACCTCCTTCATGAGAATGCGTGGCGCGCCGCCGGTGCAGCTTGTGGCCAAACGCCGGACGGCTATTACTGTCGACCCACCCCAAGACACTGATCCGGCCCGCCTGCCCGCCTGCCCGCCTGCCCGCCTGCCCGCCTGCCCGCCTGCCCGCCTGCCCGCCTGCCCGCCATGGATTTTGCCGACAGCGATGGCTGCAAAAACCCCCAAGCCGGCCAGCAGATGGCCTCTCCCGGCGATGAAACGCCCGTTGAACCGCAGGACGTTCAGCCCGAGGAGTGGTTCTAGAGCGGGATCAGGAAAAGTGGATACCGGTTTTCCGTCCGATCTCGCTCTATCATACTGGAATCGATCACGTTTTATCGACTTAGGTGATTCAACCTAAGTCGATCGTGATCTAGCCTCCGTAAGCCCGCTGATGGGCCGGCCTCTCCTGCAGGCGTGCGTAATAGGCTTCTAGCACGGGACACCCGCCGATGAGCCCGGTATGCGCCGCCATGAAGCAGCTGTGGCCCACCAGAATGTCGGCGCCTGAAAACGTGTCCCCGACGAGATGGTCGCGACCGCTGAGGGCCTCAGACAGGATATCCGCACGCAGCGCGAAATCGGCGCGTCCGCGGTCCGCCAACTTGGGATCGTGCTGCGTTCCGGGTGGACGCATGGACGCGAGCGGTCGCATTGTGTTGTCGAATACCATCATGATGGCGGGGTCCACTTCGGCACAGGCGAACACGCACCACTGGTAGTACATTGCACGCTGCGGTGATCCAACCTTGGGCGCCAGGCCCGTCCCGGGGTGTTCGTCGATCAGTTGCAGAACGATCGCGACCGACTCGAACAGTGTATAGGCATCGGCCTTCAGGGCCGGGACCACGCCCAGGGGATGGATGGCCCGGTAGGCGTCGGAATTCTGCTCACCCTCGGGCAGGTTGACCACGCGGCTGGAATACTCGATCCCAAGTTCCTCAAGCGCCCATTTCGCCCGCTGTGACCGGGTCGGCGGAAATTCGTACAGCTCCAGCATGGCATCTCCCTTGGCTCACAAACCTGGCGCCGGCGCGCGCACCGGCCAAATCATATACTGAACTACTTGGTTTATTAATGTGACCACAGCGGAGTGTCAACCAGACGGTCCAGCAACGTCGCCGGAACCGCAGCGGCATCGCATCCGTTCACGACAATTTGCGCCGATGTGCTTTCGGCCGTCCCCGTCGCCCGCGATACGCTTGGTCACGGGAGGACGTGCGTCTGTATGGATCTCCTGAGGACGCGGGCCCTCCTTCACCGAAGCGACGAAAGGAGGCCATTGAGATGTCGATCCAGAACCGCAAGACCACCAGACGGGCCCTGTTCAGGGGTGCGGCGGCGACCGCGGTTGCCGGTGCTGCCGCCATGGCCGCGCCGGCCCGCGCCGAAGACGGCAAGGTCACCAAGCACATTGCCTATTACAGCGACTATCCCGACCTTGAAAACTATGCCCGGTGTGGCCGCTGCGAACACTATATCGACGGTGGACACTGCCATGTGGTCGAAGGTCCGGTCAGTGACTGGGGGGTCTGCAATCTGTTCCGGCGGCGCGGTTACGCACAGGGCTATTGAGCTGAGCCCCATGCACAGGGACTAGAACCGCTTGAACGTTCCGCGCGTCCGCCGGAATGTCGGAAGCGATCACGTTTTATCGGCTTGGGTGATTCCACCAAAGCCGATCGTGATCTGGGCGTGCAGTCACAAACGCAACGTGGTGGAGCTACCGCGGAGAATGTCCGTTTAGCGCCCGACACCTGACCTTCTCAAGAGGCACACAGCACGGGGAAGATGTGGCATTAGCCGTCACTCGTTCGTTTTGCAGCGAACGGCAACTCTGAGCCCTTACTGACCAAATTCTGTTTCACGACCAACGTCTGCTTGATTGTGTTGAACACAATTTTTGCGCAATAGTGCTGCGATAATTTCTCATTCAGGTAGATCAGAACGGGCAGTCCAGTGGAGTTTACCGCAGAAAGCGAAAACGAACCCGATTTCAAGTATTTGGAACACGTCGGGGTGACGTTTTTCATTCGAAAAAAGCTGCTTGAAAGTGCCGTCTCAGAGCTAAGCGGTTTGGGCTATCACGTTATTCGGCTGCACTTTGATAACCACGACCAATTTGACCAACTCATCGCCGACCAGTTCAAGTGGAAAGAGCAGTTTGGGTATGAGCCTTGGAACCGAAGTTTTGATGCTCTGAACGACGGACTGCGGGGCGAACCGTTTAACACGTCAGATAAGTCTGTCATTTGCATCGAGGATTATGAGCGGCTTGATGCGGCCTATAATTCTGCTTGGCATTTCCTCGATTTGATAGAGCACCATTCACGAGAGTACCTACTGTTCGGAAAGCGTCTTGTTGGCCTCATCCAAACAAACGACAGCAACTTCGACCCACCGGAAATTGGTATGCGTCAGCCGAAATGGAACAGGGACGAATGGCTAATATCATCACGCGAAGGCAAAGCAGACTGAAGGTTTGTACGGTCTGCTCGAAGATCCATGGAGCCGACTCAAAGCCGTCGTTCGTTCAATCGCAATCAAAGTCCGTTTTGTCCGCACTGCAGCCGCTCGAGATGAGTGAAACGGATGTCCGGAATGAGTCATTTTCTTCCGTTTTGAGCCTCGCGATAGGACGTCCGGTTCGCCCTCAACAGCCGACACTTCGGCCGGAAGTGCCCGCCACCTTTGCCAGCAGCTGTGTGGGGCTTGGCG
>JAJFHL010000255.1 GCA_021775615.1 Hyphomicrobiales bacterium
ACCCGGCCTTCGGTGGGCCAGATCAGCCCACCAGCAGCGTTGCGCCGCTTGCCCGATGCCCCGCATCGCGCTGCGCGACGCGCCTTGCCGGTGATGCCGATTTGGTCCATCAAAATGACTCCGAATTCACCGAATGGGCTCTAGTTGATCACCCCGCAGGCAAGACGGCTCGATGTATCGCTGCCCGATGCATGGACCATGATGGAGCGCTCGAGCAGGTCCGCCAGCGTGAGGCGCGGAACAACGATGATCTCGCTCGCAGTCCTGTCGGGCGCGACCTGGAGATCGGGCAGGTCCCCCAGATGGCTGCCGAAGGTCTTTCCCTCCTGCTCGGCGAACAGATGTCCTCCAGCGCCCAGGCCGGCGACCATCACTCCGTCCTTCTCGCTCGGTCCGCAATTCGGAAACGAGTGCAGGTGAAGCGCATGCGGCCCCGGCGTCAGCTCTTTCAGGCTTGGCTGGAGAAGCAGCGCCTGTTCCTCCGCTCCGGCGACCGTGATCGTGGTGTTGCTGGCCCGTATGGTTCCGGCAAACGGTCCGATACCGGTGGCAGATGTCATGTGAACCTGGATCGTGGCTTCCGTTTGGTTTTCCTTCCATTTCAGGAATGTTCTGAACATTTCCTTGCGCTGGTCGGTGGAGAGGGTTTGTTCGCCACCGTCCAGCCGATCGCTAAGGAACTCTTCAAAGCTTTTTCTAAGTCCGGCCAACGCCGGCTCACCGGGCACCGTGGTGCCGTAGAGGTCGAGCCATTCCTGGGCG
The DNA here is from genome assembly GCA_021775615.1 of Hyphomicrobiales bacterium. Lineage (GTDB taxonomy): Bacteria > Pseudomonadota > Alphaproteobacteria > Rhizobiales > JAJFHB01 > JAJFHM01. The sequence continues at coordinate 763 of JAJFHL010000255.1, forward strand.
GGCTCGAACCTGGTCCAACCCGGCAAGTTGGCGCCCAGGTTCACTTCCTTCCACTTGGGGTGGCGGGGCGCCTCTCGGAACGCGGAAAACTTGGAAAAGAACGCGCGGACAAATCGGGCGGTTCTCTGGTAGCGCGAGTGGTTCTTCGGCCAGTTGTACATGGCCATCACGACCGTGGTCGCCAGGGTGTCGACGGTCTCGCCCTTGCCGATGAGGTCGGGATAGTCATCGCTGGAAAGCGAACTTGGAAGATAGAGCTCGGTCAGTGGGTCAACAAACGGAATTGAAAGCAGCTTCAATCCGTCCGCGGCACTGAGGTTCGAGACGAACGCGTTGGGTTTCCCGTTGACGACAATCGTTGCGGCGATTTCGCCCGTCCGGATCTTCTGGATCGCTTCGGCATGGTCAAGGTGCACCGGTTGGACCGCAATACCAAGTGCCGCGAGTATGAGTTCGGCGGTTGCCATGTTTCCCTGCGACGTGCGGCCGAAGTTGACCGGGGCGTTCGCCAGGTCCTGCAGCGTCGCGACCTTGGCGGTTGTGATGACGTAGACTTCCTCATTGTGAAGTTTGGCGATGTAGCGCAGCCGCCCGTTCACGCCGGAGAACACCTCGCGCGTCGCCACATAATTGAGAACGTCGGTCCTCACAAGCCCGACATCCACGCCCTTCAGATAGAGCAGATCGGATACGTTCTTTTCACCGCCGCCGCTCAGGACCGGCAGGACCCGCAGGGTTTTTGGAGAATCGAGAACGATCGCCAGTTCGTTGGCAAGCCGCGTCGTGGTGTCGTCGATGTCGCCGGACACGATTTTCATCGTGATGGCGTTTTCCAGTGTAACCTTCTGTTCGTGAGTCGGCTGATCCTGCGCCGTCGCATTGTCGTTCCCCGGGACCAGATACAAGAGCGCAGCCAGCACCATAAAGCCATTCCGAAACCACATGGGTCGTCCTCCTGATGTTTCAGCATGTAAGGGAGTGGAGTAGGAAAATCAGATTCCTGAGTATTGCGAAGTGTACTGGCCAGTACTGTTTCTTACAGCTCAGTATCGCACGCGCCAAGCCCCCGGCGCGGTGAAGAGATACAATGAAACTGTGGCGAAATAGGGAAAATTATGACCTTTTGGTGCTTTAACACTGAAACATCTTCATTTATTACAAGGATGCAGTCTGTAAATGCATCTCCGGAGATGGGAATACTTTAGATATCAAATAGAGCACATAGAATAACTGCCGATTTGAGGCGAGAATGCGGCTGCGAGATAGAGGGATTGTGACGCTCGCGCTATGTGCCGGCTGAGCGTTTCGAATATTCGTGTAATTTACCGAATACTAGTTATTGTCTCTGGAGAAAACCTGAGCTCGGCCGGCAAAACCGGCGCATTAGCTTTTCACTATCTTTTTTCGAAGTCTCCGGGAGCGGGTCCCCCCAAGCGGCCCGGGAACCCAATAGTTTGTGCGCAAATTTATTGTCGGCAGTGGGAATTGTGTCCGGGCTTCGGTGGCGCCTCCGTTCCGGTGAGATCGCGCGAGGCCTTCGATGGCCATCATCTCGTTGTCTTGTACACGCCGGTCGGCCGTTCCAATCGGACAGTTCCGCCCGTTGCTGACCTGGTCGCGGTGAAGTCGAACATGACCCTCACTTCAAGATCAACATTGGCAGGTGATGCGAAAGAACCCCGGCCAATGTCGAAATCGGTCCGGACGACCACCACTTCCCCGGCCGCATGTGCGGTGTCTCCATCGATATCGAGGGTGAAGGGAATTTTCAGCTCGTTTTCGACGCCGTGCAGTTCGAGCGTGCCGTCCATTTCGTAGTGATTGCCGCCAAGGCTTCTGAGCACCGTCGAAGTGAAGACGGCTTTTGGGTACTTGGCGGCCGACATCCAGGCCGGGCTGACCATCGCGACGGTCAGGTCACGGGCCTGCCGCGCATCGGCGATTTTTGCACTGGCAATATCGATTTCAATGACAATCTTTGCCTTCGTCAGATCATCACGGTTCAGGGAAATCCGCGCCTTGTAGGATCCGAACCGTGCATCGAGCTTTGCCTGGCTTGTGTTGACGGAAAAGCCGAGCGTGCTTTTCGCCGCATCAAGCGTCCACTCGGTTGCCTCGGCGACGGTACCCAGTGAAAGTCCGGCGGCGAAGACGGCAGCCGCGGCAATCGTGAGCATTTTCATCTGTTTCACCCGGAGCTTCATGGAGACAGCAGGCTCTGTGATTTATGCCCCCGAAGCTTGTGCGAGCAGAATATGGAGGTTTTGTGGTAACCGTGTGAAAGCTAAAACCGCATCTTTCCAAGCGCCGTCGTCTGGCAGGACAGGGTAGTCTACCCCTCCAGGGTCAGTGCGCGCCGGCCATTTGCGCTGAACATGGCGATGAAATCGTCGTCTGAAACGGCTCCGCCCAGCAGGTCTCGCAACAGCTCCGCATAGCGGATCGTGCCGTCCGGAAACGGATCGCTTACCACCTGGCCGAAGTCCGTCGACAGGAGCACCTGCTCTGGCCCGGTCACCCGGATGGCATCGGCGAACTGGTGCAGCGGTACGCCGTCCTGTGTGTGGATGGCGAAGCAGTGTTCGGCAAAAACGCGCGGGTCACGCAGGAGCGTTTTCTGGTCTTCGTCCGACAGCTGGATCGAAGGGTAATGTGGATGTGTCAGAATGATGCTGGGGATTCCAATCTCAAGCGCCAGCGGCACCAGTTTCATCACTTCGGTGGCGTGCAGGTGCCCCGTTGCGAGAACGCAACCGTGCCGCGCCATCGCCTCCAGGGTCGCAATGAGCTCGGGCCTTGGGGTCAGATCTTCGTCAAAGACGATCACCGGCTCTTCCGGCTGCGCGGCGTCTTTCGTACGCGCCTCTTCCTCAGGCGCGCCGTGGTTGCAGCAGCCCGACCAGCTTGGGTCGAAGCCGAAGCCGTGCACGTCGATATGGGACTTTGCGTGAACGGTCGGCATCCACACCACGATGGGCGAGCGATCGGGCGCCTCGTTTTCCACCTCGGTCCGGTTGCCGGAGACGGCGCCTTCGATCGCCTGTGGATTGAGGCCGCCGACAAACTTGTTGAGCACCACGCCGCCGAAGAAGTTGGCGTCGAATCGCCGCCGCGCCAGCGCCGCAAGCGGTGTGGTGTGATAGGTGTGGTTCTTGAGAACGAGGGTGGCGCCAAAGGGGGCTGCCACATCGGCGAGCGATTTCACATCATAGCGCCGCACAATGAGTTCGGGTCCGACATGATAGTGCGTATCGACCACGCCGGCACGGCGCAGCGTTTCGGCGAGATTGTCCAGTCGTGAGGCCATTATCGTTTCTCTTTCATGGATGCTTCCGCATCGAGCGTGAGCCAATCGGTGGATGGTGAAAAGCCAAGGATCTCACGCGCTCTGGATCCATCAAACACCGATGCCCGTGGATTGGCCGCATAAACTTCGTGCCTGCGCAGCTCGGGCAGGGAGCCGAGAGCGGCCTCAAGCCAGTCCAGTGTCGGCCTTGGATGGCAACTGTCGGAGGCGGTGACGAAAAAACTGCCGTGCGGCAGCGCCGCCGCTTCGAGCGCACACCGGAATGCACGCGCGCAATCACGGGCGCCGATGTAATAGAACAGCCAGCGCGACGAGGGGTCCGCGGCGCGTTCGCGTGCAAGGGCGAAATTATGCGGCAGCGTCACCAGCATCGGCCTGAGGCTGACCACCTCCATGCCGCGCCTGACGAAGCTTTCGGCGGCTGCCTCCATGAGCTGCTTGCTCACGCCGTAAGGGTGGCATGGCGCCAGCGGATGGTCCTCATCGACGGGGAGATAGTGTGGCGCAAAGTCGGGCCGTGCCTCGCCAAGCCCCGTCGCCGTGACGCTGGAGCACAGGACGGCGCGACGGATACCGCGTTCATGGGCTGCTTCAAGCAGGTTCCAGGTGCCGACCACGTTAGCCTCGAGATAGGCATCGCCGGAGGTTTCCGTGTCCAGGTCGATGCCTGCCAGGTGCACAACCGCGTCATGACCGTCGAGGGCGTTGAAAAGTCGTGCACGGTCAAGAATGTCCACCTTCTCGAACGCGGTATCGCCCCGGGGCGGCACCAGGTCGAGCACGGTCACACTGCAGTGGGCGCACAGCTCCTCCACCACGAAGGCCCCAAGCCGGCCGCTCCCGCCGGTGACGGCAACCCGGTCGAAACGCATCAGTCGAAATAGCCGGCACGCACCGCCATGCCGATCAGATTGCACATCAACCGGCCGGCGGTGATTGCGGAGATGCCGTTGACGTCGCGCTTCGGGGTGATCTCGACAATGTCCATGCCGACCACCCGACCCTTGGCGACCAGCCCGTGGATCAGGGTGCGCATCTGCGGGTAGGTGACGCCGCCGGGAGCAGGCCCCGCAACCGCCGGCATGATGGTCGGGTCCATGCCGTCCGCATCGACGGTGAGATAGTAGTTGCCGCCGTCGGGAATACGTTCGAGCACCGCCGCCATGCCGGCCGACTGAAGTTCGATGTCGGAAATGAGATGGGCGCCATAGGCAAGCGCCGCCTCGACCTCTTCCGGCCGGCCCGAACCCGCCGCGCGCAGGCCGATCTGAAAGATCTCGCCGATATGATCCATCTCGGCGGCCCGCCGGATCGGGCTCGACAGTCCCTGATCGTGGCCGTTCATGTGATCGCGCCAGTCGACATGGGCATCGATCTGAACAAGTGTCACCGGGGCCAGCGTGTCGAGTGCCCGGAACACCGGGATCGGGATGCCGTGATCGCCGCCGAGTATGACGGGCAGGGCGCCGGCAGCAAGGATCTTGCGAATTGCCTGTTCGGCCCGGGTCCGGTTGGACGCCAGGTCCTCGGGGTCGCCATAGACATCGCCGCAGTCGACCACCTTGATGCTGCGCCCGTCGAGCAGGGTGCCGCCGATATCGAAGTCGTAGCGGTCGAGCCCTCTCAGGGAGCGCTCGCAATAGCGCCTGATATGGGTCGGCGCGTTGGTCTGATCGTTGGAAACCTCGTCGATCGTATAGGGATCGGCATAGGGAATGCCGATGATCGCAATGTCGGCGTCAAGCGCATCAAGGTCGAGCACGATCGGGAAATCATGCCAGCTCTGAAACTCGCGGCGCGGCGCGGTGGTGAGGGGAGGTGCCATATTGGGTGGTCTCGATATCTCGGTAGCGATTACTGCCCGCAACAGCCTAGGTCATGGACTCGCAAATAGCACGCATTCTGCGCTGGCGGATCGGGTCTTGGAGCAGTCACCTTCATGGCCTAAGCTGCGGGGATGCTCAAACTGCGCTACCCGGTTTTACTCGCTGCCGCCGTTCTCATGGTGATGACGGCTCCGGCACATGCGGACAAGATCGACGGGTCATGGTGCTCGCCGCAAGGCAAGTCGATGACCATCATGGGAAGACGCATCACCACACCCGGCGGCACCCAGATGCAGGGCGATTACACCCGACACACATTCAAGTATGACATTCCCGAAAGCGAGGCCGGCGCAGGTGACCGGGTTTGGGCGGAGCAACTCAGCGAAGAAGCAGTTGCCGTCACGGTCTACAGGGGAAAGAACCGTGAGGCCGGCCCGCGTGAGATCTGGACCCGCTGTGAAGTCATCAGTTGAAAATTGCACATAGATTGTAATGAGTGACGTTCTGGAAGCCTATACGCCGCGCGAAAAGCTCGCCGATGGCTGCATCCACGCACTTGGCGTCACCGTCAGCATTGCCGGAGCCGTGGTGCTTCTGTGTCTCGTTATGGGCGCGCTGCCGGCCTTGTCCGTCGCATCGGTGGCGGTCTATACGCTGACGCTGGTGGGTCTGTTCATCGCTTCGGCCAGCTATCACATGGCGCCATGGCCGAACATGAAGGATGTGCTGCGCCGTATCGATCACGCCACCATTTATCTCAAGATCGCCGGCACCTACACGCCGCTCGCTCTGATCAAGATGGCCACGGTTCCGGGCGCCACGCTGCTCACCGGCGTCTGGGCGATCGGGTTGTTCGGCGTGGCGTTCAAGCTGTTCTGGCCCAGACACCTGGAGCGCACGTCCTACGTGCTCTATCTGGTCGCGGGCTGGGCCGGGCTCTTCATGCTGGAGGAACTCCTGGCGACGTTCTCGTCACCGGTACTTATCCTGCTCGGCATCGGCGGCGTGCTCTACACCGCCGGCGTCGCGTTCCATCTGTGGCGCAGCCTGCCATATCACAATGCCGTATGGCACGGCTTCGTGCTCGCCGCGTCGGCCTGCCACTATGCCGCGATCATGTGGGCGGTGGTGCCTGAACTCAGTGCCTAAATCGCTGCGCCCATGAGGGCCACCGGCAGCCAGGTTGCAATCTGCGGGGACAGGCACAACGGAACGATTGCGACAATCATGCAGCCCATGGGTGGCAGTGCGCCTTGCGGCATGTGGATAGTGCAAGGCAGACGACGAATGTCCCCCTTACACCGCATTTATGGTAGGCGGAAAACGTTACGCCGCCGCGACTGATTTAAGGAACTGGTCGATTTCGTCACGCAGCCGCGCCGACTCTTGCGCCAGTTCCTGCGAGGCGCCGAGAACCTGTGATGCGGATTGGCTGGTTTCACTGACGGCCGTGGTCACGCCGGTGATGTTCTCGCTCACGGTGACGGTGCCGTTTGCCGCCTCTTGCACATTGCGGGCGATTTCGTCGGTGGCGGAGTTCTGCTCTTCGACCGCCGCCGCAATTGCCGTGGTCAGTTCGCGCACTTCACCCATGGTATCGGTGATGGCGTTGATCGCTCCGGCAGCGTCCGTGCTGGCGGATTGAATGTCGGCGATCTGCTGGCTGATTTCCTCGGTAGCCTTGGCGGTCTGGTTGGCCAGGGATTTTACTTCGGTGGCGACCACCGCAAAGCCCTTTCCGGCATCACCCGCACGGGCCGCCTCGATGGTCGCATTGAGGGCCAGAAGATTGGTCTGCTCGGCAATGTCCTGGATCAACCCGATGACGGCGCCGATCTTCTGCGCCGCCTCGGCCAACCCCTGCACCTTGGCGTTGGTTTCCGATGCGTTGTTGGTCGCCTGTGTGACCGTCTCCGAAGACATCGCCGCCTTTTCTCCGATCTCGCCGATCGAGGCGGACAGTTGCTCCGTGGCACTGGCGACTGTCTGCACATTGACGGTGGCTTCGCTGGAACCGGTGGCTGCCGCATTCGCTTTTGAAGAGGCCTCGTCCGCCATGCCGCTCAGAGCCTGGGCGGTCGTGTCCATTTGTTCGGTGGATTGCTTGAAGCGATCGAGAACGCCCGACACCGACTGCTCGAAGTCGCGGATCAGCATTTCGGTTTCCGCCTGCCGTTCCGACCGGCCCGTGACCTCTGCCTTCTGTTGCGCCTCGAGACGTTCGCGTTCAATCGCGTTGTCGCGGAAAACGGCAACCGCCTTGACCATTTCGCCAATTTCATCGGCCCGGTCCGCACCGTCCAGCGCCAGATCCGTGTCGCCTAGCGCCAGACGCTGCATGGCGCCTGTGAGTGCCGTCAGCGGACGCGTGATCCCGCGCGACAGGAAGATGCCAACGCCGGTGACCATTGCCAGCAATGCGGCTGCGATCAGCACCATTGTGTTTCTCAAGGCTGCCACGGGAGCACGGACTTCGTCCGCATCCACCACCGCGGCAAGGGCCCAGGTCGCGCCGTGGAAGGAAAAGGGTATCGCATAGATGTCGGCCACTATGCCCTGGTAGTCCTCGCCCGCAGCAATGCCGAACGTACCGGCAAGCGCCTGATCGATGGCGGAGCTTTCGACCTTGGTCTGGAGAATTGTCGTCTCCTCGGAGAACCGCGAGTCGCTGCGCATCAGGCGGTCGGAGCCGACAATGAAGGTCTCGCCGCCTTCGCCCAGGCCGGCCTTGTTCTTCATCACCGCGTTGATGCGTTCGATCGGCATCTGGAACACCAGAACGCCGGTCTTGGCGCCGGTGCGGTCAAACAGAGGCGTTGAGATAAAGCTCGCAGGTGCGCCATGGCTCGGGGCGTAGGGCTGGAAGTCGAAGAAATGAACCGATCCCGGCTTTGTCGCATTGCGCCCGGCGCGGAAGGCATTGCCGAGATCAGTGGTCTTGTATTCGCCTGTCTCAAGATTGGTGGCGTAGTCGAGTTCCTTGAAGACCGTGTAAACGAGATTCCCCTCCAGATCGAACAGGAAGATGTCGTAATAGTCGCGTTGCCGGAGAAAGGACCGGAACCACAGGTGATAGCTCCCATGAACCCTATCGTAGTCGTTTCCCGTTGCGGCCGCGTCGAGATTTTCCTTCTCGCCCGTGGGATTGGGGTTGTCCGTTATATAGGCCGTCTGCAGCCGATTGGTCTGGTCAGATCCGAGTACATGCCACGCCTTTGTGAACGCTGCCAGCGCCTCAAGTGTGTAGGGATTGCCGGCAACTGAGTGGATGTCCTGCTCGATGGAGGCCAGGTAGCTTCCCAGCGCCTGGCTGCGGTTCTCAAGCATTGCCGCCAGCTTGTCCTGGATGCCCGCTTCGACGTCTTTCGATGCCGTCCGATATGCTCCGAACCCGATACCGACGGCGAGGACGAGGGCCGCGGCCGTGATGATTGTCGGAATCTTCGCCGAGATGCGCATGCCCGCTGAATTCTTGATAGCCATTGTCTTCCCCACCAGTTCGATCGTTTGTCTGCAAACGGACGGGAAACTAGGTTTCCTCGTGTGAAAGGCGGATTAACGGCATTCAGGTAAAATTTTAGGGATCTGTTAAGCTCCGTGGATCGAGGCATCAAGCAGCCGGCACGCAGGCCTTATCCGCCCTGCGCCTCCAGCGCCGGATTGGCGATCCAGCCGTGCTTGGTCCTCGGCGTGCGCTCGCGGGGCAGGGGGGAAGCAAGTTCGAGGATCGCCTGTTTCAGAGCCTTTGTTTCCCAGTCCGGATGCAGCGCCGCAAGTCGCGCTGCCAGGGCCGCGACCCTCGGCGCGGCATAACTCGAGCCCGAGGCGCGGTTCCTGACGCCGTTATGATCGATGACCTCGATCCGTTCGCCGGGCACGGCGATGTCGACCGTTTCGGCACCCCAGTTCACGCCCTCCGCGATGCGGCCGAAGATATCCGACGAGGTCACGACGATGGCGTTCTCAAGCTTGAGTGCCGCCGGGTAGACCGGCTCGGCATCGATGTCGCGGCCGTCATTGCCGGCGCTCAGGATGAACAGAAGCTGCGGATGCTGCGCGGCGGCGTCGCGCAATGCCTGCCAGTTCTCCGCCTTGTAGCCGCCGAGCGGCATCAGCACGATGCGGGCAGGGCCATTGGCGACATATTCCACCACATCTGCAAACAGCGCGAACACGTTGCCGGGATGACGGATCGGGACAAGCCGCGTCTCGGGCGCTTCGGCCAGCAGCACGCTGGCGACCGTGGTGCCGTGCCGGATCGGGAAGAAGGCCGGGCGCGAGGGATCAAGGTCGGCGGGCCGGTCGTCGTCGTCGCGGAAGTCGTAGCCGAGCATCCGTCCCGTATCGTCACGCGCCAGCCTGTCGGCGATCTCGGTGAGCAGGTAGTTGACGCCGCTGTCGACATGCGCCACCGCCACACCGCCAGGGTCTTCGCCTTGCGGCACCGGCGGGTTCAGGTCCTCGGTTTCGGTCACATTCAGATTGGCGTCGAGATGCTTGAGCAGGACCGGCCGGCCCTCCGTGTCCCAGTAGACGAGACGTCCGAGATTGCCCTGGCAATCGGGCGTGAGCTGCAGGAAGAAACCCGGGTCGAGATCGCCGAGCGAGGGCTGGTAGATCAGCCTCAGGCGCTGTTGCTCCGTCCCGTGCAACCGGCTCACGATGGCCAGCCGCGCGCCCGGCCTGAAGGTGATCCGCACGTCCAGGATGCCCGGTTCCTCGCGCGCCGTCTCCATATCGTAGTCGGAGAGACCGTGGATATACATCGACGTGGCGATGGCCTGTGTCGTCAGTTCGTCTTTCTGGCACAGGCTTGCCGAGAACGGGACCGCCCAGAACGGCAGGTCTTCAGGTTCGGCCCTGACCGGGCCGGCGAACAACACCAGAACCGCGAGCAGAACGCTGAGCAACCTGATCACAATGGTCCTAAAGCAGCCCCTGCTGCTTGAGCGCCGATTCGACGCCCGTATCCGCCATCATCCGCTTGGCAAAGGCCTTTAGATTGGGCCGTTCATCCAGCGCTCCGGGCACATAGCGTCCCCAAGAGCAGATGACGAAGAGGTAAGCGTCGAGGATCGAGCGCCGATCGCCCAGCACCCATTCGCGTCCCTCCATGTGTCTTTCAAGGTCGCCGAGTTGGAAATCGATTTCCCCGAAGACCGTGTCCTTGATTGCCTGCTGGTGGTCTTCCTCGGTGCTGAACTTGTGGGTCATGAAGTAGGGCGTGAAGGCGGTGTGCACATCCGAATTGAAATGCGCCAGCATGGCTTCCATTTCGGTTTCGCCGGCGTCACCCTCGTCGGGTCCGAGGTTGGCGTCCGGATAATGCCTGGCGATCCACATCAAGATCGCGCTGACCTGGGACAGCTTGTGGCCGTCGTCCAGTTCGAGTACCGGAACCTTGCCGTACGGGTTGACGTTTTCCAGAAACTCCGGCGAACGCGTCGCGCTGCGTTTGACGCTCTCGGCCTCGTAGTCGGCGCCGGCCCACTCAAGCGCGATGTGCGGCGCAAGCGCACAGGAACTCTTGAAATAGTAAAGCTTCATCGTCAGTCCTCTTGCTGGCGACCGGCCGCGTTCACTTGCGCAGGGCCAGTATGGCCTCAAGACCCACCGGACCGCCATCGAACTCGTCCATCGCGTCGTTGAGGCACATCCACATGTACCCCGCCGAGGCGCTGTCGCCAAGCATGTGAAAGGCCGGAACCGCACCCAGATCGTCGCGGATGATGATGGTGTTGGAGCGCGCCACGGAGGTCTGCGCAATGGCGTGGTTGTCGAATGACTTCTCGCGCAGGTCGACACCGCAGATCTTGGCGAACATCGACGATGCCATCTTGCCGGTGATCGTGAACCAGAACGAGGCGTCTCGCCGGGGCACCGGAAAGCACAGGCCCGCGTCATCGGTCCAGGCATCGTTGAGCGCGCCCGGCAGCGGGTCGCTCCCATCCAGGGCGCCGAGCAGGAGGACTTCGGTGGGGGCCAGTTTCGCCGCGAGTGAGCCCTTGCCGCAGGGATAGGCCCGGTTGGACGCCTCGCCGACTGTGACACTCTGTTTGGCGAGCCACGGCCCGATGTCGCGGCCCTTGAAGCCGGTGCGGGGCAGGGGTGACAGATCGGCGATGCCGAGCGTGCGGGCACGCGTCTGTTCGTTCCCGGCGTCATCGCCATAGACCCATGCGACGGCGGCGTCGGCCACCGGCTGAAACCGCGCGCCGGCCGCTTCGAGATCTCGGTAATGGAAACTGCGGCGCAGGGCCGACGTGGCGGTCTGAACGGCGTCACTCATGTCTCATAACTCATGTCTCGTAACTCATGGCTTACAACTCCTGGCGCGCGTTGTCCGCATCGAAGAACGGCAGTTTGACCACCTGGCCCTTGATGATCCGGCCGCCGTCGATCTTGATGTCGAACTCGGTTCCCGGTTCGCTCTGGTCCGGCGCCACATAGGCAAGACCCACGGTCTTGCCGAGGGACGGCGACCTGACGGCCGAGGTCACGCGGCCCACGATCTCCTCGCCGCGCACGGTGAGATGACACTCTTCGGGCACGGGCACGGCGGGGTCGGCGATCTCGAAACCCACCAGCTTGCGCTCGATGCCGCGGGCGACCTGAATGTCGATCGACCGGCCGCCGACGAAGTAAGGCTTCTTGCGGCCGATTGCCCAGGCCATGTCCGCCTCATGCGGAATGGTGAGGCCGTCGGTGTCCTGGGAAATAATGATATGCCCTTTTTCCAGCCGCAGCATGCGCTGCGCTTCGACGCCAAAGGGACGGATGGCGTCATCCCTGCCGGCGTCCATCAACGCATCCCACAGGGCCTCGCCCTGGCCTGACGGGATATGGATCTCATAGCCGAGCTCACCGACGAAACCGACCCGCATGAGGCGGGCAGGAATGCCGGCGACGGTGCCGGTGCGGATCTCCATATAGGGGAACGCCTCGGGGCTCAGGTCGACGTCAGTGCAGAGCTTCGCCAGCACGTCGCGCGATTTGGGGCCGGCGATGTTGACGCCCGCATAGGCCGCCGTCACGTTGGTCACGTCCACATCGAGCCGCCACTGGGCGTTGCGCCACAGCATCGAACGGTAGACATTGTCGACCCCGCCGGTGGTGGCGGTGACATAGAAGTGGTTTTTGCCGAAGCGGCAGGCAACCCCGTCATCGGCGATGACGCCGGTCTCGTCGGTCAGCAGCAGATAGCGCGAACGCCCGACCGGCTGCTTCAGATAGGCGAACGTGTACATGCGGTTGAGGAACTCCGCCGCATCGGGCCCGCGAACTTCAAGCCCGCCAAGGGTCGAGACATCGATGAGGCCGACATTGTTGCGCACGTTGAGCGCTTCGGCTTCGACGCATGCCGTCTTCTGGTCCTGCGTCCCGTAATAGGCGGGCCTGAGCCACAGGCCTGCGGGCATCATCTGCGCGCCGAGTTCCAGATGCCGGTGATGCATGGCGGTGTGGCGCACCGGCTCGAAGGCACGTCCCGCCAGAACCCCGAAGGTTTCAGCCGTGAAGGGCGGCCGCGATGTGGTGCGTCCGACCACCTCGATGTCCTGGCCGGTTTCGTCCGCCGTCAGGCGCACGGAGGTGAGCGCCGAATGACGCCCCTGCGACGGGCCCATGCCGACGGTCGAATAGCGCTTCACCAGTTCGATATGCTCGTAACCCTCGCGGATGGCGTTCTGGATGTCGCGCACCTGCAGGTCTTCGTCATAATCGATGAAGTCCTTGCCCTTGGGGTGGGGGAAGATCGGCCAGGGATGCGACCGGTTGAGGCTGCCGCGATCGTTCGGCACGCGCGGCTGACGCCCTGCCTTGAGGCCGATGGCCTTGGCCGCCGACCAGCCGGCGTAGTGGCCCTCCGCGATTGTCGCACCGAGGTCGTAAGAGCCGTTGAGGGAGCCCGCAACCGTTATGCCGTCCGGCACGGAGCGCACACAGAACATCTCGGACGCGCCGTCATAGCCGACCTCGCCGCCGGCATGGCTCAGGAGGTGATGGGTCGGCGTATATCCGGTCGCCATGCACAGAAGATCGCAGTCGAAGCGGTCACGCCCGCTGCCGCATTCGCCACGCCCGGTGATCTTCGCCGACGTGACGGCGGTGATGTGCCTGTTGCCCTTTGCGGCAACCGCTTCATAGGCGGTCGAGCCGGCGTGCACCGGAATGCCGTGATCGCGCACCGCGTTGACGATGGCGCCGTTGGTCGGCTCGGCGCGCAGGTCGAGGATCGCCGCCACCTCACATCCAGCTTGCCTGAGGTCCAGCGCGGCTGCGTAACCGTCCGCATTTGCGGTCGCCACAACCGCGCGTTTGCCGGGCCGCACGCCATATTGGCGGATCAGCCTCTGGGCGGCAGAGGCCTGCATGATGCCGGGAAGGTCGTTGTTGTGGAACACCATCGGTTGCTCGATGGAACCGGTGGCGAGCACCACATGCTTGGCGCGGATCTTGTAGAGCCGGTTGCCCTTGATGACCGGCAACCAGTTGTCCTCGAACCAGCCGTTGCAGATGGCGCCGGTCATGATCTCGACGCCGCCGAGATCCGCCTTGAGGGCCTCAAGCTGCTTTGAGCTTTCCATCCCGTCGGCATCGAACCGGGCATAGGCGAGGCTGCCGCCCAGATGCGGGTTTTCCTCGACCAGCAGCACCTCCGCGCCGGCCTTGGCCGCGCTTGCCGCCGCCGCCATGCCGGCCGGCCCGCCGCCGATCACCGCCACGTCGTACCAGCCGTAGGCCTTGTCGTAATAGCCGTGATGCGCCTTTTCGTTGATCTTGCCGAGCCCGGCCCTGGCGCGCACGATCGGTTCCCAGAATTTCCACGCGCCGCGCGGCCGGAAGAAGGTCTTATAGTAAAACCCGACGGGCAGGAACTTGGAAAAGAGGCCCATATAGGCGCCGCGGTCGTTTTCCAGCGAGCCGTCGAAGTTCTGGCCCTCGACAACCAGGCCATCCGAGATCGCCCGCGTGTCGGCCAGCACATTGGGCTCGTCGGGCAGTTGCACCAGGGTGTTGGCGTCCTGTCCGGCCATGGTGAGGATGCCGCGCGGGCGGCGGTATTTGAACGAGCGCGAAAGGATCCACCGGTCATTGGCGGCAAGGGCGCTGGCGATGGTGTCGCCTTCAAGGCCCTGACAGCTTTTGCCGTCGAACGTGAAGCTGACCGACCTGGCCCGATCGACCCATTCGCCAGCGCGCTCGGGAAGTCTGTTTGCGCCCCCGCTCATTGGCCGGCCTCCTGTTCGGGTCTCGAGTAATCCTGCCGCTCGGAGAACAGTTCGCTCGACGCGAAGGTCCGCAGGATTTCATCGGTCAGCGTGTTGCGTTCGGCGATGAACCAGAAAGCGGTCGGCGCGTGGCACCACCATTCGCATACCACGCCGGCATCGTTGTCATGCAGGAACACGTAGTCGGCCCACTCTTCGTTCGAACAGCGGTTCGGGTCGGGTTCGACCGTCACTTCGCCACCGCACACAAACTCGGAAATGTTGCGTGGACCGTTCAGCGGACAATTCATGATCTTCATGAGCGATCCTTGTCTTTCTTCTCACGCGGATAGAGATATTCGATGATGAGACCGCTCACCGCACCAATCGCGATGGCGGCGATGGCATCCTCGGTTTCGCTCAGATGCCGAAGCGAATCCTGCCGCAGCAGAAAATAGATTGCGATCATCGGCAGCGAGACGATGGCCATGAGGGCAAAGCGCTTGAGCATCGGTTTTCAATGTCCCGCTTTAGTGGCCGACCGAGGCCGCGCCCTTTTCGCCGACCTGGTGGAACTCGTTGAACCGGGACAGGCGGAACGGTTCCAGCACCTCGGGCACTTTGCCGGTTGCGAGCATTTCCGCATTGCGTTTGCCGCACACCGGCGTTGCCTTGAAGCCCCATGTGCCCCAGCCGGCGTCGATGTAGTAATTGTCGACCGGCGTCTCGCCCATGACCGGCGAGAAGTCAGGCGTCATATCGGCCATGCCGGCCCACTGACGCAGGATCTTCACTTCGCCGAGGAACGGGAACAGCTCCAGCATATGGGCCATCAGGCCCTCCTTGAACTCGAGCGTCGAGCGGTTCTGATAGACGCCGTAGGGGTCCGTCGATCCACCCATCACCAGTTCGCCGCGCGAGCTCTGTGAGATGTAGACATGCAGGCTACCCGAAACGATGATCGCGTCGAGAAACGGTTTCAGCGGCTGCGAGACGCAGGCCTGCAGCGGCACCGTCTTAATCGGCAGCTTGAAGCCGGCCATCTTGGCGAGCAGCGAGGAGCGTCCCGCCACGCATTGGATGATCTTGCCGGCCTTGACCGGCCCGCGGGTGGTTTCGACCCCGACCGCTTTTCCGTTAGACCGGGTGATGCCGGTGACTTCGGTTTTCTGATGCAGTTCGGTGCCGCGCATGGTGGCGCCGCGGGCGTAGCCCCAGGCCACAGCGTCATGCCGCGCGATGGCGCCCGGTGGATGATAAAGTGCGCCCATCACCGGATAGCGCACGTCTTGCGACAGGTTGAGCTGCGGGCAGATCTTGCCGATTTCGTCCGGAAAGACGAGCTCGGAATCGACGCCGAGATGCTTGTTAACTTCGGCCCGCCAGCGCGACGTGCGCACCGCCGCGTCCGTATGCGCCAGCGTGAAATGGCCGCGCTCGGAATACATGATGTTCATGTCGAAGTCGTTCGAGAGGTCTTTGTAAAGCGACAGCGACTCGTCGTAGAACTTGACCCCTTCGGGGGTGAGATAGTTTGACCGGATGATCGTCGTGTTGCGCGCCGTGTTGCCGCCGCCGAGATAGCCGCGCTCGAGGATTGCGACATTGGTGATACCGTAGTCACGTGCCAGGTAATATGCAGTTGCCGCACCGTGACCGCCGCCGCCGACGATGACCACGTCGTAGCTGTCCTTAAGGTCCTTCTGCTTGGGGAACTGGCGTTCGAATTTGCCAAAGCCCAGACCGTATTTCAAAAGTGCGAAGGCCATTTCACTGCTTTCTCGCGTCGTGCCGGAATGCGCCCGCAAGTGGGGCTGCTCGCTCTCTGGAAAGTCGGGTGAGGAGAGCGCCGGTCATTGTTCCGGCGCCCTCCATCTTTGTGTCGGACCGGTCTTAGTACCGGTCTATCTCATCGATCTGCTTCTTGCGTTGGTCGGCCATGTGAAGATCTTCTTCGATCTCCGCATTTTCAGCCCGGATCTGCCAGACATGCCAGCCGAGCCATAAAGCCAGGCCGACGATGACCATCAGCACTTCCGTTCCCTGGAACGGGTAGACGGGGCCAACTTCGGCGAGGTCGACGGCCCAGCTGTCGAGTCCTTTGATGGTAGACATTGATCGTTCCCTTTCTAACCGTTCAGCATTGCTTTTTCAGCGGCTTTTACATCGTCGACCGCCTTCTGGTACGCCTCGTCCCCCTTGATATCGAGACCGAGCAGTTCGATGTCCTTGGGAACCCGGAGCATGCCCATGCTGTTCAGGATCTTGGCGCAGATAAAGCCGGGCAGAAAGCCAAGCACGCCAAACATGATGATCGCACCGATGAACTGTCCAAGCGGATTGATCGCGGCATAGCCTTCATACGGCGAGGACGGGACGCCCCAGAGTACGAAGCCGGCAATGCACACGCCGATGAACCCGGCGTAACCGTGCACCGCAACGGCGCCGACCGCGTCGTCGATCTTGAACTTGCGCTCGACCCAAAAGTGCAGTTTGTAGGCGCACCATACGCCGATGCCGCCAATGATCATGGCCTGGATCGGATGGTAGAGATCGTTACCCGCCGATGCCGTGATGATGCCGGCAAGACCGCCCGAATAGGTCCAGAACGAATCGCCCTTGGAGACCATGTAGCCCATCAGCAGACCGCCCGACAGTGACATCAGGAAGTTGAAGGTGATGGCGCTGAGCGTGGTCGGCGCAAGATAGATGTTGGTCCCGGTCCAGGTGACACCGGTGATCTGTCCGTCGATGACTTCCGGCGAAATGATCGGTACGTTGCAGGCCGCATAGAAGCCCCAGAAGCCGGTATAGATCAGGAACAGCCCGATGGTGACCAGCCAGGGATTGTGCGGCGGAATATCGCGCGGCGTGCCGTCGGCGGCGAACTTTCCGAGACGGGGCCCGAGCACAATGAGCACACCGAGTGCGAAACCGCCGGCGATGGCGTGGATGACGCCCGATGCATAGGCATCATGGTAGCCCAGGATGTGCACCATCCAGCCGTCCCAGTGCCAGCCCCAGGCGGCATCGATGATCCAGCAGACCGAACCGATCAGCACGGCGAGGATCCAGAAAGCGCCGGAGCGAATCCGCTCGATGACCGAGCCGGAAACGATCGAAGCCGCGGTCCACGAGAACAGCAGGAACGCCGCCCAGAACACACCGGTGAGGTGATCCTGCAGATTGGTGCCCATGTTTTCCGCCCATGGCGCATAGGATTTGGCAGCTTCGAAATCGATCCCGCCGCGGATACCTGGTCCATTCGGAAATGCGAAATAGATCCACCAGCCGAAGAAGAAGAACGTGATGGTGACCAGCGGGATCAGCATCGTGTTTTTCATCAGCGTGTGCATGTGATTTCGGCGCCGGCTGGCGCCGACTTCGTACATACAAAAACCAACGTGAATAAGAAACATCATCACCACCGTCACCCAGTAGTAGAACTCGGTAAATATGGTGGTTAGAGCATCCAGGTTATTACCCATGGAGTATCCCCTCCCTAGTTCGACCGGCGGGACGAAAGCGATGCCGTCCCACCGATGCATCAGGCCCTGTCAAGAGCAGGGCATTAAGAGCTGGCACACCATTGCAGGGATGCTGAGGCCACCCCTGACCCGCTGTATCTTGCCACTCGGAACACCGGAGCACCCCCGCTCAGCGTTCGTCTGCGCAAGCCAGCTCACCAAAGTGTTCGCCACCGAAGCGGCAAACGCAAATGCCCCAGCTCATCGCCGAGGCGCACAAAGTCCCAGTCCTGCTCCGTTTAACTCTTTTGACCAATGCGGGTTTTGGACTAAGACAACGCATGCAAGCCGGGGTATGCCCGGCTTTAAAATCATGAAACAAATTTTACTCACATGCAACATTGCTATAAGTGCACGCCATAATGACCGAGCAAACCGAAGCTGTCGACGCTGCGACATGCGAAGCTGTGCGTAACCATTTTCTCGGATGGCAGTGCCGAATCCGTCAGATTGCCATGCGTCAGGATGGCGGCCGTCCTTCCAGCGGGATGCGCCCGAGACTTCTGCTTGCCTCCGGCCACGAGCTGTCGCCCGGCCTTGTTGTTGTGATCGTGCCGCAGGATCCGGAGGAAAGCACCGAATTCTTTCAGTTTCAGCTGCGCAAAACCCATGATCCCAACCTGGTTTATGAGCGTGGCCTGCAATATCTGAGCGCGACTCATTTTCAGAACGCCAAGAAATTCTCAGACCGGCTGACGGCGCTGTTCGGCGCCGGCTCTTCGATCTCTGCGGCCTTGCTTGACGCCGGCGAGTGCATTCTCGAATTCTCCCAGTTCAGCCAGACCTACCGGCTCCTTTGCGCCGTCCGCGAACTGCCACCCGGTGATTCGGCGCACGAAGCCACCGTGTGGCACAACAAGATCTTCAATCCGAACCTTCCCGCCGCCGTCCAGGTCATCGCCTTCCAGCCGGACTGGCGCTCTGCCCAGGCGGACCCGATGCCGTCGTGAAGCGGTTGCAGGCCAGTGCACATCCAACATGAAAAGTCAGCTCAGAACTTCCTGTAGGCCTTGTTCAACTGCACCATCGGGTGCTTCGGCGACATCTGGAACTTAATCAAAAGTTCGCGTGCCATCATGTCCCGGTCCTGCTGGTTGTCCGGCAGATCCGCATCGGTCGGAATGGTCACCCAGCCGTTGATGTTGCGGTCGAACACTGCCGGGCGGCCGTCCTCGTAGCCCATGTGAATATCTTCGAGCCAGTTGAGATCGTCCCAGCCCATATAATCCATGTAGTCTTTCAGGAACGGCGTGAGACGGTCGTAATCGGGCACCAGGTTCACGTCATACCGATAGCCGATATGCTGGCCGATTTCCTTTTCCCGGTCGGAATCGATGCCACCGCCTTTCAGGTGATGGTCGATGTCTTTCGTGTCTGTTCCCTTGAAGCTTGTTCCAGCCATGGGTGTCTCCTTCGCAAGCTAAATGTGGTGGTAGTCTTCGACGCCGACCGTGAAGTCGGTGCCGGCCAGCGGCACCTGGGCGATCGCCGAGGCTTCCATGGTCAGCGCCGCCAGGTCTTCCGGCTCGAGCGAATGGATGTTGGTCTTGCCGCAGGCGCGCGCCATCATCTGCGCCTCGATGGTGAGCGTGTGCAGGAAGTTGTAGACCCGCTCAGCCGCCGCGTCCGGATCGAGCCGCTTGCGCAACTCGGGATCCTGCGTCGCCACGCCGACCGGGCAACGGCCCGTGTGGCAGTGGTAGCAGAAGCCGGCCTCGACCCCCATCTCGTTGGGGAAGTCGGCTTCGGGAATGTCCTTGTTGCAGTTGAGCGCCATCATTGCGGAATGGCCGATGGCGATGGCGTCCGCGCCAAGCGCGATGGCTTTGGCGATGTCGCCGCCATTACGGATGCCGCCGGCATAGATCAGCGAAATCTCGCCGCGCTTGCCGAGATCGTCGATGGCGCGCCGCGCCTGGCGGATTGCCGCCATGCCGGGAACGCCGGTCTCTTCGGTGGCAAGGTGCGGGCCGGCGCCGGTGGAGCCTTCCATGCCGTCGATATAGATCGAGTCGGGATCGCATTTGACCGCCATGCGCACATCGTCATAGACGCGCGCCGCGCCCAGTTTGAGCTGGATCGGAATCTGCCAGTCGGTCGCCTCGCGGATCTCTTCGATCTTGAGCGCCAGGTCGTCCGGTCCGAGCCAGTCGGGATGGCGGGCAGGGGAACGCTGGTCGATACCGGCCGGCAGCGAACGCATTTCGGCAACCTGGTCCGTCACCTTCTGGCCCATCAGGTGGCCGCCGAGGCCGACCTTGCAGCCCTGTCCGATGAAGAACTCGCAGCCGTCGGCCAGCCGCAGATGATGCGGGTTGAAACCGTAGCGCGACTGGATGTTCTGATAGAACCACTTGTGCGAGAAACGCCGTTCGTCCGGAATCATGCCGCCTTCGCCGGAGCAGGTCGCCGAACCCGCCATGGTGGCGCCGCGCGCCAGCGCCATCTTGGCTTCGTAGGAGAGCGCGCCGAAGCTCATGCCGGTGATGTAGACCGGAATGTCGAGCACCATCGGCCTCTTGGCCCTTGGGCCGATGATCGTCTGGGTTTCGCATTTCTCTCGATAGCCCTCGATCACGAAGCGGGTGAGGGTGCCGGGCAGGAACGTCAGATCGTCCCAGTGCGGAATCTTCTTGAACAGCGAGAATCCGCGCATGCGGTAGCGGCCAAGTTCCGACTTGATATGGATGTCGTTGATGACTTCCGGGGTAAAAATCTGGCTCTGGCCGAGGCGGTACTTGCGTTCCTCCTCAAGCCGTGCCGATCCGTTGCCTTTTGATTTTGACATGATGCGATCTCCTGAAGCCCTAGAGGATGAGCTTCTTCTCGGTCGGTTCGAGGTTGTCGTAGTTCCAGAGCTGGCGTCCGGCGACGATCTTGGTGAAGTGGTCGACGCCCTTCTCGGGCACCAGCTCGTACATGGAGAGCTTGCGGGTGAGCCAGGCCTTGTCGAGATCGGTCAACTCGCCCGGCACCGCGTCGACGCCCAGATCCTGGATCTCGCCGCCGATATAGATGGTGCCGTCATACATCGAGTCGCCGAGGTTCTTGCCGGCATTGCCGCACACGATCATGCGGCCGCGCTGCATCATGAAGCCGGAGAACGCGCCGGTGTCGCCGCCGACGATGATGGTGCCGCCCTTCATGTCGATGCCGGTGCGCGAGCCGACCGAGCCCTTGCAGACCAGGTCGCCGCCGCGGATCGCCGCGCCGAAGGTGGAACCGGCGTTCTTTTCGATCACCAGCGTGCCGGCCATCATGTTTTCCGCGCACGACCAGCCGACCCGGCCGGAGATGCGGATGTTCGGGCCATCGCACAAGCCGCAGCCGAAATAGCCGAGGCTGCCCTCGATAATGAGGTTAAGTCGGTTGAGGATGCCGACCGCGAGCGAATGCTTGGCGCCCGGGTTCTTGAGCACGATGGTGCCGTGCCCGTCGGCCATCAGCTCGCGAATGCGCTGATTGACCTCCTTCGGCCCCATGTTGGAGGCATCGACTTCGCCGCGTTTGTTGTAGTCGACGTCGAAACCGTCCGGATAGCCAAAGCCGCCTTCTTCGTCGAGGTCGAAGAACATCTGCTGGGTGCGCCCGGCGAGCTGTTCGGTGTGCATTCCCATCTCATGGGAGACGCTGCCTTCAATTTCTATGTTCGCCATACTCGAACCTCCTCGTCATAGGGATCCCAGGTGTCGATTTCGTGCGGGATAACGCTGCGGATGGCGACTTCCTCGGACGCCAGCGCAACCAGATTGTCGCTTTCGTAGAGAACCATCGGCTTGGCCGCCATGGTGTCCTTGGCCAGTCCGAGCGCATCGCCGGTCGCCACCAGATAGGTGAAGACACCGTCGATGTCCTTGATCGAGCTCTTGAGGCTGTCTTCGAGGCTCGCGCCTTCGGCCAGATTGTGCGCCGTGTAGACCGCCAGCAGCTCACTGTCGCAGCTCGACATGAACCGGTGGCCCTTGCGCTCCATCTCGCGGCGCATGATCCAGTAATTGGTGATCTGGCCGTTATGGACCACCGCGATGTCGTTATAGGGGTAGGCCCAGTAGGGGTGGGCGGAGCGAATGTCGACATCGGATTCGGTTGCCATCCGTGTGTGGCCGATGCCATGCGTGCCCTTGAACTCGTCAAGGTCGTAGTCGCCACTCACGACCGAGGCGTCGCCGAGGTCCTTGATCAGCTCCAGCGCCGTGCCGATCGAAAGGATTTCCGCGCCCTCGACATCTTCCACATAGTCGGCGAGCTTCTTCATGTCGCCATCGAACTTGATCTCGTAACGGAAGGCATATTCAGTCGCGTCTTCCTGCTCGGTGACCTTTACCCCCAGCGACTTGAGACGTTCGTCGACCGTGGCCCGGCGTTCCTTGATCTCGTCGTGGATCTTGAAGCCCGAGGCGAGGTCTTCCTGTTCGGCGACCTTGAACCGCAAAATGTATTCGTCCGGCTCGGGCGTGCCGTAAATGGCGAACCCGGTCGAGTCGGGCCCGCGATGCTTGAGCGCCTGGAGCATCGAGGTCATCTCGTTGCCGATCGCGCCCGCGCCATCGCGGTGGATGAGTCCGGCTATTCCACACATGAGTCGTTGCACTCCTGTCTTGGCAAAGGGGTGTCGTCCGTTGGGGGCGGCTCGCCGAGCCGCCCCGATTTCCCAAGCTACGGCAGGCAGTCCATGTATTTTTCCTGGTCCCAATCGGTGACCGTGTGCATGAACTCTTCCCATTCGTCGCGCTTGTATTCGTCATAGAGACGATACATCTCGCCCGGCAGGCCCGACTGGATCACTTCGTCCTTCGACAGCGCCTCGAGGGCGTCGCCAAGCGACATGGGCAGTTTCTTGACCTGCTTGCCGGCTTCCATGGCTTCGTAGATGTTGCGCTCTTCCGGCGGACCCGGATCGATGTTGCGGGTGATGCCGTCATCAGCCGCCTTGATGATCACCGAACCCATCAGATAGGGGTTCACGGTTGAGTCCACGGACCGGTATTCGAACCGGCCGGGAGCGGAGATGCGAAGACCGGTCGTCCGGTTCTGGAAACCCCAGTCGGCGAAGATCGGTGCCCAGAAGCCCGTGTCCCACAGCCGGCGGTAGGAGTTCACCGTCGAGCTGCCGATTGCGGTCATGGCGGCCAGGTGTTCGACGATGCCGCCGACCACCTGCAGACCCACCTTGCCGGGCATTTGCGGGTCGTCCGTGTCGGGCATGAAGGTGTTGTCGCCGCCCGTCTTGTACATGTAGTTCTCTTCCATGCCGGGCAGTTTCTTTTTCGACTTGTGCCCCAGCATCTTGATCTTGTCGGTGCCGCCGTTCCAGAACGAGATGTTGTGGTGGCAGCCTGACGCCGAGACGCCCATGAACGGCTTCGACATGAAGCAGGCGATCAAATTGAACTCGCGCGCCACCTGGGCACAGATCTGACGATAGGTGGTGAGACGGTCCGCGTTGCGCAGGACATCGTCATAGGTCCAGTTGAGCTCAAGCTGGCCGGGCGCGTCCTCGTGGTCGCCCTGGATCATGTCGAGGCCCATGAAGCGCGAATACTCCAGCACCTTCATGTAGACCGGCCGCAGGCTCTCGAACTGGTCGATGTGGTAGCAATAGGGATTGGAATAGCCGCCATCGGGCTTGCCGTCCTCACCACGCTTCAGCCACATCATTTCCGGCTCGGTGCCGCAGCGCATGTGCAGACCCTTGTGGTCCTTTTGAAACTCTTGATGGATGCGGCGCAGGTTGCCGCGGCAGTCGGATGTCAGAAAGGCGCCCGGATCCTCGCGCTCCTCACGGTTGCGGAAGAGGGTGCACCACAGCCGTGCAACGCGCTTGTCCCAGGGCAGCACACAGAATGTTTCAGCTTCGGGAATGCCGACAAGTTCAGCCGACTCCGGACCGTAGCCGATATAATCGCCATGCCGGTTGGTGAACAGGTTGACGGTGGCGCCGTAGACCAGCTGGAAACCCTTTTCTGCGATCGATTCCCAGTGATCCGCCGGGATGCCCTTGCCGCAGATCCGCCCCGTGACAGAGACAAACTGAAGATAGAGATACTCAACTCCAAGCTCGTTGATTTTCTCACGAACCTGCTTGATCATGTCGTCGCGGCCTTTTGCGCCGACTGTTCTTTCCATGTCTGTCGCCATTGGCGTCTCCCCTTGGGTTTTTTAGGATTATGGGTTGGCGGGCGGCCTGACCAATTTCAGACCAATTAATGCATATCTGTCAGTTCTCCATCATCTCTCAATCTGCTCCCAGTCAACTCCCAGTCAACTCCATGGGAACGGGCTGTTCGAAACCGGGTGCAGCTTGCCCTCCTCGTAGCGCGAGAAACGGAACGGCTCGAGCAGTTCACTGGAAGCGCCGGCGATTTCCTGGGCGACCAGTTTGCCGACCCCGAGCATCTTGTAGCCGTGGTTGGAATCGGCCACGACATAGACGTTTTCCCGGAACACATCGAAGACCGGAAAGCTGTCCGGCGTGAAACAGCCGAGGCCGCCGGACGGGTCGTGTTTCTTGTAAGTCTGGATCTTGCCTTCAAAACGTTTCTGGCAGTGCGCCAGAGCCGAGCACCACATGTGGATGAAATTGTCGTCGACGATGAAGTCGGGCGAGTCCGGACCGTATGGGTCGACCGCCACCTTGTCGGGTTCCTGGTCGACCTTGTAGGGCGCCGCACCGCCCTGAATGCCGCCGAAATTGAAGTCTGGCTTGTAGTAGATGCCCCACATCTGGTCGGTAATGAGGGAACCGTCCACATCGGAATAGAGCGGCGCGTCGCTGTCCACATGGATGACCGGTGGAAACGCGCCGTCGTTCATCTTGTGCATGTTCGGATCGACGCCGAGGGTGCCTTCTTCCAGACACCAGTACTTCCACATCGGCACACCGTCGTGCATCTCGCCATCCGAACCCTTGATGGAAACCGCCTTGGGCAGCTCCAGATAGTTCCAGATCTGATTGACCCAGGGGCCGACCCCAACCACCACGTAGTCGCAGTTAATGGTGCCTTTGTTGGTCTGAAGGGCGGTGACGGCGCCGCTGTTCGAGCCGGTCTCGAAGCCGGTCACCTCTATGCCGGTCATGATGCGCACGCCTTCGGCCTCGGCCTTTGTGGCAAGCCCGTAGATCGAGGCGGTGTTGTTGGCGTAGCCGCCGCGCTTTTCATGCAGCACGGAGGTGATGTTCTTGGCCTGCCAGTCGTCGAACAGGCCTTTCATATAGGTCATGCAGTCGGCTTCGCCCTCAATGAACTCGGACTCGTAACCGATCGCCTTTTGCTGTTCGTAGATCGTGCCGACATCCCCATGCATGCTTTCGGGCGAGATCTGCATGTAGCCGACGGGATGATAGCTATAGGCCTTGGCATCGCTCTCCCAGACCCCCACGCTGTGCGCCATCAGTTCGCGCATGGCCGGCTGGAAGTAGTTGTTGCGGACAACCCCGCAGGCGATGCCCGAGGCGCCTGCTGCGATCGCGGTTTTGTCAAGAACCAGAATGTCTTCGCCTGATCCCTTGCCCTTGGCCTTGAGCTCAAGCGCCAGGTGGTACGCGGTGCTCAGTCCGTGAATGCCCGCACCGATTATTGCGTATTTTACACCCTCTGGGACCGCCATCGATTGTTTCCCCTGAATCTGTCCGGTGGTTCAGTGCCGCCGATACATGAATTTCAGTTTTTCAAGCCAGACCGCTTGTGTTCGCCCGATATCTGTGCACAATTCAAAACCAATTGCAAACCAATTTTTCGCCAATAGGAACCAATGGCCGATCCAGTTATCAAAGCCCAATCCGATGACAGTGCCGCGGAGCCCGCTGCGCCCGGTGATGGTATCGATGGCGTGGCCGATGAAGAACTGGTGCTGTCGGCAACGCACAATGCGATGGCGATCAAGGGGCGGCTGCGGCGGGCGATCGAGACCGGGGTCTACGCCGATGGTGATCAGCTGCCGCCCGAGCGCCAGCTTGCGGTGGCGTTCAGCGCCGCGCGTTCGACCATCCGCAAGGCGCTCGACGAACTTGAAGCCAGCGGCCTGGTGGTGCGCCGGGTCGGCAGCGGCACATTCGTCAACTACGCCGGCCCGCTGCAAAGCCCGCTCGACGACATCACCGACCTGATTTCACCGCTGCAGCTGATCGAGGCACGCTTTTCGGTCGAGCCCTACATGACCAGGCTTGCCGCCATCAATGCGACGGCTCGCGACCTGGACGATATGGAAACAGCCCTGGCGGGTCTTGAGGGCTGCGGTGCCGACAAGGACGTCTTCACCCGCTGGGACAGCGAGTTTCACGAATTGCTGGCGCGCTCGTCGCGCAACCCGCTGATGGTCCACATCTACCGCCAGATCAACGAAGTACGCTCCCATGGCCAATGGGATGCCATGAAGGAACTGATCCTGACGCCCGGGCAGATTGCCGAGTACAACGCTCAGCACCGGGCCATCTACAACGCGCTCAGACAGCGAGACGTGCAGGGCGCGGAGGACGTGATCAAGGCTCATCTGGAAACCGCCCGCCGCGATCTCATTGGAGTCCAAAGCGGGTGAGCAGGTCCGCTCAGCATCACAGCGAAACCTGAATGCGGCGGGCAGGGCGGTCGCCAGCCGCGCCAACTTCCGACCGAAATCCCTCATATTTTCCGGCTCCTGGGTGCCGGATTTTACCGGGTATCGGGCCCGGATCGGGCTGGACAACTCGCTCGCCCGCCGGTTTTTAATTGACCGATTAATAAAATCACCACACCATTAGGGCTGCGGAAGGCGCTGGCGGACGAAAAAGGTTGCACCGACGGATGCGACCGGGGGTTTCGATCTCACCAGATCCTTCCGCACGGGACGCACTGCGCCAACTGACGGCAGACGGTTGGTGGTGGGTCCGAAACCAGCGGGGAGGCTTGGCGCAATGTTCTGGAAAAAGAAGAAAAAAGCTCAAGGGGAAAAGCTGACCATCTTCTTTGCTTCGGATCTGCACGGCTCCGCCATATGTTTCAAGAAGTTCGTCAGCGGTGCGAAATTCTATGGCGCCGACGTTCTCATCATGGGAGGGGACCTGACCGGCAAGGCGGTCGTCCCAATTGCCGAACAATCCGACGGCAGCTTCAAGAGCGCACAAAGCGGCGACGAGATCACGCTCAAGTCGCAAGACGAACTCGACGAGTTCATCAAACGCGTCAACAATCAGGGTTTCTATCCGGCGGTCATGTCGGAAACGGAATTCCAGGCCATCAAGGACGACACGCCGGCGCAGGAAAAGCTCTTCAAGAAACTGGTCGTCGAGCGGGTCCGCGAGTGGGCCGACTATGCCGAGGACAAGCTGTCCGGCACCGACATTCCTCTGATCACGTCACCGGGCAACGACGACTTCTTCGAGATTGATGAGGTTCTGCACAAGGCGTCCCACATTCAGTATCACGAGGACGAGGTCACCGAGTTGCGCGGCTATGAGATCCTTCACTGCGGCGGCTCGACCAAAACCCCCTGGGACACCGAGCGCGAATACACCGAAGAGCAGTATGAAGCGCGGTTTGCGAAGATACTGCCGCAGGTGAAAGACATGAGCCGCTGCATCTTCAACGTTCATGTGCCGCCGCACGGAACCATCATAGATCAATGCCCGAAACTCGACGAGAACCTGCAGGTGGTGTTCGAGATGGGCAATCCGGTTCATCTCCACGCCGGCTGCAAGGCGCTCTACACCGCCATCGAGCAGCATCAACCCATACTGAGCATTCACGGTCACATTCATGAGGGCCGTGGCAACATCAAGATCGGGAACACGACATGCATCAATCCCGGCAGCGTTTATCCTGAGGGTCTCCTGCAAGGTGCGTTGGTGACCCTACAAGGCGGCGAGGTCACCGGGGTTCAGCTGACCCAGGGTTAGCAAACGCCCCGCACTCGCTATTGCACTAGGAGAGGAAAGGGAATCAGCTATGTCAGACGCAGCAGGTGGGAGCAGGATATTTCTCCGCAAGGCGTCCGGACTGATCCGGACGGCCAGCGGAACGGATACCTATATCTACAATACGGGGCTTGTGAGTATCGGGCTGGGTGTCGCGAGCATCATGTTGTACGGGCCGGCGTTCTATCCCGGCGGCGACCTGGTCTGGGCCTGCATGCTGGCCGGGGTGATGATGGCCCTGATCGCGTTCGGCCTGATCACCTGGACTGTCACGCTGCCCCGATCGGGTGGCATCTACGTCTTTGGATCGCGCAGCATGTTT
This sequence comes from Hyphomicrobiales bacterium, assembly GCA_021775615.1. Classification (GTDB taxonomy): domain Bacteria; phylum Pseudomonadota; class Alphaproteobacteria; order Rhizobiales; family JAJFHB01; genus JAJFHM01. The sequence goes on from JAJFHL010000255.1 coordinate 28,843, forward strand.
CCGGTGCTCGCCCTGACGCTCAGTCTGGTTGAGATCACCGCCTGGCTGTTTTACTGCGCCATTGCGGCATACTGGATGGTGTATCTCGGCCTGTCGCCGACCCTCACTTTCATCGGATATCTGAGCGGGGATCAGGCCTGGGTCGACGCAGGCGCCTGGGTGGTCTCGCCCTGGCCCATGTTCCTCATCGGCTCGGGGATACTGATTCTGTCCGGCATCATACTGTCGTCAGGCATGCGGTTCTATCTGATGGTCCAGAAGTGGGTGTTCGCCGTGGCCGTGCTGGGGTCGATCATGTTGATCGCCGTGCTGCTGCCCTATTCGAACGCGGACTTCGTCGCCAGCTTCAATGCTCTGATGGGACCGATCCTGTCGGTCGAGGATCCCTATCGGGAAATCATCTCGTCAGGCCGCGAAGCGGGCTGGGCATGGGATGGTCAGACCGACTGGACGCAGACCTGGCTGGTCTCCAACTGGCCGTTCCTGCCGCTTGTCGGCGCCGCGTTCTCGATTGCCATTGGCGGTGAAATCAAGTCGGTCGAAAAATCCCAGAAATGGGGCATGCTTGGCGCGGTCGCGACCGCGACCATCGTGTGGATGATCACCATCGCCCTGTGCACGGACCGGTTCGGTTACGAGTTCCTCGGCACCGCGGCATTCAACTTCCTCGGTGGCACGGGCGTTCAGGTCGATCCGACGATCACCCTTCTGGCCGGCGTGCTCACCGGCTCCCCGCTGATCTGCATTCTCGTCTCGCTCGGCTTCATCTGCTGGATGTGGATGTGGATCCCCGGAATGCACACCTTCGGCGTGCGCGCGATCGTTGCCTGGTCGTTCGACCGGATTGCGCCGGAAGCCTGGGGCAAGATCTCGCCAACCCGCCATACGCCGATGGTCGCGATCTGGACCTGCATCGCGGTGACGGTCGTGTTCATGGCCCTGTTCGTGTTCACCGCCTTCTTCTCGGCCATCGTGATCCTGATCGAGGCGGCGGTCCTGGCCTGGAGCATCGTCCTGGGCGCCGGCATCTTCTTCCCCTACACAAGGCCGGAGATCTATGAAAAATCTCCGATCGCCGGGCGCAAGGTGCTGGGTCTGCCGCTGATGACCGTGGCCTGTACCCTGGGCTTCTTCGCGGCGCAGTTCTACTTCTGGACGCTGTTCTTCGATCCGACGGCCGCCGGACACGATCCGCAGCAGCTGATGATCGTCGCGGGTGTTTTCGTGATCGGCATCGTCTTCTATCTGGTGATGAAGCAGATCCGTAAATCTCAGGGCATCGATGTGAGCCTTGCGTTCAAGGAAATCCCCATCGAATAATACTGCTTGGCAAAAATGGCCCTGGGCTGCCGCTGTCTCCCGCGAGATCGCAGCCGCCCAGGGCTCAGTATTTTGAACAGGAAACCAGACATGGCCGCTTCAGGCGAAGAAAACCTCAATCTCGAATTCGTCGACGAAGGCCTGCGTCTGGTCAAGGACGCCGAAGCCCGCGGCATTCAACTGCGGATCCTCGGCTCGATCGCATATCGCATTCAATGCCCCGGCAACCTGCATCTGTTCGACGATATGGCGCGCGTCCTCACCGATGTCGATTTCGCCGCCCTCAAGAGCCAGAACCAGGAGATCCGCGAGTTCTTTCTGGGCGAGGGCTATCTGCCCGACGAGGGGGTCTATGTCGCGTCAGAAGGCTCGCGGCACATCTATGTGCACCCCGAAACCAAACTCAATGTCGACGTCTTTGCCGATGAGCTCTACTTCTGCCATCGCATACCCTTCGGCGGGCGACTGAGCATCGATGTGCCCACCATATCGACCACCGACCTGCTTTTGGAAAAGATGCAGATCGTCGAGATCAACCTGAAGGACTTCAAGGACACGCTCGTCCTGATGCTGGAGCATCCGATCGGAACGCCAGCCGACAGCAACAAGCACATCGACGTGGACTACATCACCGGCATCATGTCGAAAGACTGGGGCTTCTATCACACCTTCACGACAAACCTGAAACGGGTGCCCGATTACATTTCCGAATTTCCCGCGATCACGGCCGAGGAGGGAAGCGTGATCCGCTCGCGGATAGAAGACTTGCTGCAGCGCCTGGAAGACGCGCCGAAGTCGATGAAATGGAAGATCCGGGCCAAGGTCGGCACCAAGGTGCTCTGGTATCAAGAGGTCACTGAGAAATCGAGCCAGTTCTAAAAGCGCAATCTGAAAAGTGGTCACCGGTTTTCGGAGTAATTGCGCGGCAAAACAAATAGCCAGAAGCTCGCAGGGAAATTCGCGTTTAACGGAGATAGTGAAATGGCAGGCGACGACACACCGGAATTTGACGGCAACAGGAAGCTGAAAGATCTCGAACGGATCAGTCAGACCAAACAGGAAAAAGAAATCGAGCGTCAGCTTGAGTTCGGTCTCGAAGCGGCGTCGTCCGTCAACGACCGGTCGATCTCGCTGTTTGCCCGCGGTTCGCAGCCCGCCTTTGCCGGCATCAACACCTTCATGCGCGCGCCCTATTGCGAAGATATCCGCAAGGTCGGCGAGTATGAGGCGGCCTTCCTGGGCGTTCCCTTCGACACCGGCACGACCTACCGTTCGGGAACCCGCTTCGGGCCGCAGGCCGTGCGGCGCATATCGGCGCTCTATGACGGCTACTCCGTAGATGCCGGCGTCGACCTGACCGAAGAACTCGACATGTGCGATGCGGGCGACGTGTTCGTAATTCCCGGCAACATCGAAAAGTCGTTCGATCAGGTATCGGCGGCGGTATCCCATGTCTACACGTCGGGCGCGTTCCCGATCATGTGCGGCGGCGATCACTCGCTCGGTTATCCGCATGTGCGCGGCATCGCCCCTCATATCGATGGCAATGTCGGCATCATCCATTTTGACCGCCATATCGATATGCAGGAAATGGATATGGATGAGCGGATGCATACGACGCCCTGGTTCTGGACGTCGAACAATCATCCCGATGTGCTCGAGCGCGAACACAGTCATGGTCCCGGCCAGCATCACGATCACAGCCACATGCACGATGTCGGTCTTGACAATTGCCCGCCAAAGAACCTGGTGCAGATCGGCATCGGCGGCTGGTACGGCTCGCGGCCCGGCTCCAAGGTCGCCCGCGAGCGCGGCTCCAGTGTCATCACCATGCATGACTTTGAAACGATGGGGCCGCAGAAGACCGCTGAGATGGCCCTGGAGCTTGCCTGGAAAGGCGCCAAGGCGGTCTACCTCTCGTTCGACATCGATTCTCTCGACCCGGCCTTCGCGCCCGGCACCGGCACGCCGGAACCCGGCGGCTTCATGCCGCGCGAGGCCTTTGAGATGATCAAGATCATTGCTGCAGAAGGGCTGTGCGGCATGGAGGTGGTCGAGGTCTCGCCGCCCTATGATGTCAATGACAACACATCTCAGCTGGCATGCCGGGTCATCCTCGATGTCACCAGCGCCATGGTGGCGGCCTGCAAGCTCGGCCATCGCAGCCAGGTGATGAAGCCTGAGTGAGACTGCAACGCCGGGCTGCGCAATGGCGCGGTTCGGCGGACGCAACCAGAGCAGGATCAGAAAACGCGGATACCGGTAATCCGTCCGATCCCGCTCCAAAACACTAAAATCGATCACGTTTACCGACCTGGGCGATTTCACCGAAGTCGATCGTGATCTAGACTGCTGACGATCCGTGGTTTGGGGGACATATGAACCCAGCACTCTGGGGTGGTATATCCGCGCTCGGGCTTGGAACCGCCGACTTCATGGCGCGGTTTTCCAGCCGTGGCATCGGGCACGCAAGCGCGCTCTTCGGAATGCTGGCCGCCGGCTGGCTGATCCTCACCGTCTGGTACTTCGCCACCAGTCCCGGGCTCGTGACGTCATGGGCCGGGTGGCACTATGTCGTCCTCAACGGCATCGCCACCACGGTGATGACGCTCTTGTTGTATCAGGGCCTTGCCCGCGGACCCATCGCCGTCGTCGCGCCGATCGTCGCGAGCCATCCCGTGCTGGTCGTGGCGGTGGCTGTTCTGCTCGGAGCCCAGCCGACTCTGCTGCAGTGGCTGGGCATGGCGGTCACCATTGTCGGTGTGGTGACGGTGGCGAAATTCGCCCATGAAGAACCCGGCCTGGAAACCCTGCCGCCCTCACACTTGCGCACCACGATCATTATCGCCCTGGGCTCGTCGGTGGCCTATGCGGCCCTGGTTCTCGCCGGGCAGAAGGCGGTTCCGATCTATGGTGATTTTCAGACCCTGTGGTTCGGGCGAATGGTCAGCCTCGCCGCACTGACTGTATTCTTCTGCGCGCGGCGCGAAGCGCCGAGCCTACCGCTGCGCTGGTGGCCGTTCCTGTTCCTTCAGGGACTGTGCGATGCGGGCGGCTATCTCGCCCTGTTCTCCGGCAGCTACGGGACCGGCGCGGAAATCGCTGCGGTCACCGCATCCACATTCGGCGCGGTGACGGTGATCCTTGCCCGCTTCATCCTGCGCGAACATGTCACTGTTGCCCAGTGGTTCGGTATCGCGTTGGTCTTTGCAGGCGTGGTGGCGCTGTCATGGCCGGCTTAGGCCCTTCTCCGGGCGACCCCGATCCCCGACACCTGATCCAACACATCAATGGGTGTTTTTCGTGAAGCATCCCAAAGGAATTGGCAGGCGTGGTTTCGGAGTGCGGTCCAATGTACGGGTGTACCGGGATGTTGAAGAGATCTGCGATTGCGGTGACGACTGCCGTCCATTTTCTAGTGGCGGGGACCGTGGCACACGGACATTCAGAGGCGGATTGTTTGACAGAGATCCAGCATCAAAGACTGACGTGCTATCTGCTCCTCGGACCCTGGCTTTGTGACCTGGATCGGGAGGGCGCCACCAAAGCCTGCAAAGGCCACGATCATCCTCATGCTGACACTCGGGCGCCTGGCGAAAAGGGCGACCGTCCTGAACCGAAATCAGAGAAGCGCTGAGCGTGTTTTTGGTGCGTCTTGCGGCCGGCCCGTAAAACGCATCGGTTGACCTGCATCAAACCATTGTCTGCTGCGCGGTGCAGACTGAAAACCAGGGCACTCGATACCCCGTCTCATACCTCCTTCACATGCGTAGGGTGCCCGCCTGCGAAGTCCCGGTTTTCCTACGGGGGGGCTTCACTTCGTTCGTTCGCTCAACACGACCTGATCGTGTCTGGGCATCGGGAGCGCGCTCGTGAACAGTCTTGAGATCATCCTTATGGGACTGGCAGGCAGTTTCGCCGCCGGCGCCATGACCGCTGTCGGCGCCATCCCGATGCTGTTCAACTGGTCGATGTCGATGCGCGCCCACGACACGTTTCTGGGGTTTGCCGCCGGCGTCATGCTTGCGGCATCGTTCTTTTCCCTGATCATCCCGGGTCTGGAAGTGGCGGAGCAGCTGACCGGCTCGGTCACGCTGTCCGCCCTTGTCATCATGGCGGGCCTCGTTATTGGCGTCGGTACGATCGCTCTGGTGAACGAGCGGATTCCACACACCCATTTCGTCCAGGGCCGGCAGGGACCTGCCTCGCCGAGCCTGCAGAAGGTGTGGCTGTTCGTATTCGCGATCACGATCCATAATTTCCCGGAGGGCCTTGCGGTTGGGGTCAGTTTCGGCGGTGGCGATATCGGCAATGGCACGTCGATCGCCATAGGCATCGGGCTGCAGAACGCGCCCGAGGGCCTCGCCGTGGCGGTTGCGCTCCTGGGCGAGGGATATTCGCGCAAGACGTCATTCCTGATCGCGGCACTAAGCGGGATGGTCGAACCGGTCGGCGGATTGCTCGGTGTGTTCGCCGTGACCGTATCGCAGCAATTGCTGCCCTGGGGTCTCGCCTTTGCCGCAGGGGCGATGATCTACGTCATCGTCCACGAGATCATCCCGGAAATCCACAACCGGAAATTTGCCAACGAAGCGACGGCAGGGCTGACCGCCGGGCTGGTCATCATGATGTTCCTGGATGTGACCCTGGGATAGAGGCTGCTCACGTGGCGAAATCAACCCGTGCACGAGATCGAATGTTGGCGTAGACGTGGTGCCTCACATCGACACCAAGCAGAGATCAGCGCATGAATGAGCCCTCATCCTACGAGCCGCCGAAAGTCTGGAAATGGGAGCGCGAGAGCGGCGGCACTTTCGCAAATATCAATCGCCCGATCGCCGGCCCGACCCATGACAAGGAGCTCCCCGTCGGCAAACACCCGCTTCAGCTCTATTCGTTGGGCACACCCAACGGCGTCAAGGTGACGGTGATGCTGGAGGAGTTGCTGGCGCTTGGGCATACCGGCGCCGAGTACGACGCCTGGTTCATCCAGATCAGCGATGGCGAGCAGTTCGGCAGCGGCTTTGTTGACGTCAATCCGAACTCCAAGATACCGGCGCTGATGGATCATTCCACCTCGCCGCCGACACGTGTCTTCGAGTCCGGCGCCATCCTGCTCTATCTCGCCGAAAAATTCGGCGCACTGATGCCGGGCGATCCGGCCAATCGTGCCGAGTGCCTGTCATGGCTGTTCTGGCAGATGGGCAGCGCGCCCTATCTTGGTGGCGGCTTCGGGCATTTCTACGCGTACGCCCCCTTCAAGATCGAGTACGCCATCGACCGCTTCGCCATGGAGGTGAAGCGCCAGCTGGATGTGCTCGACCGACGGTTGGCGGACAACCAGTATGTCTGCGGCGATGAATACACGATCGCCGACATCGCCATCTGGCCATGGTACGGCGCGCTGGTCGCCAACAAGGTCTATGAAGCCGCTGAGTTCCTCGACGCTGGCTCTTATACCCATGTGAACAGATGGACGGCGCAGATCGCTGAACGAAAAGGCGTGCAGCGCGGACGCATGGTCAACCGCTCGTCCGGCCCGCCCGAAGAGCAACTTCGCGAACGCCACGACGCCAGTGACTTCGACACCAGCACCCAGGACAAGATCGAAGGGGAGAGCTGAGATCGCCGATGTCCGTGGACGAAGATGCCACGGACATCGTGCAACCGTGTTCAGTCAGGAGACGAGGCGATCCTTTGCGGGCCTATCCGATCTGATCACCTTCAACGACTTTCATCCGCCACTTCAGATTGCCGTTCTTTTCGAAATAGTAGCTTTCGCCTTCATGCGTATAGACGTTGAAGGTCTGGTCCTCTTCCGGCTCGCATGTTTCACGCTTCAGCGAAAAACTGTCCTCGCAATAAACGCCATCGTCTTTCTTGCGCCATTTCATGTCGATCCGTTTGCCGTTCGGCAGCATCACGGTTTTCCGGCCGTCCGCCGCATAGTGCACCTTTGCGCCAACTTCCAGCACAAGCGTATTGCCGACCCGGTCCGCAAGCGGAATGGCGTTCCCTTTGGCCGCGCCCTTGGAAAGTATTTCGAACAGATTGATCAGGCCCTTGCTCAGCGACGGCGTCTTCTGAAATCCGTTGTCGTCCTGAAACTTGTTAAGGGCTTTGCGTGAATTGCCGCCCCACGCGCCATCCGGCTCACCGGGATCGTAGCCGAGTTTCACCAGCATCTCCTGAACCATCTTGACCGAGGGGTTTGCAGCAACTGCGCTTGAGTTCAAATTGAGCAGGACAATCATCAGCGTCGACACGACGAAGTAGGACAGTGTTTTCATTTTGGTTCCCTCCAGTATTTCCCCGGTCCATGGATCAGATTAACACATATCTTGTTTCGGCGTTGCCACCTAAATGACATCTGGAGCGATCCGGTTGTTCTTGCCTCACGCCGGTGCAAGGTGAAATGAATCGGGAGGCGCATGCGGAAATGGGCCCTATTGGCGGCACTCTGATTTTCGGTGCAAATCCTGGCGCGATCGCAAAGCAGGCCAGGGATGCAGCTCAAGTCGAACAGGTTCAAACACGCCATCGCAGCGGAGCGGAAACAGATCGGCCTGTGGAATTCTCTGTGCAGCAGCATCGCCGCCGACGCCACCGATATGAAACATCTATAGCTTTCTTAATGCGGAACACCACGTAGCCAACGCGCCATGCTGATGGCGAAAAAGAACAGTGCCAAGCCATTTCCCATACCGGCATAAGGTCACCGTTCCGGTGGTCGCAATCACACATCCGCTTTCGATGTCGCATCCGGCCACATGAGTACTAGCCCTAATGGAGGCGTTCGATCACCAGGAGTTCGGGCGCCGGGGCCGAGGCATTGATCCGCGCATAACGGGTTACCGCAAAGTCCTCGTTCAGGCCTCGTGTGTATGACCGCACGGCGGCTGCTTCTTCTGCGCCGCCGGGATGTCCAGGATAGAGCACAAGCGTGACGATGCCTTGGGTCGCAAGATGGGCGAGGGCCTGTTGAAGCCCGGCGAGGGTGGTCTCTGTGCGGGTCATGATGTCCTTGGGCGCACCGGGAAGGTAGCCGAGGTTGAACATCGCCGCTGCCAGCCGGTCTTGACCGTTGGCCCGCAAATGCTCTGCCAACGTCTCATGTCCGGCGTGAATGAGCGTCACCTGGGGCAGGCCGTCCACCCGCCGCGCCGTGGACGCCAGAGCTTCCTCCTGCACGTCGAACCCGAAGACACGTCCCGTCGGTCCGACGAGCTCGGCGAGCAACAAGGTGTCATGGCCATTGCCTGTGGTGGCGTCAATGACCCGGTCTCCGGCTTTGAGAGACTGCCGCATCAGGAGGTGGGCAAGTTCGGTGGCGCGCATCATTCGTCACAAACGCTCTCGTATATCAACACCTTGGGGCAGCGGGCTCTTGTTGATCAGGAAGTCCGTAAAACACTTTGCATACCAGGGCGCATGCAACGAGCCCTTCGAGCCCAGCCCGTTGAAGTAGCCCAAACACTCGTGTTCTGGATGAAGGCCGATGCGGGCCTGGCTTTCATTGATGATGGGCCGCACCGCGGCGCGATGCTCGAGCACTGTGTAGGGGACGTGGAAGAACTCTTTAAGTCTGGATTCGATCTGCGAGCGGGCGGCGGCGCTCGGCACCTGATTGAGGGCTTCCCAGTCATATGTCGAACCGACCCAGAAAACATCCTGCTCCGTGGTCGGCGCCACCCAGATGCCGCGATGCAGGCACCGGGGCGGCAGGGGACGGTCGAAGCGGACCGTCAGAATGTCCCCTTTCGCCGCGTTGAACGGTACGCCGGAAAAATACGGATTGCCCGTCGCCGCATGGCCTTCACAGGAAATCAGAAGGCGGGTCCGGTGTTCCCCAACCGAAACTCCATCTTCGCCCAACGTCACGTCGCGACGCCAGTCAAGCGTCATGGGTGTGCACGTCAGGGTAGCCCGGGACGCCTCGAGATAGGCCATGACATCGAGTTGCGCTGAATGCATCGCAAAGCCGCCGCCGCTTGCGTCTCCCGTCTCGGCATCGAGCAGAGGGGAGGGTTGGGGGCCCAGTACATGAGATTGATAGACGGGTTGATCACCGCGGCGCGACCAGTTCTGCCGTTCCTCATCCGATTTGAAGAGCCGCAGCGCGATGCGGTCATGCAATAGCTTTCGCCCGGTGCGCCTTTCGATGGTGGCATAAAACGTCCGGGCAGCGTCGAAGAAGTCATCGAACTGCGGGTTCAGGACCAGGCGCTTGCCGGTGATCGGTGTGATAAGTCCGGCGGCGATTTTTGACGACGTCACGGTCTCGTTCGCATCAATGACCAGGACCCGTCGGCCCGCTTCCACAAGATGCCACGCCAGCGTCGTTCCGGCGAGCCCTTGCCCTACAATAATCGCGTCCCAGGGCGTTTCCGCCATGTCTCAGCCGCTCCCGCAATAGACAATGTTCTGGAGTGTCAGCCTTGGTCACCTGGTGACAAGTCACTTGGTGGCAATGCACAAGTCTAGACCGTCCGCGGACAGCGCGCCAACACATCGGACCGTTCGTTGGCATGGTGTAGGCGGATTGAGCTGTGCCGGTTCATGTCCAGCAATTGCGTTTAGCCGGTCAAACCGCTCAAATGGGAGTGAGTACAGACCCTAGGACAAGTACGTACAAGATCGGGCCAGCCATGCGGAGAAACTCATGAACCTGAACGAATACGCCGGCCTTGATGCAGTGTCCCTGTCGGCGGCGATCAAGTGCGGCGATGTCTCCGCGAGCGAGGTCACCGAGGCGGCCATCGGCCTGATCGAAAAACTGAACCCGTCGCTCAATGCGGTCGTCATGACCAACTTCGACAACGCCCGCCGGCGTGCGGCAGAGGACTTGCCGGACACGCCGGTCTCCGGCGCGCCGTTTCTCCTGAAAGACGTCAACCAGTTCAGCCATGACATGCCGACGACGTTCTCCTGCCGGTTCTTCGCGGATGCCAAACCCAAACCCGACAGCGCACTCGTCGCGCGCTGGCGGGCGGCCGGGCTTGTGATCCTGGGCAAGACCAACACGCCCGAATTCGCCGAGGATTTCGTCTGTGAGCCGACCTTTCGCGGCGTCACCCTCAACCCGTGGAATGCGGACCTGACAACCGGCGGCAGCTCTGGCGGGGCAGGGGCCGCCGTCGCCTCGGGGATCGTGCCCCTCGCGCATGCCACCGATCTTGGGGGATCAATCCGCATCCCGGCCGCCTGCTGCGGCGTCTTCGGACTGAAGCCGACAACCGGGCTCAATCCGGTCGGCCCGTACTATCCGGAGATTGCGAGCGGCTTTAACTCCGACCATGTGCTGTCACGCACCGTGCGCGACAGTGCCGCCGCGCTGGACGCAACCTCGGGGCCTCTCAGCGGCACGAGGTACCACATCACGCCCGGGGTCGACAGTTTTCTTGCAGCCCTGGAGGCGGCCCCCGCAGGATTGAACATCGGCGTGTGCACACGCACCCCCTTTGGCCACGAAGTCGGGCCCGCTCAGGTAAAGGCCGTCGAGATGGTCGCCGAGGCGCTCTCGGGCATGGGCCATGTGCTCTGCGAATACGCCTATCCGGATGATCTCGAACTTGGCGAGTGGATGGAAACCCTTTGGGTGATGGATGTGGCGTTCGAACTCGAACAGCACATCAAGGAAACCGGCCGCGAACCCCGCGATGATGAGCTCGAGGCTCTGACCCGGTTTATCCGCCGCCATGTCGCCGGCCTGAGCGCCATGGATCACTACCGGGCGCGCCAGAATGCGCATGAGGCAGGTCTCAAGCTGATGCACTCCATGCGCGATCTGGATCTGGTCCTGACGCCGGCGCTCGGCAGCGACCCGATCCCCGTTGGCGCCATGGACAGCCGCACGGAGAACTTCAATTTCGAAACCTGGCAGGAAACCGGCCACGCCTTCGCGCCGTTTGCCTATATCTGCAACATTACCGGCCAGCCGGCGGCATCGCTTCCGGTGCAGCTCGAGGCGCGGGGCCACCCGTGTGCCGTGCAACTGGCGGGGCACCATCGCAAGGACCATGTCGTACTTCAGGTTGCCGCACAGCTCGAGCAGGAGTTCAACTGGCATACCTACCGCCCGCCGGTATGGGCTGGAGGTGGTGGCTAGAGCGGGATCAGGAAAAGTGGATGCCGGTTTTCCGTCCGATCCCGCTCTAAAATATGTGAAGCGATCACGTTTTATCGACTTAGGTGATTCAACCTAAGTCGATCGTGATCTAGACTCTTTCACCGAGCGAAATGATGAAGTTCGACAGATCGTAGATCTGCTGGCTGCTGAACTCCCATTGCGGCATGGGCTGGTGACCCATAAGGATGCCTTCGGCAAGTTCGTCCTCGATGCCTTCCGGCGTCAGCTTTTGGAGCAACTCGCGAAACGGCGGTGCATCCGCATTGGGGCTATCGCCTCGGGCCGAAAGCGTGTGGCACTTGGTACACAGCAGACGGGCAAGATCGCCGCCTCGTTCCACCGAGGCTGTGTCGGTCTGGGCGGTGGAGACGCCCAACCCTCCAATGGAGGCCGCGGCCAGGACGGCAAGCATCAAGGCACCGAACACCAGTGCGCCGTTCAACTTCGACAGCCGCGGTGGCCACATCGGGGAAGTGGATTTCATGGCGTTGCTCCCGTTGGCGGTTCAATCGAGGCGCGGGTTTCACCGCGGCGGAAATTATCGAAATAGACGCTGGCGGCACCAGGCATGGGATCGCGATACATGCCGATCTTGAAGTACTGGGTCGGGCCGAGCACCGCATCGTTGCCGATCGAACCGGTCAGCCGCGCCACGAAACTTCCGTTGGCCCAGACCTCGATCACGCCGCTGCCATCGCGCCCGCCCTTCACGAAATAGACCATGTCCACCCACTCGTTGTAAGGATCCGGCAAGATGGGTGCCTCGCCATAGGTCACTTTGATGTCGGGGGTACAGGCGTAGTCGCGCACGTCCGTCACGAAGGGAAAGTCGCCATAGGCACGGGCATTCAGGGTCTCGAGGAACTCCTGAGCCGTCGACCCGGCGCGGGCGACGAGGACCCGGCAGTCATTGTCCTGCACGGTGATATGGAACACGCCGCCGGAATAGCGCTGGGCGAGAAACGGACTGCCGTTTGTTTCTTCCTTCCACTGGCCGATGACCCAGCGTCGCAGCGTGCCCGGCGCGGCGTCGCCGCGCACCTGAAAGCTGAAGCCGTACCATGCGCCGCGGCCGAAATTCAGGCGCAGCGCGTTGGCGATCCTGATTTCATTGCGCTGGCAGGAGCCCTCGCAGTCCATGTCTCCCGCCGCGACGGACACCGCCAATGCGCTCTGGCCGGTTCGCGCAAATATGTTGCCGATGCGGTAGCGTTCCGGCCTGATCTGCAGGGGATTCCAGATCTTCAGATCGAGAGAGGACTGCTCGAAGTCATCCGTGACCGGCAAGGACGGCGATTGCGCCCATGCCGTGGACGGCGCACAGAGCGGCGGGATCGCCGCCAGGGCCGTGGCGAGCAACCTCCACTGAAGAGCGCCCGTCAGCCGACGCATCAGCATTGTAATGTCCTCGCCTTCGTTCCGGGCGCGCAGGCGGCATCCATGGGTTCAGTCCTCGGACTTGCCCCTTGCGCCGGGCTGCTTCTGGAGTGCAGCGCGCATGGCGTCATCGACAATCGTTTCACTTCCGCAGTCCACGCACACTATGGAGTAGTAGTGCTCGCCATCGGGCCCGGTTTGAATTTCGTAGCTGTCACTGCCGCAATTGGCGCACTTGATCTTGTCCGTCACTTTTGTACCTCGCGTTAATCCAGCCTAGTCTGGTGCAGTAATGTGCCTACAATTCGTCTTGCTTCCCATCGCTTGAGACGTGGCCGGCGATGCCGTCGACGAGGCCGCTGGCGACCAGGGCAGCCTGGTATCTGGGCGTAGCGTATCTGCGGTCACGAAGCTGGACCTGCTCGCCATCACAGCACGGCTGTACCGCCACCTCCGTGTTCCGCTGTGGTCCAAAGCTAGCGTGAAGGTCTGGCTTGCCGTTTGAGCAAGATCAAATGCGTGGCGATCGATGGGCGGTGCCGTTCGCCTTGGTGCCGTTGCGGATTTCTGGCTATAAGTCCTGACGTAACGAAAAGGCAGGCCAAGGATGCAGCTCAAGTCGAACACGTTCAAGCACGCAATTGCAGCCGGGCGCAAACAGGTTGGTGTTTGGAACAGCCTGTGCAGCAATATCGCCGCCGATGCCCTCGCGTCGTCGGGGTATGACTGGGCGCTTCTCGATATGGAGCACTCGCCGAATGACCTGCGGACCCTGCTTGGACAGTTGCAGGCCTATGAGAACGGCGACACCGTACCGGTCGTGCGCCCGGTATGGAACGACCCCGTGATCGTCAAATCAGTGCTCGACCTGGGGGCGCAGGCACTGCTGTTCCCGATGGTGCAGAATGCCGCGGAGGCCGAAAAGGCGGTGGCCGCGACCCGCTATCCACCAGATGGCATCCGCGGTGTCTCCGCCTCACAGCGCGCCAACCGCTTTGGCCGCGTCAAGGACTACCTGCAGACAGCCCATCGGGAAATCTGTGTTCTGGTCCAGATCGAAACCGTTCAGGCAGTGAAGAACATCCCGGAAATCGCCGGTGTTGACGGGGTAGACGGCCTGTTTTTCGGCCCGGCGGATCTGGCTGCCGACATGGGTTTCCTCGGCCAGCTGGCATCGGACGACCTGTGGTCGGCCATTCACGCGGGCGCTGATGCCGTACAGGCCGCGGGCAAACCGGCCGGCACTCTGGTGGGGGACGTTCAAAAGGCACTCGAGCTGATGCGGGGAGGGTTCACATTCGTCGCCTGCGGCTCGGACCTTAATCTGATGGTGAAGAGCGCTGATGCACAGCTGGGCGAGATTCGCCAGGGCCTGTCATAGAGCCGTAAACGCCTTTTGGCGACATTGCAGACAGCTTGACAGTGAAGCATCTTTTTATATAATCACTGTTATGCCAAAACGTGTTAACATCGACGAACAGCGCCGGACGATCACGGATGCGGCGATCACCGTCATAAACGAGACCGGCCTGGATCGGACTCGCCTGCGCGACGTTGCCCGGGTAGGGAACATGACGACCGGCGCGGTGACGCATTACTTCGACGGCAAGGACGCCGTTCTGGAAGCAACTCTGGAGGAAATCGTACGGCGGACGCTGGAGCGTATTGAAACCACCGGCGATCGCTACGTGCCCGGCGATGTCGAGGCGTTTATTGGCCGGGTGTGTTGCTATCTTCCAGTCGACGAAGACGGCCGGCAGGAGTGGCGCGTCTGGCTTGCATTCTGGGGACGTGCGATTGCCGATGAACGGCTTCGCGCCGTGCATCGCAGCTACTATCGCGCATTTGTCGAGCGATTGATCCCGCATTTGCAGTCGCTGCGGAATGAAACGTCCAAAGCTTCCGCACACAGGGCGCGCAAGTGCGCGGACGCTTTAATTGCGGCGGTCGACGGCGTTGGGACACGCGCCACGCTGGAGCCGGAGGAATGGCCACCGAAGCGCCAGCGGGAAACCCTTACATCACTGCTGATGCCGATGCTTTTGGAATTCTCCGATCAGTGATGCTTGATGCGAAATGTCATAACAAAATGTTAGGAGCTCGATGCCCGATCGCAGCATGAAGGTAGATGACCCGCTTGACGATTTCGAACAGCGCGACATAACCCTGGATGGCGTCACCAAGGTGGTTCACGTCGCCGGCTCGGGGCCGGCGGTGATCGTCATGACGGAGATGCCGGGCATCAGCCCGCATGTCGCGCGGTTCAGCCGCTGGGTTCGCGATGCCGGCTTCACCGTCTACATGCCTTCGCTTTTCGGCCGCGACGGGGCCGTGCCGGACGCCGAGGAAGGCGCGGAGGTCTTTCAGCGTACCTGCGTCAGCGCCGAGTTTCGCGCGTTCGCCGGCAACGGGTCCAGCCCGGTAACACTTTGGTTGCGGGCTCTTGCACGTGCAGCGCACGAGGAATGCGGCGGGCCGGGGGTTGGCGCCATAGGCATGTGCTTCACCGGAAACTTCGCGCTGACGATGATGCTTGAGCCGGTGATGCTGGCCCCCGTTCTGTCCCAACCGTCCCTGCCGCTGGACCATCCGGCCGGCATCGAAAGCCCGCCGGAAGAAATCGAGGCCGTCCGGCAGCGCCTTGAAAAGGACGACCTCACTGTTCTCGCCTATCGTTTCGAGGGGGACAAGTTCTGCATGGCTCAGCGCTTTGCCGCCTACGCCGAAGGACTTGGCGACCGCTTCATAGGGCGTGTCCTGCCCGACACTGCTGCCAACGGCGATGTCGCGCCGTTCTTCAGCCAGCACGTGGCGTGCCCGCACAGCGTGGTCACCGCCCATTTGATTGACGAAGCGGGCCAGCCGACAGTCGCCGCGCGCGACGAAATCCTGTCTTTTTTTGCACAACGCCTCGCCCGGTAACGCGAGCCGCCAGCGGACGCAATTTTGGGGCAAACGGCCCGCGCTAATCTTTGGTCAATCAAATTTTGCTATAGTTTTCGGACAATTGTTGTAGCTGCCAAGAGTGTTTGAGCATGCGTTGGTTGACCCGGATATTTGTGGTTGGTGCGAAACTGACGTTTTACGTTGTGGTTTTGGCCTGGGTCGTCATTGGTCAAATCAAGACCACGCATTTCGTCCATCCTGATACAGGCAACAAGGGCCCGAAGGCCTCGAGTGCGGCGTCAACCGGGGAAACACCCACCGCTGCGGGTTGAAACGCCCCGCGTCTTCCGTTTCCGTGTGAACGTGAAGCGATCTAGTCCTGTCCTCTGAAATTGAAACGGGTCGGCTTTTTCTTCCCGTCCTGGCCGCCCGTGCCACGCCGGTGCCGGATGATGTATTTGTTGCGATCGGCGAAGCTGACCCGTTTGGCGCCGTCGAGCTTCTCGGAAAGACCTTTCAGGTACCACTTCATCCGGTGGTCGGGCAGGCTGATCTGGCCGAACAGTTTGCCGAAGGACCCTTGCGAAAACT
Organism: Hyphomicrobiales bacterium; assembly: GCA_021775615.1. Classification (GTDB taxonomy): domain Bacteria; phylum Pseudomonadota; class Alphaproteobacteria; order Rhizobiales; family JAJFHB01; genus JAJFHM01. The sequence continues at coordinate 45,146 of JAJFHL010000255.1, forward strand.
GCAATCCCTGCTGCGCGTTGCCATAGACGTAATAGGGACCCGACAGAAGATTGAGAACAGCGCCCATATGCGCGAAAGTCTGTCCGGTTTTCTTGGTCTGATCCGGCAGCAGCGGCACGGTGTCGTTCTGATAGATGACCCGAAGCAGGGGAAGGTCGTTATAGGCCTTGGCGCCGGCGACATTGGTGAATTTCGGTTGGCCAAAGGTCAGGATGCCGCCGATGTCGAACCTGTCATCCCACAGATAGATGCCCACAATGGCGGCGACGGAACCGCCGAGGGAATGGCCGGTCAGATAGGTCCTGTAGCCCCGCTTCAGGCGCGGCTTTACGTCAAGGTAGATGGCATCCGCAGCGATCTTGAAGCCGCGATGCAGGAGGATGCCGGCCTTCTTGTCGTGCACCCCGCGGGTGTCCAGGTCGAGTTCCCAGTTGGTGTCGTCCACCGATCCGCGCACGGCGATGGCCTGGGCCTTGCGTTTATGGTTGTGGATCAGGATGTACTGCACATTGGCGTTGCCGGGGGTGGCAACCCATGCCTCGTCGCCCGGATGATCGCCGATGATCTCCGATTTTCCGCTATAGGCCTGGTTGGCGAGTTCGGCGGCGTGGAACAGGAGTTTGAAGTTGAGGTCCGGCGCGTCGGCCTCCGCGGGCGCCGGCTGACCCAAAACCGCCGCCCACAGCACGATTAAGGCTTTGAGCAGGCCGCCAATACGCAAAAAACCGAACATCATTCACTTCCCTGCAGGAGCGCCACGGGCATCGATACGCCTTGCCGCACACCCCGCACTTGATGCGGGGCCCAGGGCGAATTGCCACCGCGTATGTAAAGCGCCCTGGGTCCCGGCTCGCAGGCCGGGACTTGAGAACCATGTTCGGTCGGCAACGATGTCGTCGCCAACGCCCTTGCGATCAGCAATCCAGCGTTTGGTCGCGCTCCCATTGCGTCAGGTGCTGGCAAAAGTTGTTCCACTCGATCATCTTGAGCTTCACGTAGCTTTGGACGTTCTCGCGGCCGAAGGCCTCGTTGAGCTCCCTGGAGCGGTCCAGCTTGCGCACCGCGTCGAGCATGTTGAGCGGCAGCTTCTTGGCGCCGCGCGCCTTGTGGCCTTCCGCATACATGTCGATGTCGAGGCGCTTGCCCGGATCTCGCTGGTTGGTGATGCCCTCGAGCCCGGCGGCAAGCACGCCCGCCTGCAGGAGGTAGGGGTTAGCCGCACCGTCCATCAGGCGGAACTCGAAGCGGCCGGCATCGGGGATGCGCACCATGTGGGTGCGGTTGTTGCCGCCATAGGTCACCGTGTTGGGCGCCCAGGTGGCACCGGACGTCGTGCGCGGCGCATTGATCCGCTTGTAGGAGTTGACGGTCGGATTGAAGAGGGCGCAGAGCGCTTCGGCAGAATGCAGCACGCCGCCGAGGAAGTTGTAGGCAAGCGGCGACATGCCGTGCTCGTCATCGCCGTCGAACAGGCACTTCTTGCCGGTCTTGTCCCACAGCGAGGCGTGGCAGTGGCAGCCATTGCCGGTGAGGTGCAGGAAGGGCTTCGGCATGAAGGTGGCGCGCAGCCCGTGATTCTCGGCAATCGCCTTGGTCATGATCTTGAAGAAGGTGTGCCGGTCGGCGGTTTCGAGGCAGTCGCCGTAGTCCCAGTTCATCTCGAACTGGCCGTTGGCGTCCTCATGGTCGTTCTGATAGGGGCCCCAGCCCAGGCTCTCCATGGCGTCGCAGATGGTGGTCACCACCTCATAGCGGCGCATCAGGGCGCTCTGGTCGTAGCACGGCTTGGCCTGCAGGTCGGCGGGGTCGGAGATCGCCTCGCCGTCCGGGGTGATCAGAAAGAATTCGGCCTCGACGCCCGACTTCATGCGATAGCCGGCATCGGCCGCGGCCTTGACCGCGTTCTTCAGCACCACGCGCGGCGCCTGTTCGACCGGGGCGCCGTCCATCACCAGGTCGCTGGCGACCCAGGCGACCTCCGGTTTCCAGGGTAGCTGGATCAGGCTGTCGGGGTCGGGCACGGCGAACAGGTCGGGATAGGCCGGGGTCATGTCCAGGTGGGTGGCGAATCCGGCGAAGCCCGCGCCGGTCTTCTGCATGCCCGCGATCGCCGACGCCGGCACCAGCTTTGAGCGCTGGACCCCGAACAGGTCGGTAAAACTGATCAGGAAATAGCGGATTCCCCTGTCTTTCGCGACCTTGCCCAGGTCCGTCGCCATGCTGCTCTCCCCGATGTCAGGCTCTTGGCCGCCGGCTGGCGGCGTGTGACTGCGAAATTCGTAGGTGCATATTGTATGGTCCGGCGGATTGTGACAACGCCTTCGCGGCAGCCGGCCTGTGCTGGCGCGCCGATCCTGGCAAGCGGTATGGAGACCGGTCTATGCATCTGTTCTGCTTCGGGCTCGGCTATGTGGCGGCGCGGCTGGCCCGCCAGCTGGGCCAGGCCGGCTGGCGCGTCTCGGGCACCACCCGCGATGCGGCCAAGGCGGCCCGTCTGGGCGACGCGGGCATCGCCGCCTATCTGTTCGCCGACGGCGCGTTGCAGGCGGAGGGCCGGGCGGCGCTGGCCGATGCGACCCATGTGCTGGCCGCGATCCCGCCGGCCGATGACTCTGACGACCCGGACCCGGGCCTGCATGTGCTGCGCGATGTGCGCGGCGGCCGGCCGCTGGCCTGGGCCGGCTATCTCTCGACCACCGGGGTCTACGGCGATGCCGGCGGCGCCTGGGTCGACGAGACCACGCCAACCGCCCCGATCAACGCCCGCTCGGCGCGCCGGGTGGCGGCGGAACGGGCCTGGACGCGCTATGCCGAGGCCAGCGGGACGCCGCTGGATATCCAGCGGCTGGCCGGCATCTACGGCCCCGGCCGCTCGGCGCTGGACCAGCTCCGCGCC
>JAJFHL010000256.1 GCA_021775615.1 Hyphomicrobiales bacterium
CCTCGGTTGCGGGTGACGGCGGCGCTGCGGCCTCTGTCATCTAGAGCCCATTCGATGAATTCCGAGCCGCTTTGACCGGGTTGTCTTGCCGCGTGGCGGCGTTGCGCTTCTTATCCGATGTCCCGCATCGCATTGCGAAGCGCGCCTGACCACGCAGCAAGACAACCCGGTCAAAGCGGCTCGGAATTCATCGAATGGGCTCTAGATGACAGAGGCCGCAGCGCCGCCGTCACCCGCAACCGAGGCCAGGTTTACCAGCGGATCCACCATGCGGCATGTGGTGGTGATGACGGCAACCGGTTCGGTCGGCTTGATGTCGCTGTTCGTGGTCGATTTCGCCGACATGTACTTTCTGAGCCTGCTCGGCGAAAAGGAAGTCGCCGGTGCGGCCGGCTATGCCGGCTCAATCATCATGCTCAACATTTCCGTGTGCATCGGTCTCACGATCGCGATCTCGGCGCTGGTCTCCCGCGCGGTCGGCGCGGGCCACGGCGAGGACGCCCGCCAGTATGCAGCCAGCACGGTCCTGTTCACCATATTGATTACCAGTGCGCTTGCCGTCGTGCTGTGGCTCGGAGCCGGCCCGTTTCTCGCCATGCTCGGTGCGACGGGAGAGACCCATGCGATTGCCCTCAGCTTTTCCAGGATCGTCGTACCTTCCCTGCCGCTTCTGGGGCTGGGCATGTGCTGCGCCGGTATCCTGCGCGCCATCGGCGATCCCAAGAGATCGATGTACACCACTTTGTCAGGCGGCATAGTCAACGCAGTGCTGGACCCGATTTTTATATTCGCCCTCGCCAACGCCCAGGGCGGCAATGCCGTCAGGAACCTGAGCCAACAGTTCGGGATCGATGAAAGCCAGGCCCGCTCGGCGATCGAACAACTGGCGCCGATGGTGGCGGCCGGCTTCAGACGCAACGCCCAAGGCGGCCAGGGTATGAGCGATCTCATCGGTGCCCTGCAGGGTGGCGGCCATGAGCGCTATGTGGACGACACTCCCGGCGGCGGCCTCGACGACATGGCGGCGGACGGAAACGGCATCCTCGGACACATTTTCGGCAGCAAGGACGTGAGCCGGGCGGTGGCCGCCAACGCGGCCGACACGACAGGGCTCAGCTCGGGCATTTTGAAACAGCTTCTCCCCATAATCGCCAGCATGGTCATGGGCTCGATGTCCAAGCGGACGCGCGAACCGGGACTGCAGGACATTATCGGCGACGTGCTTGGCGGGGCGCTGGGCGGCGGCAACTCTTCCGGCAGCGGTGCGGGTGGCGGCATGCTCGGCGATATTCTCGGCAGCGTGCTTGGCGGAGGCGAGCCGGATGCCGGTTCGCAGCAAACGCAACAGCGCCGCGAACCGTCGCTGCAGGACGTGTTCGGAGACCTGCTGGACGACGGCTCGGGCGGGACCGCGGCGGACCGACCTGCTCAGCTCGGTGTTGCGCCACACCGGCCGTTAGGGGCGCATCAATCGATTTACGCGATTGATCTCCACTGATAAAAACATCAACAATTGTGATGTTTCATGGAGCCGTTCATGACCCGGGCGCTCGACCTTGATCTGCTGCGCACATTCATCGCCATTGCGGAAACCGGCAGTTTCACCCGCGCGGCGGAAGACGTGCACAAGACGCAGTCCGCCGTCAGCATGCAGATGAAGCGGCTTGAGGATACGGTTCAAAAGGCCCTCTTCTTCCGTGACGGCCGAAAGTGCCGATTGACCGGCGATGGCGAACACCTGCTCGACTATGCGCGGCGCATGGTGAACCTCAACAACGAGGCGATGCAGGCCTTCTGCAAACCGGAGCTCGCCGGACTGGTGCGTCTCGGCACTCCGGACGATTACGCCGACCGACTGCTGCCGCGGGTCCTGGGGCGCTTTGCCCGCACGCATCCGCTTGTTCAGGTCGGCGTCGAATGCGTGGGGTCGGACGTTCTTATCGAGAACATCGATGCCGGAACGCTCGACCTTGCCGTTATCACCTGCAACGACACCGTGCGGGCGCAGGTCCTGCGCACCGAGCCTTTGGTCTGGGTGACTTCGGCACGGCACGATGTTCACCGCAGCGACGTGCTGCCGGTGGCGCTGTCGCATCACGGCTGCGCCTGGCGCCGCACGGCGCTCGACGCTCTGGAGGCAAGCGGGCGCAATTGCAGGGTCGCCTATGCCAGCGCCAACAGCCTGGCGGTGGCCACGGCGGTTCTCGAAGGGCTGGCGGTCGGCGCCCTGCCCGAGATCAACATCCGGCCCGGCATGCGCGTGCTGACGGCAGATGACGGTTTCCCGGACCTCGGGCTGTTCGACATCGGGCTGATACGCTCTTCACGCGGCGGCAGCGCGGCGGACACGCTTGCCGATCACATTGCCGCGTCGTTTGCGGATTTCGACCGCCGCCTGGCCGCGGAATAGATCTGGAGAGTTATCCGTCCAGCACACCTTCGAAATGGCGCACAGCCGTTTCGAACTTTTCCTTGCAGCCGGGATTGCAGAAACCGACGACCCGGCCCCTGTATTCGGTGAGCGAGTCTGCCTGAACCGGCTTGCCCGACCACGGGCAGGCATCGTTGACACAGTCTTCCAACTTGAGTTCCGGCATCTGCGATCCTTTCGAAGCGGTTATCGCTGCATAGTGGGAAGTGGTTCTATAACACGCCGGCGGTTGCGCTAACATTCCGGCATCATTGAGGGAGGTTGGAATGGACTGGATTGTGTCAGGCGGGGATGCCCGCGATGAATTCATAAACGACCCGCAGAACCGGCGCTACATGGATCTGATCACCCATGGCAGCATGCGCGTTGGTCTTTACGCCCTGCGCGATCATGACCCGCAAAAACCGCACACTCAGGACGAGATCTATATCGTGGCATCGGGCTCCGGCGAGTTCGTCAATGACGGCGAGCGCAAGCCGTTCCGCTCCGGCGATATCATTTTCGTCAAGGCGGGTGTCGAGCACCGGTTTGAAAACTTCACCGACGACTTTCAGACCTGGGTTGTTTTCTGGGGGCCCGAAGGTGGCGAAGGGTAACACCGCTCCGATCTTGGGATGGTTTCAGGACCCCTCCGCAAGCTGTTACAAATTAACCAATTCGCTTAAGCCGCCATTAACTTCCCCACGCGCTAAATAGAGTTATCGTAGCGTAATGGAGAGGGTTATGGGACTTCCTCTTGAGTCAAGTTTGAACGAAGACACCGGTCCAATTCCGGAAAGCCTGTTTAAGGAAATCAAAGGTGCCGGCGCGCCGAACGCGGTCGAAATCGCCGCATCGCTGCCGGAAGCACAGAGGGCCCAACTTGCGGTGTTCTGTTACCGCAAACGCCATCTCCATGAGCTTGGACTACGGATAGCCTCGACCTGCGACATCAACAGTCTTCTGCAGGCGGCGGGAACCGGCGGCGAGGTGATTTTCAATCAATCGCGCGATCCCGATGCAACCCTTGCGAAGGAAGCAATGCCACACGCGCATTCATCGCCGAAACCGGTGACGCTGGCGACCTGCGCCAATGTCAATATGAGCCCCCCGATGGACGTGGGCATGGACGACGACGACTGGGACCTGGAAGACTGACCGCGTTTCAGCCAGCGCGGTCAACCTGGCGGGCGCCGTCCACCTAACAGGCGCAGTCCGCCTAGATCACGATCGACTTAGGTTGACTCACCTAAGTCGATAAAACGTGATCGATTCTAATGTTTTAGAGCGGGATCGGACGGAAAACCGGTATCCACTTTTCCTGATCCCGCTCTAGTAGGCGCAGTCCACGAAAATGCGGTCGATGTCGCCCTGCCATTCGGTTTCGTAGAGTTCGAGCAACTCGTCGGCGGGGGAACGGCCATCCTCCAGGATGGTTTCAACCGCATTCAGAAAATGCACCTCATCGTCGCCGAACCGGTCAAGCCGTTTGCGGGCCTTGAGGCCGGAGCGCGAAATCTCAATCATTTCCTTCGCGAGCTCATACACGCTTGTGTCGCGGAACGGCGTTTGCAGAGCCGTGATCGGCACCGCGTCGCGCATGGTCTGGCGCTCCTCCGCGGTCCAGGTCTTGACCAGGTCCCAGGCGGCATCGAGCGCTGACTGATCATAGAGCAGGCCAACCCACACCGCGGGCAGTGCGCATAACCTGCGCCACGGACCGCCATCGGCGCCGCGCATCTCGATGAAGCGCTTGAGGCGCACTTCGGGAAAGATCGTCGTTATGTGATCCGACCAGTCGGTCAACGTGGGCTTTTGGCCCTCGAAGCCCCGAAGCTTGCCGTCCATGAAATCGCGGAACGAAAGCCCCGACACATCGTGATAAATGCCATCGCGGTAGACGAAATACATCGGCACATCGAGGGCGTAGTCGGTATAGGCCTCGAACCCGAAACCGTCATCGAAGGTCCACGGCAGCATTCCGGTCCGATCCGGGTCGGTGTCCTTCCAGATCTCGCTGCGGAAACTGCGGAACCCGTTGGGCTTGCCCTCGGTGAAGGGCGAATTGGCGAAGATGGCGGTGACCAGCGGCTGTAGCGCCAGCGAGGTGCGCACCTTCTTGATCATGTCGGCTTCGGACGAGAAGTCGAGATTGACCTGCACCGTGCAGGACCGGAACATCATGTCTCGGCCAAGATTACCCTTCTTGGCCATGTAATCGCGCATGATGCGGTAACGGCCCTTGGGCATCATGGGGGTTTGGTCGATCTTCCATTTCGGCGAAAAGCCGAGCCCGAGGAACCCGATACCCAGTTCCTCGCCCACTTCGCGCACCTGGGCCAGATGGGTGTTCACCTCGTCGCAGGTCTCGTGCAGGTTTTCGAGCGGTGCACCGGAAAGCTCGAACTGGCCGCCCGGCTCCAGCGATACCGTGCCGCCGCCCTCCTCGGCCGGCTGCAGCAGACCGATGATGTTGCCGCCCTCCATCACCGGCGCCCAGCCGAACTTCTCCTGCAGGCCGGTCAGCATGGCGCGCACGCCGCGATCGGTGTCATAGGGGATCGGCGTCAGGTCGTCGGTGTGGAAGCCGAACTTCTCGTGCTCGGTGCCGATGCGCCAGTCTTCCGGCGGCTTGCAGCCGTCCTCGAGATAGGTGACAAGATCGGCGTAGCCCTCGATCGGGGGACCGAGTGCGTCGGACGTTTTGGTCGTCATAAAGCCGTGTTCCCCTCGGCGGCGCCCGGCCGGCGTCCGACTGAAGTGGCGGAGAAAATTAACTTAGTACGCTCTAACGGTGATTCAAAGCCTCGGCAAGTCTTCACGACCAATCACCGAGCACCGCCTGAAGCAGCGCAAGGGCGGCAACGGCGGCGGTGTCGGCGCGCATCACGCGCGGCCCGAGCGATATCGCGGTGACGAAGGACTGGGCGCGAAGGGTGGCGCGCTCACCTTCGGAAAACCCGCCTTCCGGGCCGATCAGCACCGCCACAGGGCCCTTGCCGAGGCCCGTCAACGCCTCGAGCGGCGAGGCAATCGGCGCGGCCTCGTCGCAATAGATCAACCGGCGGTCCGGGTCCCAGTCGGCGAGGATCGAGGGCAGCGGCTTTGTTTCCCGCACTGCGGGAATGCCCAGGAGATTGCATTGCTCGGCCGCCTCGATGACGTTTGAGACAAGCCGTTCGTGTTTGATTTTCGACACAGCAGTGTGCTGGGTCCATACCGGCTGCAGCACGGCGGCGCCCATCTCGGCAGCCTTCTGCGCCATGTAGTCGAGCCGCGCCTGTTTGAGCGGCGCAAACAGGTAGTGGACGTCCGGCAGCACGTCCTGCTCCCGTGTCCGTGCGACACAGATGGCGCTGCCCGCCTTGCGCCCGAGCTCGCTCACATTGGCGCGCCATTCGCCGTCGCGGCCATTGAACAGGCGCACATGCACGCCGGGCTTCAGACGCATGACATTCTTCAGGTAGTGGCAGTGCGCGGCGGTGAGTGCCACGTGACCGCCATCGCGCAAATCGGCCTCCACATAGAGGCGCGGTGATTTATCGGCGGACGGGCCCGTGTTGTCCGATGGGCGTCTCATTGCAAATGGCCGCTCCCCTTGGCTGAGATCCGTCTTGATCTAGCACTTTGCACGGCGAAATGCAGTTTGCATCCGTGCCCGTCGCCTAGCCCTATGGCGCGGTGATCGGCGGCGGGCGGCGGCGCAGGCCCGAGAGCGCGTTGCCGGCGATGGCGGCCAGCAGGACCGCTCCGCCGAGCAATGTGTAGAGCCCCGCGGTCTCGCCGAGGAACAGCCAGACCCACAAAGGCCCGAGAACCACCTCGGCCAGAGAGAGCAGCGCGAGTTCGGCGGCCGGCACGGTCTTCGACCCGAGCGTGTAGAGCACCAGCCCGGCGCCGACCTGGAAGACGCCCATGGCAAGCGCGATGGAGGTGTCGTTGGCGGACAGGACGAACGGCAGGCCCTGGGCCAGGCACATGGCGCCGGTTATGGCGATGGCGAAGAGGCCGGACAGGAAGACCGAAGGCATCATGTCTTCGGTCTTGCCCCAGCGCAGCGTCACCGTGAAAACCGCGAACCCGATCGCCGAGCCGAGGGCGGCCAAGTTGCCGGCCATTGCGCCGGATGAAAAATCGTCCGACACCATGATGGCGATGCCCAGTATGGCAACGACAATCGCAACGCCGGTGGCGCGCCGCACCGGTTCGCCCAGAACCATCCAGCCGAACAGCGCGGCGAAGAACGGGGCGGAGGCGAAGAGCAACATGGCGTTGGCCACCGATGTCGCCTGAATGGCGATGATTCCACCGGAATAGGCGGCGACAAGGGCAAGGCCGCCGATGGCCGCCGGAATGCCCGCCTTGCGGATCTGCCGCGCCGGCTGTCCTCCCGAGCGCAACCAGATAACCGCAAACAGAAGCGGCGTCAGGCTCACCGAACGGTAGAACAGGATCTGCCAAACCGTCGCCTCCTCGATCAATCGAATGCCGAGGCCGACGGTCGACCACACGACGCCGGCGGCGAGCACAAAGATAACGCCGTTCCGGTAGGTGATCTGAGGTGGTGCCGCTAGGCTTGCCTGTGTCATGGACCAACGCTTTCCTCCCCCCAACGCCTATAGGGGCAAGCGGGACAACAGCACACCCGAAAAAAATTCCGACCGCTTTGGGCCCGGCGTCTCCGCGCCGCCAGGGCGGGCCGTGCGGCAAAGTGCGCTTCCACGCCGCGATATGGCCAAAAATCGATGATCGGTTGGCTCCGGCAAACGCGACGATGTCGCAGGGAACCGCATGGCAGCCATGCTGGAGGACCCCTTGCGAAGTCCGCATTGCGTGCACATCTCATTTTATCTGAAACCGGGCCCGTTACGGGCCTGCCCACCGGAGCAGCCATGCAACGCATAGTTCGTGAATACAGACCTGACGATCTGAACGATGTTCTGTCCGCCTGGGAAAGCGCGACAAGGGTTGCCCATCCGTTTCTCACCGAGCCGTTTCTGGAGCAGGAGCGGCACAACATCCCCAATGTCTATTTGCCGAACGCGGAAACCTGGGTCTTGGATCAGGGCGGCCGCGTGATCGGCTTCATTGCCCTGATCGGCGTTGAAGTGGGGGCACTGTTCGTTGACCCCGCGTTCCATGGTTCGGGGGCCGGCAGGATGCTGATGGACAAGGCGCGGGAACTGCGCGGCGATCTCGAAGTCGATGTTTTCAGGGAGAACGGGATCGGCCGGAATTTCTATGCGCGCTACGGGTTTGAGATCGCCAAGGAACTCATTCACGCCCCGACGGGCAACGCCCTGTTGAGAATGAAGCTCACATCCGATTTGGCCCGGCAAGGTTCGGCCCCTTCGGCGGATTACACATGACGCAGCTCATCGCCATGATTGCCGGCCCTTACCTGGCGGTCACCGGCGTCGGATTTCTGCTGTCCACAAGGTTTTACGAGCTTATGGCGTCACAAACCGAAGGCACCGACAGAGTTGTCGTGAACCTGTCAGGCGCCGTCCATTTTCTGGCCGGTCTTGTGGTGCTGGTTCTGCACTTTCGCTGGGGTGGGCTGGCGGAATCGATGGTCACCCTCATTGGGGTTGCTGCTCTGCTCAAGGGCGCGGCATTGATCATGGTGCCCGAGCTCACCCTGAGGTCGCCTGGAACATCACGGACAACACTGAGGCTCTCCGCCCTCGCCTTCATTTCGGTTGGTGCTTATCTCGTCCATTTCGGATATTTCGGGCCCGGCTGAGCGGTCAGTTGGCTAGAGAACACGGTGTGTCGCAGCCACGACTCTTGCCCAGAGGGCCTGTTTTCCACTGATTCAAATACCGCCTCACCTGCTCAACACTACCGGTTTGCTCCAAATCATGCGGTTAATACCGCAAGGAAAACAATGGCATGACATTTGGAGTTGCAAAACATTCGTACATGAACGAAGGATACGCACATATTGCTCGAGATGACGGCTGGGGACGAAACGTCATCAAAAACTCATTAGTAGGCGGCCTGAGCCGGCTAACGGCATAATAAAGGCTGGGCTTTGACATCGCCGAACACGGACTGAAACGAGAAGCCGTCACTCTGCGGGCAGATTTTGGGACCCCGTACGACGACCGCCCGAACTCCTGCAACGTTGCAATGAGCCGCCTTTCCGCTGTCGCTGGCTCAAGCACAACAGCCAACTCCTCCGCTGATGCGCCGATACACCGGCGACGGGTAGCGTGCGCCCACGATCGAGCATTCAACGCTGTTACCTGGCCGCGCCATTCTCTGCCGTGCAGGGACGCACGCGAGATCCTCACAGGACAGGCAATCGAGGCGGCACGAGATGACTGAAAACCGCACCATGCAGACGACGCCCGATACTTCAATCGATGCACGGCAACTGGCCCGCGACCTCTCTCGCTATCGCGAGCCGGTGCAAGGACGAAGCATCATCGAACTGGCAATTACTCTCGGGCCCTTCGTTTTGCTTTGGCTCCTCATGTGGGTGTCGCTCGAATGGAGCTACTGGCTCTGCCTTCTCCTGGCGGTACCGACGGCCGGCTTTCTGGTCCGCCTGTTCATGATCCAGCACGATTGCGGTCATGGCGCCTTCCTGCGCCGGCGCGCCAGCAACGACTGGCTCGGCCGGGTTCTCGGGGTGCTCACCCTGACACCCTACGACTACTGGCGGCGGTCACACGCCATTCATCACGCGACCTCGGGCAATCTCGATCACCGGGGCATCGGGGACATCAACACCCTGACCGTCCGTGAGTATCAGACGTTGCCCTGGTGGGGGCGGCTTCGGTACTGGATCTACCGCCACCCGGTGGTGATGTTCGGCGTCGGTCCGGCCTATCTCTTTTTGCTGCAGTTTCGGCTGCCCGTCGGCCTGATGCGGAAAGGGTGGCAGCCGTGGATCAGCACTATGGTGAACAACGTCCTGATCGGTGTGCTCATCAGTGTTGTGGTCTGGGCCGTGGGCATCGCAGACTTCCTGGCCGTGCATATCCCGGTCATGCTTCTCGCGACGTCGGCCGGGGTCTGGCTGTTCTATGTTCAGCACCAGTTCGACGAGACCGCATGGGCACCCAACGATGATTGGGACGCCCAGCAGTTTGCCCTGCATGGCAGCTCGCACTATGACCTGCCGGCTGTATTGCGGTGGTTCACAGCCAATATTGGAATGCACCATATCCATCATCTGTGTAGCCGCATTCCGTTCTACAGGCTGCCCCAGGTGTTGCGCGACCATCCCGAACTCTCGTCGATTGGGCGGCTGACGCCGCTTGAGAGCCTGAAATGCGTGCGGCTGGTCCTGTGGGACGAAGCCGGGCAGCGTCTTATCTCGTTCTCCGAGCTGCGGTCCCGCCTCAAGCAGGCATAGTTGGCCCATTTAGCGTCGGCTACCTCTTGTCGCCTTTACGGGCCGAAGCCCAAACGCTAACAGTCGTTGTCATGACATCACCGGAAACAGCCAGCCCGCAACCGTGCACCCCCCAGGTGGCCGATGCACCGAAACGCAACTGGGTCGACCGATTCGCCCCGGCAAGCGCCCAGCCCTATTGCCATCTTGCCCGCCTCGACCGGCCGATCGGCACCTGGCTGCTGTTGTGGCCGTGCTGGTGGTCGCTGGCGCTGGCGGCGCATTTCCAGGGCGCCGGCCTGCCCGACTGGTGGCTAATCGTGCTCTTCGGCATCGGCGCGGTTGCCATGCGGGGCTGCGGCTGTACCTACAACGATCTTGTCGACCGCGAGTTTGACGGCGCCGTTGCGCGCACCCGGTCGCGGCCGATCCCGAGCGGGCGGGTCAGCGTCATGCAGGCCAAGGTCTTTCTCGTGGCGCAGGCGCTGGTCGGTCTTGTGGTGCTTTTGCAGTTCAACTGGTTTTCTGTGGCGCTCGGCACCGCGTCACTGCTTATCGTCGCGGCCTATCCGTTCATGAAACGGATCACCTACTGGCCGCAATTCGTGCTTGGGCTTGCCTTCAACTGGGGCGCGCTTCTGGGATGGGCGGCGGTCACCGGATCGCTGCACTGGGCGCCCGTCGCATTGTACGTTGCCGGCATCGCGTGGACGCTCGGCTATGACACCATCTACGCCCATCAGGACAAGGAAGACGATGCCCTGATCGGCCTGAAGTCGACGGCGCTGAAGTTCGGCGCCGGGACGACACCCTGGATGATCGGGTTCTACAGCGCCGCCATCGCCGGCATTGCATTGAGCGGATGGCTCGCCGGCGCAGGCCCGGTGTTCTATGCGGTCCTGGCGGCTGGGGCCGCCCAGCTTGCCTGGCAGGTGCGCTCTCTCGATGTCGACAACCCGGAACTCTGCCTCAAGCTGTTCCGCTCGAACCGCGATTTCGGCACGATCATCTTCGCGGGCATCGTTGCCGATGCCCTGATGCTGCACGGAATGTGATCGCGAAGATCCCGCTCTAGTGCGGCTGGTGCGCGGTCGGGCCTTCGCGGCCCGCGTTCAGCTGATAGACGTTGTCCGTCTCGGCCCAGGCGCCGCGCGCAAGCCGGTTGGCCGGCATACGCCGAGGCAGGGCTTCGCCGGCCGCGAGCTTGTTGATGCCCTGAAACGGATCACGCAGGTCATCGGCGCCATCGAGCACTTTCGGCGTCAGGCCGAGCGCATGGCTCCATTGGGTCCAGCGGGCCGCAAGTCCGTCCGTATCAGCGGTGATGCAGACCGGCACCTGAATGTTGTGTTTCTCGGAATAAAGGCTCAAACCGACCATCACGTCGCCGGCTTCGTTGAACGCCAGGGCGCCCCACAGAACCACGTCGGAAAAGTCCGAAAACGGGATTTCCCGCGGCAAATGCGCGACATTTTCCGATTTGCGCTTCAAAATGACCGCATCGCCGGTCATTGCGACGGTCCATTGGACCTCTTCGCCCAGAGAATTCGTAGCTTTTTCCACCAGTGTGTATTCCAGCGGAAGATAGTGCGGTTCGATGCACAATTCGCATTCAATCCAGGCCGCACCGTTCTGCGGCCATGAGATTGCCGAACCCATATCGTTGTACCCTGACGTCATTGTTTTATAGTCCTTGTACGCCATCCCTTATGCCTCACCATAGCGCGCAAGTTTTGGTATCCCATTAAGAAGGTGGGTTAATGGAAGGTGTCTATCGGAAGGGTTGCAACCGCGGCTCCCGGCATCTCGCCGTTTCCCTTTTGGCCGCAGGATTGCTACAACGCAGCATTGGTTTTACGCACAGATTTTCAGGGAAAAGCCGACACAATGGACAAGGCCGAACAACACAGCCGGCTCGCCGGTATCGCATCGCACGCGCTCGAGCGCGCCAAGTTTCACGGCGCCGACGCCGCCGACGCGATTATCGTGGAGGGCGGGTCGACCAATGCGGGATGCCGGCTCGGCAAGTGGGAGGACATCGAAAGCTCGGAGTCCCAGGACATGGGCCTGAGGGTCCTTGTCGGCAAGTCGCAGGCCAACGTGTCGACCACCGACTTTGACCTGAAGGACATCGACACCCTGGCTGAACGCGCCGTCGCCATGGCCCGAGTTTCTCCCGAAGACCCCTATTGCGGCCTGGCGGACCGGGAGCTGCTGGCCCGCGACCTGCCCGAGCTCGAACTCTTTGACGACACGCAAATGTCCACCGACCAGTTGCGCGAGCTTGCCAAGGAGGCGGAGAACGCGGCGTGGGAGGTTGAAGGCGTGACCAACTCGCTGGGTGCCACCGCGTCAGCCGGCTATGGCGGCATCGTTCTGGTCACCTCGGACGGCTTCGAGGGCGCCTATCACTCGTCGTCCTATTCGCTCTCCTGCGCCATGGTGGCCGGCGAAGGCACCGCCATGGAGCGCGACTACGATTACTGCACCGTGCGCCACTTCTCCGACATGGATGACGCCAAGGGGATCGGCCGCGAGGCGTCCGAGCGCGCCCTGCGCCGTCTCAACCCGAAGAAGATGTCGTCGCAGGCGGTGCCCATCATCTATGACAAACGGATCTCGTCGACCCTCGTCTCGCACCTGTCCTCGGCCATATCGGGCACTTCGATCACCCGCGGCACCAGCATGTTGAAAGACTCCATGGGCAAACAGGTCTTCGCCGACAGCATCACCATCAGGGACAACCCGCACATCATCCGCGGTCTCAGATCGAAACCGTTCGATGCGGAGGGCGTGGCCAACGGCCTGACCGACCTGGTCCTGGACGGGGTGCTGCAGACCTGGATCCTGGACAGCCGGTCGGCGCGGCAGCTCGGCCTCAAGACCACCGGGCACGCGGGACGCGGCACCGGCTCTCCGCCGACGCCCTCGGTGTCGAACCTCTACATGGAAGCTGGAACCAAAACGCCCGAGGATCTCATCGGCGTGATCGAAACCGGTTTCTTCGTGACCGACCTGATCGGCATGGGCGTCAGCACCGTCACCGGCGACTACAGCCGAGGTGCTGCCGGATTCTGGATCGAGAATGGCGAGATCACCTATCCGGTGAGCGAGGTCACCATCGCCGGCAACCTGCACGACATGTTCATGAACATCACGCCGGCAAACGATCTCGAGTTCCGGCACGGCACCAACGCGCCGACACTCCTGGTCGAAGGCATGACCCTTGCCGGCACCTGACGCATCCGACGATACCGCGCTGCTGCGCGAGGCGGTCGAGGACGCCGGGCAGCTTGCCCGCGAGTTGGGCGCAGAGGGTTCCGAGCACTGGTGCAAACAGGACGGTACGCCGATCAGCCATGCCGACCTTCGGGTGAACGAGCTGTTGAAGGACCGCCTCACCGGCGCCCGGCCGGACTATGGCTGGCTGTCGGAGGAAACCCAGGACGACCGCCGCCGCCTCGACAAGCGCCGGGTCTGGGTCATCGATCCTATCGACGGCACCAGCGCGTTCCTCAAGGGCGACCCGCACTGGACCGTGAGCGCCGCGCTTGTGGAAGACGGCAGGCCGGTGGTGGGCATGGTCTACAACCCGATGACGGCGGAGTTCTTCGAGGCGGCCTCGGGAAAGGGCGCACGCCTCAACGGCGATGTCATCCAGGTTTCAGAGCGCTCCGATCTGAAAGGCGCACGCATGATCATGCACCGCTCTCTCCTGCGATCGGACCGGTGGGCCGAACCCTGGCCCGACCTCACCGCCGAGATGCGCAACTCGATGGCCTACCGCCTGTGCCTCGTCGCCTCCGGCGCCTTCGACGCCACGGTTGTGGTCAGCGCCAAAAGCGAGTGGGATCTGGCGGCCGCCGATCTCGTGGTGCACGAGGCGGGCGGAACGGTGAGCGCCCATGACGGCGCCCGCTTCACCTACAACCAGGCCGCCATCGGACTGCCGAATGTCCTTGCCGCCGGGCCCGGCCTGTACGATACGTTGCTCACGCGCACCAGAGCGCGGCGGAACACTTAAGCGGGGATATCACATGAGCGAACAGGCGCCCGAACAGCTCCTCCACCTGGTCTTCGGCGGAGAACTCTCCGAGCTTGACGACGTCGATTTCAAGGACCTCGAGAAGCTCGACATCGTCGGTATCTTTCCGAACTACGCCACCGCCTACGACGCCTGGAGAAACGCCGCGCAGCGCACCGTGGACAATGCCCAGATGCGTTACTTCGTGGTGCATATCCACAAGCTGCTCGATCCGGGAGACGAGCCAGAACACGATCTGGAGAAAAGCTAACGGGGCTTTTTGTGTTGGGTCTGGGCCGGTGCCGTACTCGATCAGGTCGCGCCGGTCTGACGCCTGAACGCCACCTCGGCGCTGACATAGGCCTCCTGCCGGTCGGCGTCCCAATAGCGAAGCAACTCAAGCGGAATCGGCTTGCCGGTCACCGCGCAGCGCACGAAATCGCCTGGAACCTTGATCTGATAGTCCCCCGACTGATAATTCAGCTGGGCTTCGTTTCCGGCGGTAAACTTGGGTTCGAATCTGTTCATGGCGAGGCTGGATCAAACATAGTGCTTTCTGGTGGCATACATAGTACGCCACCCGGCGTTTGGCCAGCTTTCGCGCACCATGATAGGGAAACTTGAATGAAACTCGCAAAGTTCCTGATCGTATTAGCGTTCCTGTCGCTCGCCGCCTGCGGCGTTCCGGTGCCGCCGGAAAAGGCGAACTACATCGGTGAGTGGAAGGGCCTTGGCATGAGCCTCGTCATCACACCCGACGGCGGCGTCGCATATGAACGCACTTCGGGCGGCGGTTCTTCATCCCTCAAGGGACCATTGCAGAGTTTCGATGGAGACAACTTCACCGTCGGCATCTTTTTCATGAGCAGCACATTCGTCGTTTCCGAACCGCCGCATGAAGAGGACGGTGTCTGGAAAATGGTCGTCGATGGTGTCGAACTGGCCAGAGTGCCGCCCGGGACCAGCTGACGTCTCAGCAGTCTGCCAACTGATCCGTCTCGTCCGGCAAGTCCGAACCCGCAGTCACCCATGATAGCCTGGTGTCACAGTGCCACTGGACCGAGGGAACATGACCTTCGGGCTCATCGAGCGAGCCAAACCAGATGGCGGTGTGGTCGCGATCCGCGTGCTGGGCGGCGATTGGCGAGCCGCAGGTGGAGCAGAAACCCACGGTTGACCGTGACGCTCGACTGGAACCAGGCAGGCTCTCCCCTGACGATGCGCAGCGCCACCCGGCGGAACAGTGCCGCCGTCCCGAAATGTTGCCTACGGCCTTCCGGCAGCGCCGGCAGTGACAGTATCACCTGAAATGGCGGCCCACGCCTCATAGCGCACCGCGCCGCACAGGCAGCCGCCCGTGATTGCCTGTCGCTTGCCCTGCATGGCCTGTCACCTCGGATTCAGTTGAAACCATTGAAACACGATCTTGCGCGCCGCCTAACGGGCCTGAAACATTGCCCTCCCATATGCCTCTCCAGTCGAGAAGACTTGAAACCCATGGAGTGGGGGAAATGACGGTTGCCGGCCAAGGCCAGTTCGCATGCCCCCAGCCACAGCAAACTGACCGAAAGGACCCGTACCCATGTTCCGTAAAACCCTCATCGCCGCAACCCTTGCCGCTGTAACCCTCACCGCGGGCGCTGCCAGCGCCGCCGAGATGTCCACCGTCGCCAAGACCGACTACAGGCAGTATTTCCACCTCACGGCTGGAAAATCCGACTATGAGCGTTGTGCCCGTTTCTCCATCGCCGTCTACAACGCCTGCCTCGAGACCGCGGGCAACAATTCGACCAAGATCCGCAGCTGCCGCAGCCACTACCAGGGCAATGTCCAGCGCTGCCAGGCCATTCGCTAAAGGTCCGACCGATACAAAGGCTCAGCGCCTGGTCCCCTTCAGGCGTTGAGCTCTCTAAAACAAACTGCCCTGGTCGCCCGGATCCTTGTCGGCGGCCTTTCGCTTTGCCTTTGAAGTTTTCGGTGCCGCGCCACCGTCCGTCACCGTGACGCCGACACGGCCATCGTGAAACTCGATATCCAATCCCTGCCCGGCGGTGGTGTCGGCCGCGGCGCGCACCGGTTTGCCGTCAGGCCCCAGCACCAGAGCGAAGCCCCTTTCAAGCACCGACTGGTAGCCGAGCGTCGCGAGCAGTTTTGCTTCCGCCGTGAGCGCCGATGTTTTCGCCTCGACAAGACGTTGCACCGCGCCCTTGGCGCGGTCCGCCAGCTTGCCGGCCTCGTCGCGGAAACGCAGCACCTGTTGCCTGAGCGGCTGCGGTGTCAGGCGGCCGCCAATCCGCGCAAGTTCGGCACCAGCACTCTGGGCGCTTGCCTTCAACGCCATCCCAAGTCTGCCGGCCGCCATGTCGAATCGCTGGCGCGGCAGGGCAAGCACATCGGCCAGGTTGGGCAGGCCGCGGGCGGCGCTTCTGAGCTTGGTCTTGCCTTCCTCCAGAATGCGCCACAGGCCGCGGTTTAGCCGCCGCGCCAGATCGTCCAGGGTGGCCATGAGGTCGGCGCGCACCGGCACCGCCCGTTCCGCCGCCGCCGTCGGTGTCGGCGCCCGCTCGTCCGCGGCATAGTCGATCAGCGTCCAGTCGGTCTCGTGGCCGACCGCCGAAATCAGGGGGATGTCGCTTGCGGCCACCGCACGCACGACAATCTCCTCGTTGAAACCCCAGAGATCTTCAAGGCTGCCGCCGCCGCGCGCGACGATGATGAGGTCCGGTCTCGGCACCGTCCCGCCCGGCTCAAGCGCGTTGAAGCCGGAGATCCCACCAGCCACCTCCGAGGCGCATTGCTCGCCCTGCACCCGGGCCGGCCAGACCAGCACGTGGGAGGGGAAACGGTCGCGCAGCCGATGCAGGATGTCACGGATCACCGCGCCCGACGGCGAGGTCACGACACCGATGACGCGCGGCAGATAGGGGATCGGCTTCTTGGACGTATCGTCGAAGAGGCCTTCGGCCGCCAGCTTCTTGCGGCGTTCTTCAAGCAGCGCCATCAGGGCGCCGACGCCGGCCGGTTCCATGGTATCGATGACGATCTGATATTTCGACTGGCCGGCAAAGGTCGTCAGCTTGCCGGTGACGACCACTTCCAGCCCCTGTTCGGGCTGAATACGGAAATTCTGCACCACGCCCTTCCAGATGACACCGGAGAGGACCGCCTTTTCGTCCTTCAGATCGAGATAGACATGGCCAGAGCCGGGGCGGCTGACGCGGCCAAGCTCGCCCCGCACGCGCACATATCCATAGGTGCTTTCGACCGTGCGCTGGAGCGCCGAGGACAGCTCGCTGACGCTGTATTCGGCGACATTGCCGCGGCCGCCGTCATCAGGCGCCGGCTCATCGAATGGCCATTCCGACTGCATGGATATCCTTGCGAATCCTTTTTCGTTTGCGCCATCAAATGCTACAAAGCCCTGGCCCGCAAGGGGGGAGAAGTCGAATTATGTGGAGGCGGTGTCACCCGTGAACATTCTTGTCATCGGTTCCGGTGGGCGTGAGCACGCGCTGTGCTGGGCAGTTGCCAAAAGCCCGCGCCTCAAGACGCTCTATTGCGCACCCGGCAATGGCGGTGTCGCCGGGGTTGCCGAGTGTATCAATCTCGACACCGACGACCATGACGCGGTGGTCCGGTTCTGCCGTGACCGCGAAATTGCACTGGTCGTTATCGGGCCGGAAGCTCCCCTCGTCGAGGGTCTGGCCGACAGCCTCAAAGCCGCGGGGCTCACCGTCTTCGGTCCAAGCGCCTCCGCCGCACAGCTCGAGGGCTCCAAGGGCTTCACCAAGGATCTGTGCGCCGCAAACAATATTCCGACCGCAGCCTATGCCCGGTTCACCGAGGCGGCGCCGGCGTTGGCCTATGTCCGCGAGCGCGGTGCCCCGATCGTCATCAAGGCCGATGGCCTGGCCGCCGGCAAGGGCGTCACCGTCGCTGAAACCGAGGACCAGGCGCTCGCCGCCGTGGAAGCGTGTTTTGCGGGCTCTTTCGGCGAAGCCGGCGCCGAAGTAGTCATCGAAGAGTGCCTCGTCGGCGAAGAGGCAAGCTTCTTCGCCCTGGTGGACGGCGCCACCGCTCTTCCCCTCGCAACGGCCCAGGACCACAAGCGGGTCGGCGACGGCGACACCGGCCCGAACACCGGCGGCATGGGGGCCTATTCGCCCGCTCCGGTCATGACGCAAGCGCTGTGCGAGCGCACCATGGCGGAGATCATCATGCCGACGGTACGCGCCATGGCCAATGCAGGAACTCCGTTCAAGGGCGTGCTGTTCGCCGGCCTCATGATCACCGAAACCGGGCCGCAGCTCATCGAATACAACGTGCGCTTCGGAGATCCGGAGTGCCAGGTCCTGATGATGCGGTTGCAATCGGATTTTCTGGCCGCCCTGGAGGCCACCGCGAAGGGCGACCTCGACGGTATCGACCTTGTCTGGCGCGAAGAGACGGCGCTTACCGTCGTCATGGCGGCCAAGGGCTATCCCGGCGCCTATGACAAGGGATCGATGATTGCCGGACTGGACGATGCGGGATCCCCGGACGATGTCGAGATTTTTCATGCTGGAACGCGGCGCGAAGATGGCACGGTCACAGCCATCGGCGGACGTGTTCTCAACGTCACCGCACTGGGGCCGAACGTCGCCGCCGCACAGGCGACAGCCTATGAAGCGGTCGACCGTGTCGACTGGCCTGGAGGATTCTGCCGCCGCGATATAGGCTACCGGGCCGTTGCGCGCGAGACCTCGGAGATGTGAGACCGGAACGCCATGAAAGACCTGTTCCCCGGATTTGACGCACGCACGATCAACACCATCGGTGCCGACATTTTCCTGCGCATCGGCGGATCGGGCCCGCCGCTCCTGCTGCTGCACGGCTATCCACAGACCCACGCCATGTACCACAAGATTGCCGGTGCCCTTTCGCACGACTTCACGGTGGTGGTGCCGGACCTGCGCGGATATGGAGCGAGTTCGTGTCCACCCAACGACGCGGACAATTTCACCTACTCCAAACGCGCCATGGGACAGGACATGGTGCGCCTGATGCAGGAGCTCGGCTTCACTTTGTTCTCGGTGGTCGGCCACGACCGTGGCGGCCGGGTCGCCTACCGCATGGCGCTCGACTATCCCGAGCGCGTGCGGCGGCTGGCCGTTCTCGATATCGTGCCGACCCATGCCATGTGGCACGCCTTCTCGGTGGAGCTGGCCATGCGGGTCTATCACTGGCTGTTTCTGGCGCAACCGGCGCCGCTGCCGGAAATGCTGATCGAACGGGCACCGATCGAGTTTCAGAACTTCACGATTGCCAGCTGGACCAAGTCGCGCGACCTCTCCGCCTTCGACCCGGATGCGCTGACCCACTACCGCACGTTCTTCTCCGACCCGGCACACATCGCCGCCACCTGCAACGATTACCGTTCCGGCCAGACATACGATCTGTATGCGGACAATGCGGACTTCGAGGCGGAGAACAAGATCAACTGCCCGCTGCTGGCCCTGTGGGGAGACGCGGGCATCCCCGGCGAAACCGAGGGGCCGCTCGATGTCTGGCGGCAATGGGCGAGCGACGTGGTCGGCATGTCGATCGATGCGGGCCACTTCGTGGCGGAGGAAAATCCGGAAGCGACCCTCCTTGCCCTGATCCCGTTTCTCAACGCAAAAGACGAGTAATTTCAGTGACCTCAGACAACTCCATCAACCGCCAGGAAGAATTCTCGGGCACCAAGCCGGTGGCGGACGCACTGCAGATCGACGCCGGGGCGTTGACAGATTACATGAAGGAGAATGTCGAGGGGTTCGCCGGACCGGTGAGCATCGAACAGTTCAAGGGCGGGCAATCCAACCCGACCTACAAGCTTACGGCGCCGTCCGGCACCTATGTGCTGCGCCGCAAGCCGCCTGGAAAACTGCTGCCGTCGGCCCATGCAGTGGATCGGGAGTTCCGGGTCATCTCGGCACTGCACAGCGGTGGCTACCCGGTCGCGCGGCCCTATGCGCTATGTGAGGATGACGATGTCATCGGCACCATGTTCTACATCATGGACTGCGTCGAGGGCCGGGTGCTGTGGGATGCCCATATGCCGACGGTGAGCCGCGAGGAACGCGGGCAGATCTTCGATGCCATGAACGACGCCATCGTACAGCTGCACTCATTCGACTATGAAGGTGCCGGCCTCGGCGACTTCGGCAAGGCGCAGGGCTATGTGGCGCGGCAGATCAAGCGATGGTCCGAACAATACCGGCTCTCCGAAACGCAAAGCGTTTCAGAGATGGACCGGCTGATGGACTGGCTGCCCGGCGCCTGCCCGGAGACCTCGCTGAGCGCGCTGGTGCATGGCGATTTTCGCCTCGACAACATGATCCTGCATCCGACCGAACCGCGCATTCTGGCGGTGCTCGACTGGGAGCTGTCGACACTCGGCGACCCGATGGGTGACTTCACCTATCACTGCATGCAGTGGCATCTGCCGAGATCGACAAGCGGCCAGGACACCGGAAGCCTGGTCGGCCTCGACCTGGAGGCGCTCGGCATCCCGACGCTCGATGCCTATGTGGCGCGGTACTGCGAGCGCATGGGTTTTGACGGGATCGACAATGTCGACTTCTATTTCGCCTACAACTTCTTCCGGCTGGCGGCCATCCTGCAAGGCATCATAGGGCGGGTGCGGGACGGCACCGCCACCAGCCCGCACGCCGAGTCGAAAGCCGATCTGGTGCAGCCCCTGGCACAGGTTGCCTGGAGCTATGCCGAACGCGCCGGGGCGCGCTGACCCGTGAACGACAAAGCCAACGGATCGCAGCATCCCCCGTTCAGCCTGGCGCTCGGCGGCGGCGGCGCCCGCGGCCTGGCGCACATCACCGTCATCGAAGCGCTGGACGAGTTGGGAGTGCGGCCCTGCTTCATCGCCGGCTGCAGCATTGGCGCCATGGTGGCGGCCGCCTACGCATCGGGCGTATCGGGCCGTGAACTGCGCGAGCACACGGTCGCGGTGCTCGGCAACAGGGTCAAAACCGCAAAGCTCCTGATGGCCCGGGGGGCAAGCGGCATAACCTCCCTGTTCGACTTCAATCCGTTTCGCGCCGCATTCATCGACGGCGAAGCGCTGCTCGACATCGTGCTGCCGCCGGGCGTGGCTGACAGCTTCGCGCAATTGCAGATCCCGACGATCCTGATCACCACCGATTTCTACCAGCGCGCAGAACATGTGATCGATGCCGGTCCGCTTCGGCCGGCGGTTGCCGCAAGCATCGCCCTGCCCGCCCTGATCGCCCCTCAGGTCTCCGACGGCCGCGTGCTGGTGGATGGCGGCCTGGTCAACCCGTTGCCGGTCGATCACCTGCAGGGCCGCGGTGATGTCTCCGTGGCCGTCGACGTGACGGGCAACACGACCGAAGATGGAGACGGACCGCCTTCCACCACGGAAGCCATGTATGGCGCGGTTCAGATCATGCAGAACGCGATCACCGAGGCCAAGCTGAAGGAGTTCCCGGTGGATGTGCTGATCAAACCGGCGGTGGCGAAGTTCCGCGTCCTCGACTTCTTCAAGGTCAGCGATGTGCTGCGCGCCTCGGAACCGTTGAAAGACGAGCTGAAGACGAAGCTGGACGCGGCCTTCGCAACTGCGCAGGGCTGAGCACTCACGCGCCCGAGCGGTGCACGGTCAGTTGCGGGAACGGTATGGTCCAACCGTTTGCATTGCAGGCCTCGACCAGCAGCCTTGCCAGTGCCCTTTCGATGTCTTCGTGCAGATGGGCGGCCCGGCCGGACACGTCCGCCTCCACTTCATAGTCCAGCGAGGATGCGCCGGCACGCAAGAAATCGACATTCACCGACCGCAAATCGCTGCGGTCGACAAGTTTGAGCAAGCCGTCGGTGATGAAGGACTTCAGCGTCTCGGGAATCTCCGTGGTGGCGATGTTCTGATGGCGGTAGTCGACGCCAAACTCCACTTCGGCACGGAAATCTCGGGACAGGTTGACCGGATTGAGATCGAGGAAGTTCCCGGTCGTGTAGGTGACAATGGCGCCGCCGAACTGTTCGAGCTGCACCAGCTCGGGACTTTGCATCAGGACCTGTCCGCTCACCCCATCGCTCAATTTGACCCATTCGTTCTCGCGGCACGGAAACCAGTCTTCCTTTTGCGCCACTCTGCGCGAATGCAGGCCGCGCAATTCGCGGATCGGCAGGGTGATGCTGCCGCCGGTCAGCACCGGGTTTTCCAGCGTTGTGTAGTAGTTGAGGTCGCGCACCAGCCAGGGAACACCGTTGAAGACGACGCGCTCGCCTTCCTGGACCGCCCCAAGATTGAGAAACAGGGCAAGCTGTTCGATCAGGTTGGGCAGGATCTTGATGAACACCCAGCCGGCTGAGAACAGAAATATGATGCTGAGCGCCAGAAGCAGCCAGTCGTTGCGGATGTTGAAGACGTACAGCATCGCACCGACCGACAGCACGATCACCAGAACGTAGTAGAACAGCTCCAAAAGACGTATCCGGTACGACCGACCCCACACGCGCAGGACGCGGCTGATGATCAACCGCATGACGAGCTGCATTGCGATGATGACGCCAAGAAGCGTCCCGAGGCCCAGAAACAGGTTGATGGCGCGGTCGCCGACAAATCCGGTGAAGGCCGCACCGGTGCGGCTGACCTGTGAGTTACGCTTCTTCAAAAGACCGTCGAGCTGCCGATTGAGCGAAGTGATCTGGTCCTTGGATTCCTGAAGGTTCTGTCGCCAGCGGCCTTCCAGCTCCGCCAGGTTCGGCTGCAGTTCCTCGTCCGTGTTTTTTGCAATTAGAGTGCGGACACCGTCCAGAGCGTCGGTGGCGCTCTCGAGCTGCGAACTGGCGAGCAGGCGTTCGTGCTTGAGCATCTCGATCTGCCGCGAGTCCTCGGTGGCCACTTTCAGCATGACCACCAACGGCTGCAGCAGCTGCTCGAACTCCTTTTGCAGATCGAGGGCGCGATCGCCGCGCACGGCGAAAGTCGAGGCCGCGCCACCGGTGGCCAGGACCTGAAACTGCACCTCAATTTGTGCCAGTTCCTCCAGCACGGCCTTGAGTTCCTGCTCAACGGCTTCCCTGTCGATCTCTTCGGCCTTCTCCAGGCGCTGCTTGATCTCTTCGACAGTCGAGCGCTTTTCCGCCTGCGACCGCAGCAGCGACCTCAACGCTTCCAGAATCGAGGCGATTTTCTGGTCTTCGGTCTGGGTGACCTCGCTTGCCTCGTCGGCCCATGCGGAGCGGGGCTGCACCGCACATGCCCACCAGATTGACGCCAATAGAGTGACCACAACAATGGATCGGCATGAGAATTGGATTTTCATACTGCTCGCCAACTTGTGTTTTTTCGAGAGGGTGGAGGTACAATCGCCTTCATATCGCAGGTTGCCGCCACCGTGCCAAGAAGCGTTGCCCGGCAACGGAAGGATCCGGCGCACCGACCGCATCAGCACGCATATGAGCACTCACGCCTGGCCACGCCTCTGCTGGAAGAATACCTGCAGAAGATCGGCCGCATCGCGCTCGGCAAGGCCACCATAGACCTCCGGTGCGTGATGGCATGTGGCCTGCGAAAACACGCGCGGACCGTGCTCGACACCACCGGTCTTCGGGTCCTCCGCGCCGAAATAGAGACGCCGGATGCGGGCAAACGAAATCGCCCCGGCGCACATGACGCACGGTTCGAGCGTTACATAGAGATCGCAGTCCTGCAGCCTTTGCTGTCCGAGCACCGCACAGGCTTCGCGAATGGCCAGCACCTCGGCATGGGCCGTGGGATCGGAAAGCTCGATGGTACGGTTGCCGGCACGCGCCAGCACGGTGCGGTCCGGACCGACGATAACGGCGCCCACCGGCACCTCGCCGCGGTCGGCGGCGGCACGCGCCTCTTCGAGCGCAAGATCCATATGAGACGCATCTTTGTTTGACATCGCCCGGTGAGATTGCTCATTGGGCGCACGGAAGGTCAAGACCAATCAGATGGTAAAATCAGAGCAGACAGAAACCAGGCCGGGCGAACGTATCGCGAAGGTGATTGCCCGTTCGGGCCTGTGCTCGCGGCGCGACGCGGAACGCCTGATCGAGGGCGGACGGGTGCGCCTGAACGGGCGCGTGCTCACCAGCCCCGCGGTCAACGTAACCGGGAACGACGATGTCCGGGTCGATCGCAAGCCGCTGCCCAAAACGGAGGCGCCGCAACTGTGGCGCTACCACAAGCCGGCCGGGCTGATCACCAGCCACAAGGACCCGGAGGGCCGGCCGAGCGTTTTCGACAGTCTTCCCGACGATCTGCCGCGGGTGATTTCGGTGGGCCGTCTCGACATGTCTTCCGAAGGGCTTTTGCTGCTGACGAACGACGGCGCCCTGGCACGCACTCTGGAACTGCCGGCAACCGGATGGCTGCGCCGCTACCGGGTCCGGGCCTATGGTGCGGTGTCCCAGGAGGCCCTCGATGCGCTCAAGAACGGCATCGAGATCGAAGGGGTGAAGTACGGCGCCATCGACGCCGCCGTAGAGCGGGTGCAGAGGGGCAATGTCTGGCTGACCATGGCGCTGCGCGAAGGCAAGAACCGCGAGGTCAGGCGGGTGCTCGAAAGCTTCGACCTCAAGGTGAACCGGCTGATCCGAATCTCCTACGGCCCGTTCCAGCTGGGTGAGTTGAAACGCGGCGGCGTCGCCAAGGTGCCCGACCGGGTGCTGCGTGAGCAGATGGGCGGCAGGCTGAGCGGCAGCGACACGCCGGGGGACAAGCCCTCTGGGAGTAAAGCACCGGGAAAGAAGACACCCGGTAAAAAGGGTGCGCCGAAGAAATCGCCGCCAAAAAAACAACCGCGGAAGCGCAATGCGGATCGTCGGCGGAATTCATAAAGGCGCGCGGCTTGCCGCTCCCTCGTCGCAGGCGGTGCGGCCGACCTCGGACCGCACCCGCGAGGCGCTCTTCAACATCCTTGCGCATGGGATCGAGGATTTCGATCTAGAGGATGCGCGGGTGCTCGACCTGTTCGCGGGAACCGGCGCACTCGGCCTCGAGGCGCTGTCACGCGGCGCAAGGTTCGCGATCTTCATCGACAACGCTTCCGAGCCGCGAGGCCTCATCCGGCGCAATGTCGAAACGCTTGGACTGACCGGATGCACCAAGGTCTGGCGCCGTGACGCCACGCGGCTTGGCGAGGCGGGAACGCTTGAGCCGCTGGACCTGGTCTTCGCCGATCCGCCTTATGGCCGAGGCCTTGGCGAAACGGCGCTTGCGTCGGCCATTGCCGGCGGCTGGGTGGCGGACGGCGCGGTGGTGGTTCTCGAAGAGCAGGCCGCAACCGATATCGCCGAGATTGCCGGCCTCGTGGTGCATGACGCCCGGACCTACGGCGACACGCAACTTGTGATCTATCGCGCCCGGTTCGACGTATAGCGGTCAGTTGCGCGGCGTTCGGCGCCGCAGAAACCAGATCGTATACTCATGAACACATCGCACTCTGCCAGCCTGGAAGAACTCCTGGCGCATAGCGGCCTTGGCGACCGCGCGGCATTTAAAATCGTCTATGAGCGGACTTCGGCGAAACTTTTTGGCGTCTGTCTTCGTATCTTGAAAGACAGGCAGGAAGCCGAGGAGGTTTTGCAGGAGACGTATGTCAAGGTCTGGCACAATGCTGGGCGCTATGTTCAGGCCAAGGCGAGCCCGATTTCATGGCTTGTGGCAATCGCCCGCAACCAGTCGATCGACCGTCTGCGGGCGCGCAAGCCGCAGGCCGCCGACCTCGACGAAGCCATGGAGAGGCCGGACGACGGCCCTTCACCGGAAGCGCGGACTGTGGCATCAGATGAACAGCGCCGACTCACTGCGTGCCTTTCAAGGCTGGAGGCGCCGCATGCCGAAGCTGTCAGGAGCGCCTTCCTTGAAGGCTATACTTATGAGGAACTGGCGACGCGAATGGATGTGCCGCTTGGAACGATGAAGAGCTGGATCAGGAGGAGCCTTCTCAAGCTCAAGGACTGTCTCAACACCAGGGTTTAAGGATGAGCGACGAACAGCAATCTGCAAACGGATCAGGCGACGACACGCTCGCCGGCGAGTATGTGCTTGGTGTGCTGTCGCCCGAGCGCCGGGCGCTTGCCGCCGCGCGCTTGCTGTCCGAACCAGAGTTCGCCGCCAGGGTCGCCTTCTGGGAAACAAAGCTCTCGCCGCTCGCCGAGGAGGTGCCGGCAGCCGCCGTCCCGTCCCGCGTGTGGACTCAAATCGAAAACGACCTCTTTGCTGATTCGTCAGTGAAGGCGGGCTGGTGGTCCAGCCTTGCTTTGTGGCGCTGGATTGCGGCCGGTTCGTCCCTGGCCGCCGCCGCCAGCCTCGCGGTGCTGCTCACTATCGGCGTGCCGCAGCCACAGACGAATCTGGTCGCCGCCCTGCAGGCCGCCGATGCCGGCCCGTCTTACATCGCCACGATGGACGCAACTTCGGGCGCGCTTCTGATCTCAGCGGTTACTGCAACGGCAGACTCGGCCCGAGTGCCCGAATTATGGCTGATTCCTGCCGATGGCGTCCCCCGATCGCTGGGCGTGATTGCCAAAAACGGCGAGACCCGGGTGAGCCTGCCCAAGGGGATGAGAGCACTGGCGGGACCGGAAGTGACCCTGGCGATCACGCTGGAGCCGCAGGGCGGCGCGCCTGAGGGCAAGCCCACAGGGCCCGTTATCGCCGCTGGAGCGCTGCAGGCGCTGTAGCATTTTTTGCGCAAACCTTGCAAAAATGCCACACTCTGAAGGTTGTGCTCAGGGCACGGCTTGCATAAACTCTGCGGCGTAGCACTCACTTGCGGAGGGTAAAAGGAATATGAAGAAGACACTAGCAGCTCTGGCAATCGCCGGTTTGGTGATGGCCCCGGTCGTGGCAACTGCGGCGGATATGGATCCGCCCCCGACAAAAGATCCGGTCAGGACAGTTGGCTGCGGCATCGTAACAATTATCATGCTGCCGATCATCATCCTCGGCGGCGACGGACCTGGCTGTTAACAGCACGGTTTGAATGTTTGGCTGCACATGGCCGTGTCGGCCGTGTGAGCCAGTGGTTTGAGGGCCGGCGATTCGTCGGCCCTTTCCTTTCGGGCCGGCCCTTTCATTTTGAGAAGAGCAGGATGTGATGGCGTGCTCACGCGTCCGGCATGTGGAAGCCCGGTGTCGACAGCGACAATGCCGTTTCTTCCTCGGTCATCTCTTCGGCAATTCCTTCAAAGAGCGGTGACGACAGATAACGCTCTCCGGTATCGGGAAGCATGCACAAGATGACCGATCCGGGTTCGGCCTTCTCGGCAATCTGCATGGCAACGGCAAATGTCGATCCGCCCGACACCCCGGTGAAGATGCCCTCGTCGCGCGCCAGCCTGGCCGACCACTCGATGCCATCGGGACCGGCCACCGGTAGGAGTTCGTCGTAATAGTTGTTGTCGATCGCTTCTTGAAGCACCAGCGGAATGAAGTCCGGCGTCCACCCCTGGATGGGATGCGGCTCGAAGGCGGAATGACCTTCGGCGGGCGAGCCGTCTTCGGTTCTTTTCTGCGCCTCGCCGCTGCCGACGATCTGGGCATTGGCGGGTTCGGAGAGAATGATCTTGGTTTCGGGGCGTTCCTTGCGCAGCACCCGTGCGACCCCGGTCACGGTGCCGCCGGTGCCGTAGCCGGTCACCCAGTAGTCGAGACGGTCGCCGGCAAAGTCTGCGAGGATCTCTCGCGCCGTGGTATTCTCGTGGATCTTGGCGTTGACGTCGGTCTCGAACTGCCGGGCGAGAAACCAGCCGTTGGCCTCGGCCAGTTCAACGGCCTTGGAGTACATGCCGAACCCCTTGGCGGCGCGCGGCGTCAGCACCACCCTGGCGCCGAGAAAACGCATCAGGCGGCGGCGCTCGATGGAAAAACTGTCCGCCATCGTCACCACCAGCGGATATCCCTTGGCGGCGCAGACCATGGCAAGGCCGATGCCGGTGTTGCCGCTGGTGGCCTCGACCACCGTCTGGCCGGGCTTGAGGGCGCCGCTGCGCTCGGCCTCCTCGATGATGGAAACGGCAAGGCGGTCCTTGACCGATGCCGCCGGGTTGAAAAACTCCGCCTTCACGTAGAGACGCACATGGTCCGGCGCCAGGGAGTTGACGCGGATACACGGGGTATCACCGATGGTGTCGAGCACGCTGTCATAGAGCCTGCCGCGGCCGTCGGTGGTGCGCGCGCCGGTTGAAGCGTCGTTTTGTGTCATGACAGTCTCCCTGGAGTGATGTTGTACCTATCGAACGGCGAGGCTCCACCGGAACGTTTCAGCTCAGTCCGGCTTTCTTCACGCCTTCGATGTAGGTTCAGATTTGATCTGATTGCTTTAGATAGAACAAGTGCTTCCTTGCAAAGTCTAAAGAGAATTCCGGCTTGTTTTGCATCAGATCACTAACCGCATCCGCCGTCTGCTCCGCGTCGCCGATGTGGCTCAGGGCGAAGCGCCTTGTGCATGTTGCGCAGGCCGGCCACCGGATTGGCGAAGAACATCGTGCCGAAGCGCGCGAACACAAAATCGAACGCGCCGTTCGGCAAGGCAACCTCGGCATCTCCGCGCATCAACGTGTTGCTGTTCAGGCCGACGGCGTCCACGTCCCTTTGTGCATGTTCGAGAAAGGCGTGATGATCGCCGATGAACCGGTATCAACGGTTACCGGTCTCTGGACCCGGAACCACCTGAACACCCGCGGCGCGCCGGATGGCGCCGCGAAAACCGCTATGCGGCGCGGACACCTTCGAGGAAGCCGTCAATCTGCTGTCGCAGGGTTTCGGATTGTTGCGTCAGATTCTGGGCCGCTTCCATTACGAAATTCGCAGACTGACCGGTGCTGGCCGCCGCCTCATTCACCCCGCCGATGTTTGACGTGATTTCCTGTGCGCCGGCTGCGGCCTGCTGGACATTCTGAGAGATTTCCTGCGTTGCCGCATTCTGCTCTTCAATGGCGCTGGCGATCGTCCCGATGACCTCGTCGACCTGGTTGATTGTCTGGACGATTTCTTCGATCGCCGAAGCAGTCCCGGTCGTCATGGCCTGCATGCCTTCGATCTGCGCACTGATGTCGTCTGTGGCCTTGGCGGTCTGACTGGCCAACGATTTCACCTCGTTGGCGACCACGGCAAACCCTTTACCTGATTCTCCCGCACGAGCCGCCTCGATCGTGGCATTGAGTGCCAGAAGGTTTGTCTGTTCTGCGATATCCGAGATGAGATTGACGACCTCGCCGATCTTTTGCGAGTTCTCGACCAACTGCCCGACCTGCGACTTGGCGCCTTCCGCATTCTCCACCGCAAGACGCGACATTTTCGACGATTCAACCGTCTGGCGCCCAATTTCCTGAACGGACGCGGTCAGCTCTTCGGTTGCGGCAGCGACCGACTGGATATTCTGGTTCGACTCCTGCGAGGCCCCGAGTATGACCGAACTCTGCGCCTCGGTTTCTTCCGACGCCGCCGACATGGTCGTTGCCGTGTCGTTCAGAGTTTGCGTCGCACCGGTAATTGTCGTCAGGGCTTCCGTCACCTGACTGTCGAAGTCCTTGTTGAGCTGCTCAATTTTTGCGGCCCGCCTGGCGTCCGCTTTTTGCTGTTCGCTCGTCTGCGCAGTCAAAGCTTCATTCTCTTTCAGTTTGAGCCTGAAAGTCTCGAGCCCTTCCATAATCTTACCGATCTCATCGTGATGTTCCGCCTTCACTGCAACATCGGTTTGTCCTGATGTCAGCGCGGAAACGGCGGTCACCACATTGTTCAATGGGACAGTGAGAAATCTGGCGATGACAAACCAGGAGGCGACGGAAACAAACAGTACAGTTATGGCTGATGTGATCATGAGCCAGAGCAGAGCCGATTTTTCGTGCTCTTCCGCGGTCTTGGCGGCTTGGGCGGTAAATGCGGAGATTTCGCTGGCCAGTTCCTCGAGCTCATGATCGAGTTTTTCGGCCTCGGCGTCGACCTTGTTGCCCAGTTGAATTCCTTCAGCGACGTTGCCGGCGGCAAACAATGCGATCACCTCATCAACATGTTTGCTGAAGGTCTTGTGCTCATGCTCAATCGCGGTAAGCGCCTCGAGAATATGTTTGAATTCTTTCAGTTCGGCGTCTGTATGCGCGTGCTCGACCGCACCTTTCGCCAATTCTTCGCCCTGAAGAATCTCTTCGTTGACCACGGCGTCGTATTTTTTGAACTTCTGCACCGCCTTTTCGTATGCCTTTTTCGCACTCGGATTGGTGTCGGCTTCGAGGGCCGCGCGCAACATGCGCTCGAACTGGATCGTTTGCTCCAACTGATGAGTGGCGATTTGCGAGACATTTCGAGTCAGCGGCATGTCCTGCTCGGCAATCGTCGCGAGCTCGCGGCCGATCTTGTCCATCTGAACGATTGCGAAGACGGAAACAGCGATCAGCATTGCAATGCAGAAACCGACGGTTCCGAGGACCTTCGCTCTTACGCTGGTGTTTGAGACGATGTTCAGTGAGAGGCGTGGCATGACTGTCTCCAGGCACTAGTTAGGTAACCAAACTACCTTTTAACGAATGACTCACCTTTAGTTAATTTCGGGTGAATCGGCGGAAACTGTTTCGAACACAAATGATTAACTGATGCAGAGGGCAGCAGAGAATTTTGCATCCGATTCGGCTCAGCGCTCGTTCCTACCAATACCTCCACTCAGGGAGGCAGATACAACCCCAAGGAACGAACCAATGATCAAATCCATCCTGCGTGCCGCAATGACCACAACCGCCGTCGCCATGATCGGCGTCGGATCGCTCGGCCTTGCCGCCACAACCGTTTCCGCCGAACAGACCGTTACGGTCGGCGGCGCACCCATGTACCCGTCCAAGAACATCGTCGAGAACGCCGTCAACTCCAAGGACCACACCACGCTGGTGGCCGCGGTCAAGGCGGCCGACCTGGTCGACACCTTGATGAGCGACGGGCCGTTCACGGTCTTCGCCCCGGTCAACGACGCCTTCGCCGCCCTTCCGGACGGCACGGTCGAAACCCTGCTCAAGCCCGAGAACAAGGGCCAGTTGACCAAGGTCCTCACCTATCACGTGGTGCCCGGCAAGCTGTCCGGCGCCGACCTCATGGCCAAAGTCAAGGCGATGGGCGGCTACCACAACCTGAAGACCGCCAGCGGCGACGTGATCACCGCGAAGGTCCAGGGCGGCGAGCTTTGGATCTTCGACGAGAACGGCGGCGCCGCCAAGGTGACCATTGCCGACGTCAACCAGTCGAACGGCGTGATCCACGTGGTCAACAAGGTCCTCCTGCCGAAGTAAGCTCTCCGGCGGCCGGCGCGAACCAGTGCAGCGCCGGTGCCGGCCATCCCGAAGCGCTCACCTGAAGGCGCGCAGGGAGCGGCCCAACCGTCCAAGTATTTTTACCCCGTGACGGTTGGGCCGATCTATAACGGCCCCAACACCAGACCAGGAATGAAGACAATGAACAGACGCAGAATGTTGCTTGCCGGTGTTGCCGTAACCGGGCTTGCCGCCCTGACCGGCACCGCCACACTGTTTCGTCGCAGTACCGCATCCGGTGCGGCGGAAAGCTTCGAAATCGTCAAAACCGATGCGGAATGGAAGGCGCAGCTCTCGGCGAACCGGTATGCGGTGCTGCGCGGCGCCGGCACCGAACGGGCCGGATCCAGCCCGCTGCTCGAAGAGAAACGCACCGGCACCTACCACTGTGCCGGATGCGAGCTTCCCGCCTATTCTTCGGCGGACAAGTATGACAGCGGAACCGGCTGGCCCAGCTTCACCAAACCCATCGAAGCGGCCGTCGCAACCAAGCCCGACCCGCAGGTCTTTGCAAACCTTACCGAAGTCCACTGCCGTCGCTGCGGCGGCCATTTCGGCCACATCTTCGATGACGGGCCGAAGCCTCTCGGCAAACGCCACTGCATCAATGGCCTGTCGCTGAAGTTCGTCGCGGCGTGACCGGACGGGCCGCACGATCCAACCGTCATTCCCCCGCAAGCGGGAATGACGGCTCTTCGGAACGGCCAGGCCCTTAGCGAAACTGCGCGCTGGCCTCAAGCAGCCAGGCGCGGAACTGCTGCGCGGCGGGCGACTGGGCGCCGAAGGAGCGCGAGACCAGGTAGTAGGCCTGCGAGCCGCTCACCCCGACCTCGCCGAGACACCGTTCAAGCCCATACGCACTGACCCGGCCATCGGTTGCCGGCGCCCGCGCCAGGGCGATGCCATACCCGGTGGATGCCATGGTCATGGCGATCTCGCTTGAATCGACAAAGCAGAACCTGGCCTCACTCATTTCGAACCCCGGCAGGCCTGCAAACAGTTGCAGCCAGCTGGTGCGGTGGGTGGAGATTTCAATGAGCCGGTGCCCCAGAAGATCGTCCGGGGTCCTTATCGCCGCGGCGATCTCGGGCGTCGCCACCGGGTAGAGGGTCTCTCCGAACAACAGGTCGGCGTCGCCCCAGGCCCTCGGCGCTCCGCCGAAGGCGATGTGAAGATCAGGCCCCTCGCGGCTGAAATCGGATTCGCGGTATTCGCCCATAATGTGCAGCTGGATGTCGGGATGCGCCGCCTCGAAGGCGTCAAGGCGTGGCACCAGCCAGCCTGTTGCGAAGATCAGGGTCGCCAGCACCGTCACCGATGCGCCCTGGGCATGGCCGAACAGCGACGCCGCGGTGGTTTCAACCGACATCAGCGATTGCCGGACCGCCGGCAGGAACGAGGCGCCCGCATCGGTTAGCGTGACATTCCTCGGCCCTCGGTCGAACAGCGCGGTCTTCAGATGCTGCTCAAGCGCCTTGATCTGCTGGCTGACGGCCGGCGGGCTCATGTTCAGGATGCGCGCCGCATCGGAAAAACTCTCGCTGCGGGCCGCCGCCTCGAACACGCGCAACCAGTTGAGGGATGGAATCTGACGGTAGGGCATCGGTTCACCGGTCGAAATGCAGCGGTCTGCTCCGCAGTTTAAGCATAAGCTGAACTTAACGATGGCCGCAAGAGACACAGTTTGACCGGCACTGGGCGTTGATTTTGAATGAAGGGCTCAACAGCGGAGATCGCCCGATGCGCGCAACCCAGATTGAACAACCGATCGGTACGGTCGATGCTGCCCGGTATCGTGAAGACGGATATCTCTTCCCGGTCGATGTGATGGACGCCCGTGAGGCGGCGTCGTACCGGAGTGAACTCGAAACCCTCGAACAACGCCTCGGCGACAGCAAGGTGGGCAACAAGGCGCAACTCAACTTTCCGCAGGTCATCTTCCGGTTCGCCAATGAGATCGTCCGCCAGCCACGTATTCTCGATGTGGTCGAAAGCATTCTCGGGCCCGACATTCTGGTGTGGGGCGGCACCTTCTTTACCAAGGAACCGCATACCGAAAGCTATGTGAGCTGGCATCAAGACATGCGCTACTGGGGGCTCGACGACGAAGAAGGGCAGGTCAGCGCCTGGCTCGCGCTTTCGCCGGTGACCATGGCCAACGGTTGCATGCGCTTCGTGCCCGGCTCCCACAGGGGCGAAATGGTCGAACACAAAGACACGTTCGCGACGGACAATTTCCTGACCCGCGGCCAGGAAGCGGCGGTCGACATCGATGAAGACGCCCTCGTTCATGTGGAACTCGAGCCGGGCCAGGCGTCGTTCCATCACGGCAGGCTGCTGCATGCATCCGGCCCCAACCGGTCCGACGAGAGACGGATCGGCTTTGCCATCAACTATATCGCGCCACATGTGCGCCAGACGGTGGCAAAGGAAGACTTCGCTATGCTGGTGCGCGGCGAAGACCGCTACGGGCATTTCCACCATGTGCCGCCGCCCGAGACGGATCTGGCGGACGCCGCCATGGCCTGGCACAACCGTATTCTTACTTCGCAGAACGAAGCGATCTACGATGGCGTCGATGCCGGTGCGGCAGTATAATTGACGAGCCGGACGGCACAGCGGGCCGACCTGCCGTTGAGCGCCGTCGGCGCTCTGGGAGAAAGCCGGTGTGATCCAACCGCCGCGACTGACCGTATCGACCGCAGTTGATCCGATGGCGGAGCAGATCACATGTCGCAGGCCAAGACCGTTCTCGTCACCGGGGCATCCGGCTTCATCGCCAAGCACATCTGTCTGCGGCTCCTGAACGCCGGTTATGCGGTTGTCGGCTCCGTGCGGTCGCTGGAGCGCGGCACCGAGGTGATGGACGCGGTCAGGCCCCAGCTCGATGACGACGACGAGCTTGAGCAGCGCTTGCGGTTCGTCGCCCTCGATCTGGGACATGGCAAGGGCTGGCAGGAGGCGATGAACGGCGTCGACATCCTCATGCACACCGCCTCCCCGTTTCCCCTGGTGCAACCGGACAATGAGGCAGAGATCATCAGGCCTGCCGTGGACGGGGCCGTGCGGGCGTTGAGCGCGGCGCATGCAGCGGGTGTGAAGCGCGTTGTGATGACGTCGTCATCCGTCGCACTCATGTACAAGCAGCTTGAAACCGGGCGCTCGCACTACGACGAAAACGACTGGAGCGATCTCGATGCACCGGCCACCACTCCTTACGTGAAATCAAAGACGCTGGCGGAACAGGCAGCGTGGGAGTTCATCAAGAACACGGCGTCGCACATGGAGCTGACGACGATCAACCCGGGGTTCGTCCTGGGCCCCCCGCTCGACGGCACCCTGGGCACATCCCTTCAGGTCGTGCAACGCCTGCTGCAGGCAAAAGACCCCATGCTGCCAAACTGTGGATTTCCAACTGTCGATGTACGCGATATCGCGGAAATGCACGTCAGGGCCCTCACCACACCTCAGAGCATCGGCAAACGGATCATCGGGTCCGATCGTTTTTTATGGTTCACCGACATGGCAACGACCCTGGCCGGCACCTATCCCAACCGCAGGATCGTGACCCGGCGGGCGCCGAACGCGCTGATCAGGTTCCTCGCCATGTTCGACAAATCGATCAGGACCATCATTGGCGACCTGGACATCAGGCGAGATCTGTCAAACCAGCGCGCCAAGGATCTGTTCGGGATGGAGTTTATCGAAGCTGAGGACAGTGTCCGCGCGGCGGCCGGGTATCTGGTCGAAAACCGCCTTGCCGATTAACCGGGCACCGGCGTGTGATTGAAGGCATGCGCGCCGCGGCAGACCGCCTCGCCTCCGAGTGCCGTAATCCTTCGTTTCTGATCGGCAAAGCACGCAGCGTTGACCGCATCCGGATGGCAAATCTCGCCGAGACGGCGGCGGCCTTCGCCTAAGGCATCGCGAACACCGGGCGCATCGACGCCAGGCTGCGCCAGATCGTTCCGTTCCGCCGGATCGGCGCCAAGATCGAAGAGCTGCGGCGGATGGCCGACATAGTGGACGTATTTCCAGCGGTCCCAGCGCACCATGAAGGTGGCGGTCGACGACCCGCCATCGTGATACTCCGAGAACACCGTGCGGCCGGGATCGTCATCGCGGCGCGCCAGGTCGCACAGCGAACGGCCCGGAAGCGTTGCCGCGAGCCCGTCGTCAACTCCAGAAGCCTCCAGCGCGGTTGCCGCAAGATCGACCAGGCTTGCGCCGGTTCCGACCCGGCGGCCCTGGGGCACGCCGGGGCCCGCCACGATGAGAGGCACTCCGGCGGACGCCTCGTACATGACCTGTTTGGTCCAGAATCCATGGTCTCCCATCATGTCGCCATGATCGGAGAGATAGACCACCAGCGTATCGCCGGCCTGCTTCGAAGCGTCCAGGGCGGCCAGCACGCGGCCGACGCAATCGTCCATGAACGAGATCAGACCGTAATAGGCCGATTTCGCCGCACGCAGGCGCTCCTCGTCGAAATGGCGGTCATAGTCGAAGAAGCGGGCGATGTTGCGCAGTTCTGGATGGCGCGGCCGCTCGGATGCGGCGTAGGCGACAGGCAGATCCATGGCGGCCGGATCGTACATATCGAAAAAATCCCGCGGCGCGGTCAGGGGATAGTGCGGTGAGACCAGCGACACGAAGGCGGCCCATGGGCCGGTGGTGTCCCCCCTGCCAGCCAGCCACTCCTCGGCCGCCGCCGTGACCGCCCGGTCATAGTCCGTATAGGCGCTGTCGCCAGCCCCGACTTCGGCGGCAAGTTCAGCCGCAGCAGCAAAGTCGGGCGGGTCCTCGCGCAACAGTCCCGGCAGCCAGCCAACACCATCGACAACATGCATCGGCAGAATCTCGCGCGAAAACCCGTTGTCGTCATCGGCCGAGCGGAAATGCAGCTTGCCGATGGAGACGGTTTCGACGCCGCCGTCGCGCAGGGCATGCATCCAGCTTCTGCGGGCGCCGTCATAAGGCGCGGCGCTGTCCCAATGGCCGATGCGGTGCACATAGTCGCCGCAGGCCATGGCCGCGCGGGCCGGCACGCACATGGGAGAGGGCGTATAGGCGTTCTCGAACACCGCGCCACGTTTCGCCAGGGCATCGAGATGGGGTGTCCTGACAATCGGATGCCCCATGCACCCCATGGCGTCGCGGCGGTGTTCGTCGGAGACGATGACAAGGAGGTTCACTGCAGTCTCACTCCATCACCAGCGCCATCATATGGTCATCGACAAAAGAGCCATCGGCGATTTGGAGAAACCTCTTCCGCGTACCTTCGATCTCGAAGCCGAACCCTTGGTAGATGTGAATGGCCCGTTCGTTGTCAGCAAGTACGTTTGCCTGAATGCGGCGGATTGGCGGCCGTGCCTCGGACTTCGCCCATGCCAAGATGTCCCTCAACAGGCGCTGCCCGACGCCATGTCCCTGGAAGTCCGGCGCTACGGCGAGATCCAGAAGTGCCGCATGCCGCAATCGCACTGGCTTGTACCGCTCCAGCGTCACGTGGCCGGCCAGGCGCTGGCCCGAG
The DNA here is from genome assembly GCA_021775615.1 of Hyphomicrobiales bacterium. Classification (GTDB taxonomy): domain Bacteria; phylum Pseudomonadota; class Alphaproteobacteria; order Rhizobiales; family JAJFHB01; genus JAJFHM01. The sequence goes on from JAJFHL010000256.1 coordinate 36,647, forward strand.
ACCGCCACGAGGGAGCAGCCGGTTCCCGCCGCGAGCCGGCCGAGTTTCTCTGCAAACCTGCCTTCATGACATGCATCATCGTCGCCCAGGTCTTCAGGGGTCAGGACGACGCCCGCGCCGATGTCGACCACGGCGCGCTCGATTTCGCGCAGCGCCGGGGCGTCCGCCGGTTCGGCGGGTCTGACATGGAATTCGGGGCCTGCTCCGCTCATGATGCGATTCGATAGCAGCTTCGCGGTCGTGGCGCGATGCAAACCTTCGGCGCGCGGCGGGTCAGCGCCTGATCGCAAGGATCCCCGCCAGCACAATCAGTCCGATCCCGATTCCCGACACCGCATCGGGAACCTCACCGAAGAACGCCAGCCCCCACAGGGCGGCGAAGCCGAGATAGGCGAAGTCGAACGTCGAGACGATGGACGACGGCCCGGCCTGGTAAGCGATGGCGGCGCCGATGCTGCCGATGAGGATGGCGGCGGCAAGCAGGCCCATGGCCATCCATTCGCGCGCCGACATGGCGATCCATTGCCCGAGAAGAAACTGGTCTGTGGCGGTACCCGCCGGCTGCCACAGCCACAGAGCGAGGCTTGCGACGGCACCGATAGAGAGCATCGCCAGATTGAGACAGAAAGACAGAACCAGAGGGTTCTCGCCGCGGCATCGGGTGCGGGTCAGGATCATCGCCAGCGCATAAAGCACGGCCGAAACAAGCGGCAGCAGGGCGTAGGCGTTGAAGTCGCCCGCCTGGGGTTTGAGGATCGCCAGGACCCCGAGAAACCCGAGCGCCACCGCGGCCCAGCCCTGAAGACCCACCCGTTCTCCAAGGAACATCGCGGCAAGAAGCGTGATGAAAAGCGGCAGCGTGTAGTAGGTGGCCGCCGCGACGGAGAGCGCGACATGCGGCAAAGCCGCGTAATAGGCGATCCACATGCAGGCCAGCATCATGCTTCTCAGCGCCGTCCACCAAACAGTGCGCGGTACGAGTGCGACGTCCGGATAACGGGTCTTCAGAACGAGGACCAACACGGGGATCGCGATCAACGAGCGCAGGGCGAACACCTGCCACAGCGGAAACGCCGCGCTGACCTGTTTGATCAGCGCATCGCCGAGGGAGAGCGCGAACACGGTGAAGACGATGGCGCACACGGCAAGCGGTATGTTGTCTCTTTCACCGTATGACAGCCTGCTCATTGTTGCGTCCCGCCATGTACTTTCCGGATCGAAGCCTCACATTGATGCAGATACTTCAATGAGATAGATTTCGGTAGACGGCATAATTTTCTTTGACTGATAAGGAAATTCAAATAATCGGCAATCTTCCCTTCAGCGGTGTGGAAGTGTTTCTCGCGGTTGCCGAGCATGGCTCTCTGCGCCGGGCGGCAAAGGCGCTTGGCGTGCAGCCGCCGGCGGTGAGCTACCGCCTGAAGGCGCTGGAGAACCGGCTCGGAACCGCCCTCTTCATCCGGACAACCCGTTCGGTGCAGCTGACCGATGCCGGCCGTGCACTGCTGGCGCGGGCGCGACCGGCGCTCGGAGAACTCGGCGAGGCGCTGGAAGACGCCCGCAGTTCGGGCGGCGCCCGCAAGGGCGCCGTCCGGGTGACCCTGCCCTATGCGGCGCACCAGCTGACCATCGCCAAAAAGCTCGCCGAGTTTCAGCGCCGGTATCCCGATATCGAACTCGAACTGTCTTTCAACGAGGCCTTCGAGGACATCGCCGCCGAAGGTTTCCATGCGGGCGTCAGACTGGGCGATCAAGTGCATGCGGACATGATCGCAGTGCGTCTCTCGCCGCCGCTGAAAGAAGTGGTGTTCGGAGCGCCGTCCTATTTCGAGCATCACGGCAGGCCGGTAACGCCGGAGGATCTGCTCGAACACAATTGCATCCGCTACCGCTATATCGCATCGCAGAGATTTGCCGAGTGGCAGTTCAACGCCCACCGGGGCATCACCACGGTGGCGGTGCGCGGCAACCTGATCGTCAACAGCACGACCGCACTGGTCGCCGCGGCCTGTGACGGCGTCGGCATGGGCTGGCTGTTCCGGCCATGCATCGAAGACGAGCTGGCGAGCGGCGCGCTTGAGGCCGTGCTCAAAGACCGCTCCATCGAACGGCCGGGATACTTTCTCTATTACCCCAGATCGAATGCACGCATCGAGGTGCTGCGTGTCTTTATCGATTTCATGCGTGAATAGTGCCGGTCACAGTTCCGCGTAGATTTCCAGAACGTTGCCGTCCGGGTCCCTGAAGAACAGGGTCCGGTGACCGAACTCCTGATCCCTTGGCGGGTCGATGATGTCGACGCCGCGAGCCGTCAGTTCCTCATGGCAGGTATCGACTTCGTCATAGTCGACGCAGAACGCCAACTGCACGCTTGCCGAACCCTGCGGAGACTCGCCGTCATGCCAGCCATGCCATTGCCCTCTCGGACGAAGGGTGAGAAAGCGCGAACCGACGCGGAACTTCATCCAGTCCCCATGGTCTTCATCGAGCGGGAACCGCATGGTGTTGAGGTAAAACTCCCGCATCGCCCGGATGTCATGGCAAAGCAGGATGACATAGTCGAGCTGCGTGATGGCATCGATACCCATGAGGGTCCTGTCGCACGGGAGCCAAGCGCCCGTCCACCCGAATCCTGTGCTCAGTCGGGTGCGATGAAGCGATCATCGGGAACAACGGCGACCGGCGTCAGTTCGACGAGAAAATCCTCGTGACCGAGGCCGGCCACCATGACCGACGTGCTCACCGGCGCGGTGTCGCCGCCGAAGACCTCCGTGCGCACCTCCTGAATTGCCGGCAGCTGGGCGCGGTCGGTGAAGTAGGTGGTGATCGATACGATGTCATCGAGTGTGCCGCCAACCTGCGCCAAGACCGTGCTTATGTTGCCGAAGCACTGCCGTGTCTGAACCGCAACGTCGCCCCTGCCGACGATCTGCTCGTTCCCGTCCCACGCGACCTGTCCGGTGAGATAAACCACATGGCCCTCTTGCTGCACGGCGCCCATGGAGAAGCCGCGGCCGCGCGGCCCCCAAACACCTGGTGGATTGAATCCTGTCGCCATCGTCACCTCCCATGAAACATCGCCATGTCTGGCACGAACCGCTGGTTCGAGCTAGACTCGGCGCCATGGCAGCAACACCGATCATCCCGGCCATCATGCAGTCCTACTACGACGACTGGCGCATGTCGCCGGGACTTGAAACGGGCGGCTTCATCTTCCTCACCGGCCTCACCGGCGCCGAGCCCGACGGGACGCTTTCCAACGACCCCGAAGAACAGATCAGACAGGCCTTCATCCAGGTCGCGACCGTGCTTTCAGAGGGCGGCCTGACATTCGAAGACGTGGTCGAAATGACCACCTATCACGTGGGCCTGAGAGGTCACCTGGAGCTCTTCAAGGAGATACGGGCCGACTATGTCCGCGAACCCTATCCCGCCTGGACGGCGATCGAGGTCGCCGGCTTCGTGACCGAGGGCGTCATCGTCGAGATCCGCGCGATCGCCCGCAGACGCTAGACCGTTTCACAGGCAACCGATTGAAGACCCAAGGGTCAGATCGCCTGATTGAGGCGCGGTTTCCAGAAGGGGCGGAACAGCTCGATCTTGGGGCAGCGGTTCATCACCACCTTGAGACCGGCGGCCTCTGCCATGCGGGCCGCCTCGTCATTGCGCACGCCGATCTGCATCCACACCACCTTGGCGCCGATCTCGATGGCCTCTTCGGTGACGCCGTAGGCAGCTTCGGACGTGCGGAACACCTGCACCATGTCGACCGGCTCGTCGATCGAGGACAGGGATTCGCGGCACATGAGACCGCGGATTTCGCTGCCCGCTTCCTTCGGGTTGACAGGGATCATGTTGTAACCGGTCTCGTGCAGCACGCGCAGCACGCCATAGCTGAATTTCGTCGGATCGGAACTTGCTCCGACCATGGCGATGGTTTTCACCGACTTGAGGATGCCGGCGAGATAGTCGGTCGGGTAGTCTTGGTCATGGTCCATGTAGGTCATGGGGCTTTCTCCAGGGATGCTGCGCCGGGTCTGATATCGGCCTTGAGTTCGGCTGGTGCAAGCGGGCTTTGGAACGGGTTGCGGTAAAGTCTGTCATGGCTCTCGACACCAACGTCGAGCGTACAGTGTGATTTCGGGTGGGCGACACAGAGCAGCACATAGCCGTCCGCTTCCTGCCGCCCGTTGAGGGCAACGCCTTCGCTCTGGTCAACTTCGCCGTCCAGCAGCTTGGCGGCGCAGGAGATGCAGCCGCCGTAGCGGCAGCCATAGGGCAGCTCGACGCCCTGCTCTTCGAGCGCGTCGAGAAGCACCTCGTCGCCATAGACCTCGCAGACCCGGCCGCCCCGATTGGCAATGGTGATCTTGTATGGCCCGCCGTCACTCACGGTCAGATCCAGATATCGGAGGTGCAGTCGCCGCCGGGATAGCGGGTCTCGTGGCAGCGCGCCGGGCCGTTCGGCTCCTTGCCGAAGTCGACGAAAAACTCCTGGTTGATCGACATGCCGCCGGTCTCGGTGTCGCAGTCGACCATCACCATGCAGCCTCCGTTCTCGCGGATTTCGGGATAGAACTGGTTGTCCCAGGTGGAGAACAGCGAGGTCGTCACATAGAGCCGCTTGCCGTCGAGCGACAACTGGATCATCTGCGGCCCGCCGGTGATCTTGCGGCCGTTGACCTCCGGCGCCTTGCCCAGCAGCCCACCCATCCACACCTGGCCGGTCAGCTTGGGATTGTGCGGGTCGGAAATATCGTATTGCCGCAGATCGCCATGCAGCCAGTTCGAAAGATAGAGGAACCGGTCGTCCATCGAGAGCAGAATCACCGAGATGAGTCCCGGAACCGGGATCGGCCATTCGGGATGGCGCTGGTTCTCGACATCGATGATCTTTTCCCAGACCCATTCGCCGTCCTGCTTCCACCAGTGGATGACGTTTGACGACAATGCGGCGCCGACGAAGCCGTGGCTCGAGTCCGGATTGTGATGGAAACGCACCTCCAGAGGCACCAGACCGTCTTCACCGAGATAGACGGTGTTCTCGACGCGCTTGTTCTCGAAATCCCAGAAGTGAATCTCGCGGCCGTATTTCAGGTGGCCGACCTCCTCGAGATCAAAACCCGGCATGAAGGTGTTGGGTGCGGCCCATTCGGACGAGACCATCACATTGTGGCGCGGCTGGTACCAGAAATCGTAATTGAACTTCATGCCGCCCAGATCATTCTCCCAGCGGCCGACAATCTCGAAATCCTCGTTGATATGGAGGAAGCCGCCGGGGGCCTCGCCCTTGGCGTCACCGAGCATGGAAATGATGATGTCGGAGCCGAGGCAATGCACCGTATGCGGCGCAGAGAGGTTGGTCTTCTCCTTGATCTCCGCACCCTCGATCACCTTGTGCAGGGTCGGGTTGCGGGGATCGGTGGCGCAGTCGACGATATGGAGGTTCGAACTGCGCACCCCCGGCACGATGAGATAGCGCCGCTCCTTGGTGGCATCGTGATGGCACGACGAGCAGGCGTTCCAGCCCATGTGATGCAGTTCGTCGCCGATGCCCGGCATTTCGAGCCGCGAGATCACCTGGCTGTAGGTCGGGCTGTCCGGGTCGGCATCGATGGTGGCGAGGTAATCGGGCTTCTGGATGCCTGTGCCGATGTAGAGCGCGACCGTGTAGAGCAGCAATTCGCGCGGCGCCTGCATGGCCTCGGCCGGCGAGGCATAGCCCGGTCCGCAGCAGTCCGTGGTGCCGTTACCGGCCATATGATCTCTCCCTGGCGCCCTCGGAGCGGACGTCTGCGTGATTGAATTTTCAGAACACATGTATTATTCCATGATACAAATGTCTGTAAAGTGAGAAATTCATGCATCTCGACCGCCTCATCGCCGTGCTCGAAACCGTCGCCGTCGCCGGCCGGCCCGTATCGGCGTCGGAACTGCAGCAGGCGACCGGCCTGCCGAGGCCGACCTGCTACCGGCTGCTCCAGACATTGGCGGAGCACCGGTTGCTCGATGATCCGCAGGGCAATTCACGCTATTTGGTCGGCGAGCGGCTGATCCGGATCGCGTTGCTCGGCCAGTCCGACGTCGACGTGCGCCACGCGGCGACGCCGGCGATGAAGGAGGCGGCGATCGATTTCGGCGAGGCGGTCTTCCTGTCGCGCTTCCGCAACAAGGGCGTCGAAATCATCCATGTGGAAACCCCGTCCGACCCGACCCGCGCCTATATCCATCCAGGCCTCGGCTTCCGCCCGATGCATGCGTGTTCCTGCTCCAAGGCGATCGCCGCCTTCGCGGAAGAGGATTTTCAGGACGACATTCTGAACGGCCCGATGAAGGTCTATACGGAACACACCAAGATCACGGCCGTGGCGCTGCGCGAAGAGTTCTCACAGATCCTCGAGCGCGGCTATGCGGAATGTGTGGAAGAGATCGAGATCGGCGTCTCCAGCGTTGCCGCGCCGATCCGCATCGGCAATGTCGGCCCCACCTTCTCCGTCGGCGCCATCGGCCCGATCCGCCGCTTCACGGACGGCTACCGCGCCCGCATCGGTGGCGCGCTGCGCACCCTTGCCCCGAAGATCAGTTCCGCCATCCAGCTCTACGCCGCCGATGAGCGGGCGACCGCGGGGTGAGGAAGCACCTTCGGGCAACAGCTGACACGACGGACACATTAGGACCAGTTCGGCCCGTGCCGTTTACGCAAACAGGAAGTCGCTCGCGCCGAGATCCGCCATGGCCACGCCTTCCAGCAGAATGGAACCGGTGTTGGTGCCGTACTCGATCAGGACGCCGTCCTTGGTGTCGCTGAATTGAAGATCGCCAAAGCCGCTGACGCCGA
>JAJFHL010000257.1 GCA_021775615.1 Hyphomicrobiales bacterium
AAGTGGACACCGGTCTTCCGTCCGATCCCGCACTAGAATATTGGAAGCGATCACGTCTTATCGACTTAGGTGATTCAACCTTAGTCGATCGTGATCTGGGTTATCCGCGCAGAACCCCGGGGGGCCTCAAGTCCAGTCCAGCACAACCTTGCCGCTGGAACCGGACTTCATGGCCGCAAAGCCCGCTTCGAAGTCGTCGGCCGCAAACCGGTGGGTGATGACGGCCGAGACGTCCAGTCCGTTCTGCAGCATGGCGATCATCTTGTACCAGGTCTCGAAAATCTCGCGGCCGTAAACGCCCTTGATGGTGAGCGCCTTGAAGACGATGCGCGACCAGTCGACAGGCGACTTGCCGGGCGGGATACCGAGCATGGCGATGCGCCCGCCCATGACGAGACTTTCGACCATCTGGTCGAAAGCGACCGGGGCACCGCTCATTTCAAGACCGACGTCAAAGCCCTCCTTCATGCCGAGCGACGCGACAACCGACTTGAGATCGGTATCCGCCGGATTGACCGGCGTCACGTCCGCCACCTTGGCGGCGAGATCGAGCCGGTCCTGATTGATGTCGGTGATCACCACATGGCGGGCGCCGACATGGCGGGCCACCGCCGCCGCCATGATGCCGATGGGACCCGCGCCGGTGATCAGCACATCTTCGCCGACGAGGTCGAAGGAGAGCGCGGTGTGAACCGCGTTGCCGAGCGGATCGAGAATGGCGCCGATATCATCCGGCACGTCGTCGGGCAACGGCACCACGTTGAAGGCCGGCAGGCAGAGATACTCGGCGAACGCGCCGGGCACATTGACGCCGATGCCACGGGTCTCCGGATCGAGATGGAACCGCCCGGCCCGGCTGGCCCGGCTTGTCTTGCCCACAAGGTGCCCCTCGCCGGAAACCCTCTGGCCGACTGTGAGATCTTCCACGTCCTCGCCCAGCTCGACGATTTCGCCGGCGAATTCGTGGCCGGCGATGAGCGGCACGGGGATGGTTTTCCGGGCCCACTCGTCCCAGTTCCAGATGTGGATATCAGTGCCGCAGATACCGGTCTTCCTGACCCTTATCAGCACATCGTCCGGACCGATCTCGGGCACCGGTTCGTGCTGCATCCAGAGGCCTTCGGCGGCTTTCGCCTTGACCAGTGCCCTCATGCCATTGGGATGTTGCGCCTGTACGCTCATGTGATCGCTCCAACCGCGCGGCCGGCCTTTTCGAAGGCGCCGAGCGCAAATTCAAGATCCTCGCGGGTCAATGCCGCGTTCATCTGGGTGCGGATGCGCGCGGTGCCCTGCGGCACCACGGGAAAGAAGAAACCGGCCACATAGACGCCCTCTTCGAAGAGCTTCGAGGCCATCTCCTGGGCCAGCCTGGCCTCTCCCAGCATGACCGGTATGATCGGATGCTCGCCGGGCAGGATGTCGAAGCCTAGCGCTTCGAGGCCGGCCCGCCAGAAACGGGCATTCTCGAACAGACAGCCGCGCAGATCATCTCCCTCCTCAACCAGCTTGATGGCCTCAAGCCCCGCGGCGACGATGGCCGGCGGCAGAGAGTTGGAGAAGAGGTAGGGCCGGGCGCGCTGGCGCAGCAGATCGATGACGGGCTGCGGGCCGGCGGTATAACCGCCGATGGCGCCGCCCAGCGCCTTGCCGAGCGTGCCGGTGAGAATGTCGACCTTGTCGACGACGCCGGCATGGGCGTGGGTGCCGCGGCCCTGGGGACCCATGAACCCGGTGGCGTGGCAGTCGTCCACCATCACCATGGCGCCGTAACGCTCGGCCAGCGCGGTGATCTCCGGCAGTTTTGCGAGATAACCGTCCATGGAGAAGACACCGTCGGTCGCAATCATGACGAAGCGGGCGCCGCCGTCCCTCGCCTCCTGCAGCCGCGCTTCCAGTTCCGTCATGTCGGAATTGGCGTAGCGGTGGCGTTTCGCCTTCGAAAGCCGGATGCCGTCGATGATCGAAGCGTGGTTGAGGGCATCGGAGATGATCGCGTCTTCCGCCCCCAGCAGCGGTTCGAACAGCCCGCCATTGGCATCGAAGCAGGCGGCGAACAGGATGGCGTCCTCCTTGCCGAGAAATTCCGCCAGACGCTGCTCGAGTTCGCGGTGGAGGTCCTGGGTGCCGCAGATGAAACGCACGCTGGCCATGCCGTAACCGTGATCGTCAAACGCCTTGCGGGCCGCTTCGATCAGCCTGGGATGATTGGCAAGGCCCAGATAGTTGTTGGCGCAGAGATTGACGACACGCTCATGGACCTCGCTGTTCTGGCGCACCGCAATGCGGCCCGCCTGCGGCGAAACGATAAGCCGTTCGCGCTTGTAGAGGCCGTCGGCTTCGATATCGCGCAGGGTCTGGGACAGGTGGTCGACAAATTCCGGGGTCATCGGCAAAGCTCCTCGATGTATGGCCAATATCCCATCGGGAATGACGTGTCAATATAACGGATATAATTCCTTTATGACGGAATTGCGTCATTCATACTGAACCACGAGGATCGCCCGGGCGGGCGTGCCGTCGGCCCGGATGGCATGAGCGCAGTCGGCGGCGTAACGTGCCGTATCGCCCTCGCCCAACTGCACCGTGTTGCCGTCGGATGTCACGGTCAGACGCCCCTCCAGCACCGTCAGGTGTTCGCGGCAACCCTGGCGGTGCGGCTCGCTGACCAGCGCCCCCTTCTTGTCCAGAGACAGGTCATAAATCTCGTGTTTTCCAGCCTCCTCCGGAGGGCTCAATATGCGGATCTGCCAGCCTTCGCGCTTGGAATCGATGGCCGGCGTACGGTCGGCACGCAGCACTTCCTCGATAGCGCTGTGTTCGGCGGCCTCGCCTTCCAGGAGACCGGACAGGTCGACCTGCAGGGCCCGCGACAGGTTCCACAACGTTGCCACGGTCGGACTGGATTCGCCGCGCTCGATCTGAGACAACATGGAACGCGACACGCCGGAAAGCTTGGCCAGGGCATCGAGGCTCAGCCCCTTGGCCTTGCGGGTCTGCTTCAGGCGCGCCGAGAGCCGCTCGAGAATTTCGACCGTGGAATTCATGGCCAGAACCTGCGGCGGCGGTGAGGCTCTGTCAAGCGAACCGCGTTTTGCTGTTCCGCACCACATCCGCAACCGTCAGGATCGGAAATCTCGTTCGGTCACATCGTCATTGGGTCATTGGGGCGTCTTGTTCCGTCGCCACCGGGGAACCTTTGGCAGTATGCTCGTCTGCACGCAGACGACGCAGCTTCCAAATGCACAAGCCATGCAGGATGAGGGAGACCGGCACCGCAAATGCCGGGATCATGACCAGCGGATACGCGGTCGTGAGGTAATTGGGGTTGTCCATCGCAAGTTGCTGCAACGGGCCCGGCGAGGTGAGAAACCCCGTCGAAACCGCGACAACCAAGTCAAGTATCCCGAATGTGTTCCAGGCGTACGCGGCTTCCCTGGTGCGGGAAAATCCTCTGGCAGCCAAGTACGCCACGGGCAACGCAATGACGCCGACGAGAATGTCTCCTATTCCGGCCGGCAGCGCAAACTCACCGGGGACATGTCCGCCGGCCCACAGCATCAGGAACACGACACCGAGAACGCGATAGAACTGCATCCCGATCATCCACGACAGCGGCGTTGCATCGATGACCGCGGCGAATGCCGCAGAGCGCATCAAAAGCAACAGGCCGACCACAACCGGGAGCACAATGGCGAACGGTATCGGTGGAACAGGTGTGCCGTCTCCCGTTTCAAAGACGCCGCGGGTGCTCAGATAGAGCGCAACGCCGAACCAGGCCAATATGACGGCGACAACAACACTCCATGTCTTCACCTTTGCGGCGAAGGACAGTGAGGTGCGCGCAACCGCCATGCCCAAACCACCGAGCAAAACCACGAGCAGGATGAAATGTGTAAGGAAACTGAAACCTTCCAGGAACCCGGGCGCCTCTGGCATCTGCCTAACTCCAAATCGCTGTTTTGATTGTCTTTGACTATTTATTTAATAGTGACTATGTTTTTTATAGTTACTTGTCATTGACGAGTCAACCACGCTATCACGTGGGCATGATCGAACTGCCAGATCCAAAGTGCCCCGTCGCCCGGGTCGCGGACATCATCGGCACGCGGTGGACCGCCCTGATCCTGCGCGACCTGTTGATCAGCGGCGCCCGCCGGTATCAGGACCTGCAGGACTCATTGGTGGGCATCGCCCCGAGCACGCTTTCGGCACGGCTGAAGATGCTGGAGGCCAAAGGCATTATCGAACGTCGCTTCTACGAAGAGCATCCGCCGCGGGCGGAGTATGTTCTGACCGAGAAAGGCCAGTCGATCGGCTCCGTCATCGGAGCCATGCGTGACTGGGGTGAAAAGCATCAGACCTGAACCGAGCCAAGGTGACCCTGTCTCATGAACATTTATCTCGTCCGCCATGGCCAGAGCGTGGCCAATGTCGATGCTTCGGTCTATCTGTCGACAGCCGACCACGCGGTGCCGCTATCGGATCTGGGACGGGAGCAGGCCCGCGAAGCCGGCCGCTTTCTCAACGACTATTTCACCGCCAAGGAGTACCCGAAAACCCATACTCGCCTGTGGACGAGCCCCTATCTGCGCACACGGCAGACCGCGGACGGCATCGAAGAGTCCTGCGGCGACTACATCGCCGACCGGCGCGAAGACATCCTTCTGTGCGAGCAGCAGTTCGGCCTGTTTGACGGCATAGCCGACAAGGACCTGCCGATACAGTTTCCCGAAGAATATGCCCATTATGAGAAATGCCAGCGCCATGAAGGGCGTTTCTGGGCGCGCATGCCGCTCGGCGAGTCCCGCTTCGACGTGGCACTGCGCATCCGGCTGTTCTTCGGGACCCTTCAACGCGACGCCGAGCGGCACGATATCCGCAATGTCATCATCGTCTGCCACGGGGTGACGCTCAGGGCCTTCGTCATGAGCTGGCTGCACCTGACGCCGGAATGGTTCGAAGCGGAGAGGAACCCGACCAACTGCGCCATCCGCCTGGTGAGCGACAATGCCGACGAAGGCTACATCTTCAAAAGCAAGCTCGGGTGACTGGTTCGGGGCCCTTCTCCGGGGGTTGCAACGGCGGACTATTTCTTTTTCAGCACCGGATATCCCTCAACGTAAACCCAGTCGGTGTTCTTCGCCGGCACGTGGCACGCCTTGCATTCGGCCTGGTAGTCTTTGGTCGGTGAAGTCCTTGAATCGTCACCGGCGAAGTAGGCCCAGCCCCAGCCGTCTCCCCACAGGGGATTGCCCGCATAGCGCCCTGTCGCGTCCTTCACCATGACGAACCAGCCTTCGGTTTTGCCGGCGCGGCTGATGTTGCCCGTCGTCATATCCGATGTTTCGGTACCGAAAAGCTCCTTGATCAATACGGTGCCGTCCGGAAATTCTCCGGTCTCGCGGTAAGCGGTCACCGCGTCGGGCTGAGTGTAGACCGCGTGAATCCCGTCGGCCTTCTCATCACCGTTGACCACATAGACGCCAAGCAGGGACCACGATTGCCGGTAATCGACATCCGGCACCCTGATCTGTCCGTTTTGACCGACCGCAAGCGCGAAACCGTCCGGCTCCTCTGCCACGGCGCCTGCACCGAACCAGAGGGCCGCCGCAACTGCGGCCGCGCCAAGCGCCGTTACGATGCGGCGGCTCATTTCTTCATCTCCGATTTCTTCATCTCCGAGCGCAGCACCGGATAGAATTGGGTGAAGACAAAGTCCGTGTCGGCCGAAGCTTCGTGGCAGGCGTTGCAGCTCTCCGTCGGAAACGCCTTGGCGGTCTTTTCATAGGGCGGCGCCTTGTGCCCAAAGCTGTAATAGACCCACCCGCCAGGTTCGGCGGCAAAGCGTTCGGTGTCCTTGTAGGCAAGCTCTAGCCCCTGGAACTCGCCCTGGAAGTAGCCGCGCCCCGATACTTCATTCGTTGAGCCGTCGGCGTGCATGTCATCGGCATCCTTCGCACGCACCAGCACCAGTTCCTTCGCGATCTGGGTGCCGTTCGCGAATTCGCCGGTCTTTTGAAAATGGGCAAAGGCGCCAGGCTCGATATAGACGTTGTGGAACTCCGGAAATGGCGCCGCGCCGTCGTTGAGTGCGTTGGGAGTGAGCGGCGTGCCGATAAAGACCCAGGAACGCCAGTTGGCCGGAATGGAGACACTGCCATCGGCGCTGAAGGTCGGTTTCTGCACGGCGCTGTCCTGGGCCTGCAGTGACGTCAGAAGCGCACCCGAACTGACGGTGAGGGCAAAGGCGGTCACCGCGGCCGCGATGATACGTTTTGACATGGCCGAATCTCCCGAGTTGAAAACCATTGGTCCGGCTCCATAAATGGGGGTGGCCGGCCATGAAACGGAAATAGATTTCCTTGATCTGTTCCATAGGCGCCAGCTATCGGCGCGGGGCTGGCGGAACTACGGGCACGCGCGCTATGGTCGGGACCACGCACACGGAGACCGTCAATGGACTTCAGTCAGGTACGCTACTTCCTCGCCTTGGCCGAGACTCTCAACTTCACCCGCGCGGCGGAGAACTGCCACGTGGCGCAGCCGACCCTGACGCAGGCGATCAAGCGGCTCGAGGGCGAGCTTGGCGGCCCGCTGATCCACCGCGAGGGCAAGTATTCAAGACTGACCAAACTCGGCCAGGCGCTGCGGGCGCATTTCGAAAAGATTGAAGAAACCCGAAACGCGCTCAAGGAGTCCGCCCTGTCGGTGACCTCCGGCGAAGCGGCTGAACTGCATATCGGACTGATGTGCACGATCGGCCCGCGCATACTGTCACGGTTTCTCGACGGGTTCCGGACGGAGCAGCCCAACGCGAAGCTGTTTCTGCACGACATAACCCCTGATTCGATCGCCGACCTCCTGTTGTCCGGCGTTTTGGACGGCGCGATCTGCGCCCGCCACGGTGACAAGCATGAGCGGCTCGACTATGTGCCGCTCTACAGCGAGGCGATGGTCGTCGCGTTCCCTGAAGGCCACAGCTTTGCAGACATGGACGCGGTTCCGCTGTCTGCCATCGCCCGACACAGATATGTCGACCGGCTGCACTGCGAGTATCGCGGCACCCTTATCGGTTATGCGCACGAGCACGACCTCGAACTCGACATCGCCTTCACCAGTCAGCGTGAGGACTGGATCCAGGACATGATCCGCGAAGGTGCGGGGGTCAGCATAATTCCGGAATTCTCACTCATAGGACCCATGCTGGACCACCGGCCGATTACCGAACCTCCACTGATGCGGCATGTCGAGTTCGTCACCGTTTACGGGGCCGCAAAGAGCCCGATTCTGCGTGAGCTGATCCAGAAAGCCGGCAAGCATTCCTGGATACGTCCGACGCCCGAAACAAGGCTTGAAGTTCCGGCTTGACGGGACCAACAGACTCTCGAATTTGTATCCCGACCTGCGGTAGACGCTGACCCAGTGGCGCATGGGGAACGCACGGCCGGGCTTTTCCGCCTGTCGGCTTGAGTGCGAACGCGACGGTGCTACGATGCCGGCAAATCTCAACCAACGGGGTCCGATCATGAGTTTGAACGATATCCGCGCCCTCACCTTCGACACGGGCGGTACAATCCTCGACTGGCATACCGGGTTCTCGAACGCCTTCGCCGCCGCGGGGGCAAAACACAGCATCGAGCATGACTGGTCGGCGCTCACCAACGAGCTCCGGCGCCGCTCCCTCAAGGCCATGCTCAATCTCGGCGAACACGAGCCGCCGGCCTATAATTTCGACGGGGCACACCGTTTCACGGTCGAGGCGCTGGTCAAGGAAAACCGGTTCGACGCCTTCACCGACGAGGACATTCACGCCATCGCCTACGAGGCACCGCACAATTTCAAGTGCTGGCCCGACTTCCCCGCCGTCCAGCCGCGGCTGCGGGAGAAATACTACGTCGCCTCCTTCACCATCCTGAGCTATCGGCTGATCATGGATTCGGCCAAGGCGAACGGGCTTTCGTGGGACGCGGTGTTCTCGTGCGAGGGCATCGGCAAGTACAAGCTCTTGCCCGTGTCCTATCAGACGGTGGCGGAGTATCTGCAACTCGATGTGGGGCAATGTTGCATGGTGGCCTGCCACAATTTCGATCTCGATGCGGCAAGAGCCGTAGGTTTCAGGACCGCCTTCGTGCGCCGGCCCGATGAATGGGGCGCAGACGGCCCGCCGGACCCCGAGCCAAACCCCGAGAACGACATCATTGTCGACAGCTTCCCCGAACTGGCAGAGGCGCTGGGCGCTTAGCTGCTACTCGACGGGCACCACCAGGGGCTTGCCCTTGTCGACCACATGCGTCGTGAGGCCCTTGATCGCCTGGTCGCCGACGACAGTGAATCCGCCATGGGCGGCACCGCGCGGGAAATGCAGCATCTGCCCGGCTTCCATCTTGACCGGGTCCTTGCCCGGCACCTGGATCATGCCGCCTTCCAGCACGTAGAGAAATTCATCGCCATGATGGGTATGGCGCGGAATGGCGGCGCCAGGGGATGCTTCCAGCAGCGTCGTGATGACCTCAAGGCCATCGATTCCGGTCAGGTCCACCCGCTTGAGAACCGTCCGCTTCACTTCGCCCTCAGCCACCGCCTGAAGCGGCAGAAAGACGATGATTCCAAGCAGGACAGCACCCATGCGCATGCCTGTCGCGATCGAAGTTGTCATTGCAAATCCTCCACCTGTCATGTTGCCCGCATTATGCCTGAATACTAGAGCTCGGCCTTGAACGCACGTATCATGGGGCCGGGAGGATTCCAGATGTCAGGCAATGGTGCAACTCAACTCAATGACCGGGCGTGCGGCTGGCTCAAGCATCTGTGGACCAAGGCAACGACGCCGGACGACTGGTCGAGTTCCGGAGAGCCGCACCCCTGGTGGGATCGTTATTCCTCGGCACCAGTGCAGGACTTCGCCCGTTTCGACCTGTCGGAGTCGAGCTACGCGGTGGCCGCCATGGCCCATGTGACGCCAGCCTGGCGCGAGGTCTATGCGCAGATCCTCGATGGCCTGGTCGAGCGCCACACCACCCACTGGGCGGCGATCGACTGGCTCACCCAGTTCGGCCACGACCCGAGGCGCGAAAACTATCCGCAGGAATGGCTCGACATGTGGATCCCCGAGCATCTGCGCGGGCGCTACGACACGCCGGGCTGGACCGCAAACGGCATCGCGCCCTGGGGCCTGCAGCCCGACCCGATCGGTTCCGACGGCAACCTGTTCTTCCGCGGTTGGTTCAACATGCTGATGGGGCTTTACGCGACGGTGAGCGACGACCGCAAATGGCACGAGCCCTTCAGGGTCACCGGCGTCGAAGACCAGCAATTCGAGTGGACCCATGCCGGGGTCACCGAATTCCTCACCAAACAATGGGCCGGGAAACCCGAAGGACCGCATTGTGAGAACACCAAGATCTGGCCGTTCTGTCTGAGCGCCGCCGGCCTCGGGCTCAAGCTCTATGACGGCCTTTACGGCACCGGCAACACATGGGTGTTCGACCGTTGGATCGACCATGCGCGCAAGAACTACATGTCAATTTCAAACGATAAGCTGGAATGGATGGCGCTCTATTACGATCCCATCGAAGAGTGCCTGCATACCGGCGGGCCGGGCGCCGGCATCGGCACCTGCTTTTATCTCCTGCCGCACGACCCGGTACTGGCGGAGATCCTCTACCGGTCCTGTGCGGAGCGCATGGGCTGGAACGATCCGTCGAAGAAACTGCGCGCCCCACCCGATCCACGCTTCACTGTGCTCGGGCTTGTGCTCGCCAAGGAGTTCGGCGACGCAACCGCCGAGGCCCGGCTGCGCCCGCTGGTCGAAGAGATCGCCGAGCCGCGCGGCTTCGGCGAAGATGCATCGGAATTCGGTTTCTGGTTTCATCTGGGCGAGGACTGGCCGCGCGGCCAGTTGAGCGCGCTCGCCATGGTGGCGGAGGTCGGTGGCCCCGGCGCCTGGTCGCG
>JAJFHL010000258.1 GCA_021775615.1 Hyphomicrobiales bacterium
GCTCAAGATGTCGGACATCGAGCGCCTGTTCGGGCGGCGGTGAGGGGTGCGCCGCGCGGTGTCGATTGGGCTTCCGCGGGGTATGGCAAGCCTGTAGAACCGGTGGTGATGACCACATCAGATACCCCGGCACAGTATCAGGCCGCCAGGATGTTCCAGGACATGCTGGCGAGCTGCCAGTGGTTGTCGCGCGAAGAGATCAGGCGGCTTCAGGACGCCGCCGTGGCGGATATTGTTCTTCACGCGTGGAGGACCGTTCCGCTCTATCGTGACAGACTGGCGCCGCTCATCGCCGGTAAAGACACGATTGATCTGTCCCGCTGGTTGCAGGTGCCGTACCTCACCCGCTCGAACCTGCAGGACAATTTTGAAGCTCTCAAGAGCACGGACTGTCCAGCCTCGCACGGTCGGATGCACAGTTCGAAGTCCTCGGGTTCGACGGCGCAGCCGGTGGAGATCCTGACGACGGAATTTGCCGCAACGGCGGCAACGGTGGCAAGCGCCCGCGGTATGGGTTGGGCGGGGATCGACTATCGATTGAACCAGGCCCAGATCGTGCCGATGCCCGAGGGTGCCGCGCCGTATCCGGGCGAGCGCGTTGACGCCTCGTGGGCGCCGTACTGGCTTGACGACGCCTCCAGCGGCAGCTGGCACCGGCTCGATCACACAACACCGCATGACCTGCAGCTGAAGTGGCTTGCCGAACGCGGCCGCTGCTATCTTGGTTCCATGCCGAGCAATGTCGCGGAGATCGCCCGGCGCGTCGCCGAGCAGCCGAATTTGAAGCCTGATCTCGCCGGGATCCTGACGCTGGGAGAGATCGTGTCACAGGATTTGCGCGAGCTGGTTCGTGCGGCGCTTGAGTGCGAAATCTGGGACGGCTACTCAACCAACGAACTGGGTTGCCTCGCACGCCAGTGCCGGGACTGTTCAAATTTCCATGTGACGGACGAGATTGCCTTGGTCGAGGTCGTCGACGAAGCGACCGGACGTCCCTGCGCGCCGGGCGAAACCGGTTCTGTGGTGGTCACATCGTTCTTCAATTACGCCATGCCGCTGATCAGATACCAGGTCGGCGACCTGGCCACGGTTGCCGCGCCGGCAAGCTGCGGTCGGGGCTTGAGTTCCCTGCAGGGCATTGTCGGCAGGAGGCGGCAGATTTTCAGGTTTCCCGATGGTGCGACGGTCATGCCGGGTCTGGCGACGCGGTATTTTTCCGGGTTCCTCAAGGCGCGCAAATGGCAGGTGGCTCAGATCGGCGACGAGACCCTCGAAATCAGGTTCATCTCCGATGCAACGGAAGATCAACAGGACCGAGCCGCGTTTGCCGATGCCGCGAACAAGCGCTTTCAGCGAGAACTGATCTACGTGTTCAAGCAGGCTGACGAAATCCAGGCTCAGCCTTCGGGGAAATTTTTTGAGTATGTGTGTGAACTGCCACCGCTTTAGACCTGTTCATCTCCCCGGGCAGCTGGTTGGGTGCAACTTGCGTATTACTCCCCGATAAACACGCACCGCCCTTCGTCCGGGTCGAACACGAAATCTTCAGGACACCCGGCTCCGTCCTCCTCAACGATCGATTTGATGCGGTTGAGCCAGTTGATCGGGTCGTCCTCGCGGTGCCGTCTGATCAGGCTCTTGTGCTCGGCGCCGAAGTAGATCCGCAATCCGCCGAAAACCGTCGCATAGTCGTTGTTGCCGACACCGCCTTCGACAAAAAAGCTCACCGGGACAGGCAGGCCAAGACCGTCCGGCTGCCATTCGGCGCCGAAAGTCCCCGCCGTGACATTGAGAAAATGCGCAACGCCGGCGTTGAGTTGGAAGTTTTCGGTGAGGTAGTACGCCGCCTGGCCGATGCCGAAGCCGTCACCGCCGGTCTGATCGCTGTCCTCATAACCGACCAAACCGGAAAATGTGAACTGGTCCAGATAGAGTTCGGCTTCACCGCCGATCCGGCCGATATCGTTGGAACCGACGGCCGAGTACTCGCCGTAGGCGCCGAAGAGATAACTATTGGGATCGCGCGTGAAGAGGTGTGCGGCGCCACCGCCGGTTTCCTCGCTGTCGAGTACCCCGGCTGTTCCGTCGAGCTGGAGTCCGAACATGCAGCCAAGCGGAATGGACAAGGACGCGGCGCCGTGGCCGCGGCCGCCGTCTTCGGCTTCTGAATTGATGAACCCGCCGGCGCCCTCAAGTTTGCCGTTGAACCCGGAAACGGCACAAAGTTGTGGAACATCCAGATCCGCTGAAAGTGCCGGTGCCGTCACCAGCACCACGCATGTCAGCCCACCTGCGAATTGTGTAAGTTTGCTTATTGGCATTTTCATTCAACTCATAATTGCCCTTCTCGCTTGTACCAGCGCAGGGCAAGTCCAGCAACGAATGATACAAAAGATTAACGATTCTAAAAGTTTGTTGTATTCGCGCAACACATTAAGAATTCAGGGATTTTCTCCGCGTTCGCATCCAAGGTAAAACCGCATGGCAACTCGCTTGCGGGAAATATCAGTTGCATACAAACAAGTTTAATAATTGTCCGGACACGGAGCTTTACTTGCCGATTAACAGAACGTGCCGAACGCGCATCGGGATCGGCCGGATGACAAGCAGGATGCCGCGACCGCCCCGCAAGTGGGCAGATCTCACATTTCCCACTCCACGGCCGCCGTCAGTTCAGGGGCTGTGCCTGAACGATCTGTCCACCGTTCCTGTCGACCAGTATTCGCCATGGCAGGCGTCCGCGCAGGGCCTCGTAGACGTACACTTCATGGTCGTCACAAGACACCACTTCGATGTGATGGAAGCCGTATTGGCGCGCCACTCGGGTTCCCTGCAGGCAGCTGATGTCGGTCACCTCGACACGCTGCGGTGCGTAGGCATTGGTCGTCAGCAGGGCCGAGTTCTGAATACCGTCATCGTAGGGCTGTTCGGAGTAGTCATCCCTGTCACCATAGTTTCCGATGCGGTTATTGCGCACCCGGCGGTCATAGCTGTCCACGCGGCGGTAGGTGTCCGCACGGTCGTAAGTGTCTGCACGACTGTAAGCGTCTGAACGACCGTAAATGTCCGCACGGCTGTAGTGGTCAGCATGGCTGTGGCTGTCCGTATGACTGTAGGTCTCCGCGCCATGCGGGCTCGGGCATTGCTCGGGTGCGTCCAGATATCTCTGAATTTCAATCACCCACTGCTCACCGGCACTGGCGATGCTCGGCGTCCAGGCAGCAAAGAGCACTGCCAGAACCGCAACGAATCCAACCCTTCCTGCTTGCGACATGACTAACCTCCCCTGTTTTGTTGTGTTGGCTCAAGGCCATCGGCGAAGGGAGCCTACCGTGCCGGTTGGGGCGAATCTGTGACGGAATTTTGCAGGCGGCGTCATCGATGCCGCCGGCAAATGCAGACCATAGGCAGTTAACGCACCTAGGGAGTGAACCAGTAGCGCGTGAGATGGAAGAAGATCGGGGCTGAAAAGATGATCGAGTCCAGCCGGTCTAGAAAGCCGCCATGGCCGCCGATTGCGTCACCCCAGTCCTTGATTCCCCGGTCGCGCTTGATTGCCGACATGACCAGGCCGCCGAAAAATCCCATGACCGAGATCACGAAGGCCATGCCCATGGCCTGCAGCGGCGAGAAGGGGGTCACCCACCACAGGCCGGCCCCGAGAAGCGTTGCGCTGAGGACGCCTCCGACAAGTCCCTCAACCGTCTTCGAGGGCGACAGGGCCGGTGCAATCTTGTGCCGGCCGATCAGCTTTCCCCAGATATACTGCAGAACATCGCTGCCCTGAACGACGATCAGGAGAAAGGCGATCAGCAGCAACTGATGGCTTTCGTATCCTGGAATGTTGAGGGTCATCAGGGCGGGGACATGACTGATACAGAAGACGCAGGTCATCAGCGCCCATTGGACCTCCGACACCCGCTCCATGAAATCATGAGAGTCGCCGCGCAGCGCCGCAACGACGGGCATGCCGAGAAACGCATAGATCGGAATGAATATCGAGTAGAGACCGTACCATTCTATCCCGATGAGATAGTACTGGACGGGCAGGATGACGAAGAAGGCC
>JAJFHL010000259.1 GCA_021775615.1 Hyphomicrobiales bacterium
GGCGCGGGCAAAATCAATCACGCCCCTCGACATGGGCACGTCGAGCTGCAGCGGAGAATTGGCGTTGACCACCGTGTAGCAGCTCGGTTCCTTGCTGAACTGCTCCTGAGTGACGCCCCGTGCGATACGGGCAACCTCCAGCGCATGCGCCACGGCTTCATGACCACGGCTGTAAACGAAGGGAATCCTGTCGCTGAGCGTTGCCATCGCATGGGCGTATTCCAGATGGCGCATCTGCGGGGCGACATCGAGCGGCTCGACCGCGGGACCGAGGATATGGATGACGTCAAAAGACTGCGCCAGCCGCATGAGGTTCTGGAAATCCTGCAGCGTGCCCGGACGCCGGCCACCATCCATATCGGAAATGTTCGGCGGCCCGCCGACGGTTGCCACGGCGATCTGGTTGCCGCCGACGGTTACGTTGCGATGCGCATTGCGGCTGTGCAGCATCACTTTTGCCGGAGCGGACGAGATGGCCTCCATTATGATGTCGCGGCCGATGCGGACCTGCTGGTTTTCTTCATCCACAACCGCTCCGGCGTCGCAGTAAAACGAGCGTGCTTCCTTGCTCAGAACCCGGATGCCGATCTCTTCGAGCATCGCCATGGACGTTTCATGGATTGCATCGATGTGGTCAGCGGAAAACTGCTCGATTGGCGTATAGGGGTTGACCATCCTGGCGTAGACCGGATTTGGGACCGCGCTCCGGGCAGGTCCCGCCTCACGCGCCGCCCGCATCCGACGGCCGCCACCCTTGCGTGTTCTCCTTGGCGCTGCGGTCATCAAACGTTTCCTTCTTCGCCTTGCGGTGGGGAGACGCCGAGGTGTCTGGCGCGGTATTCCGCGGCGAGCTCGGGGTCGAGCACACGGCCCGTGTAGCCGAGATAGTAGGCTTCGAGATTCTCGAACCGTTGAACCAGCGTTTCGTTGATGCCGAGCGCGTAATATCCGACCTGCGTGAAATAGATAATCCGGGCACGGATGACCGCTTCCGCATTGTCAAATCCATGGGTAGCGAACACAGCGGCGATTGCCGCAATACGGGCGTCGTCCGCAAGCTCCACCGCGGCGCGCACGACGTCCGAGCGCCGGGCCCAGTCGCGCATCGCCGAATCCAGCCGCGGTTCGAACAAAGACTCATCGAGCCAGGCGTCGAACAGGGCGAGTACGCCCTGGTCGAGGCTCGTCGTGCCGGCCACCGCGGACAACACCGCCGCCGTATTCGTGCGTTCCCAATGCCGCATCATCGCGGCGCAGAGGTCGTCGCGGTTCTTGAAGTGCCAGTAGAAGCTGCCACGCGTAACACCGAGCTTTTCCGCAAGCCGGGTAATGCGCACCGCATCAATGCCGTCGTCCATGAGGATCGCCAACGCCGCCTTTATCCATTCGGCGCGGCTGAGCGACGGCTCTGAAACCGGTGCATCATCCATTGTGGCGAGATCGTTGTTCCGCATTGTCGCTATCCGTGGCCATACATACTTGTATGGAACCATACAGTGTTGTATGGACGGAGCAAGAGGAAACATCAGACGATGTGGGAGCGCTGAAATGAGAAACGAGGCGTCATCGAGATTGATCGTTTCTGCGTGCCGCGTAGGATATGTTTCTCCATGTGCCGCAACGTCGCGCGAGAATTGATCCATGCCCAAGATCTCGGTTCTTCCCAGTGACGACAAAACCAATGGCTGGAGCGCACTGCTTC
Organism: Hyphomicrobiales bacterium; assembly: GCA_021775615.1. Lineage (GTDB taxonomy): Bacteria > Pseudomonadota > Alphaproteobacteria > Rhizobiales > JAJFHB01 > JAJFHM01. The sequence continues at coordinate 1,703 of JAJFHL010000259.1, forward strand.
CCGCAAGAAAGCCATATGATCAACTGAGCGGGGACGTGCGGGCCGACTGGGTTGTGGTCGGTATCGGGTATGCCGGACTGGCTGCGGCGCGCCGGTTGGCTGAAAACAGGCCAAACGACAAAATCGTGCTGGTCGATGCCCAGGAGGCAGGCGAGGGCGCCTCCGGGCGAAATTCGGGCTTTGCAATCGACCTGCCGCACAATGTGGGGGCATCGCTTGAAGAACTGGAGCGTTCCCACGCACACATGCGTCTGGCGCGTACGGCGATTTCGCATCTCGAAGAGATGGTCACCACGCATGGCATCGAATGCGATTGGGAGCGGCGGGGAAAGTACCACGCCGCCGTCTCTGAGCAAGGTGTTGAAACCATCCTCAAGCCGTTCGCACAGGAACTCGACGCCATAGACGAGCCGTACCGCTGGGTCGAAAAGGCGGATCTGCACGGAGAGCTGGCGACACCGCATTTCACGGCCGCCGTCTACACGCCCGGCAACGTCCTGATGAACCCGGCAGCGCTCACCCGCGGGCTTGCCGACAGTATGCCGGGCAATGTGAGCATCTATGAACACACCCCGGTCCTGGAGGTCGATTATCACAATGGTGTTCACCTGACGACGCCGGGCGGCAGCGTCTTTGCGCCCAAGATGATCATCGCCGTCAACGGATTGGCTCAGCAGTTCGGTTTCCTCAAGAACCGGCTGTTGAACTTCGCCGCCCATGCCAGTCTCACGCGGCAGCTGACCGCCGATGAGCGAAAGGCCATGGGAAGTGTGGAGAACTGGGGCGTGACGCCGGCCAATGCCTTTGCCGGCATCACCATGCGGTATACCAAGGATCATCGTATCCTGATCCGCCAGGACATCTACTTCAAGCCGGACTTTCGCGAAAGCGACGCCAAGCGGGCCCAGGTGCGGCGCCAGCATCTGCGCCTGTTTCGTGAGCGCTTTCCGATGCTCGACAATGTCGAGATGGAGCACACCTGGACCGGTTTCATCTGCCTGTCGCGTAATGACGCGCCCGGATTTGGCAAAGTTTCGGGGAATGTCTACACGGCGGTGTGCCAGAACGCGGTCGGCGTCACCAAGGGCACCATCTCCGGCATGCTCGCGGCTGATCTGGCAACCGGCCAGGACAATCCGTTGATTGCCGACATTGAGTCGCTGGGCTCGCCGCAGAGCCTTCCGCCCCGACCGTTTCTCGATATCGGCGTGCGGGCCAAGCTCGCCTGGGAAATCTGGCGCGCCAGGGCGGAAGCCTGAACTGGCGTTCCATTCCACAACATGCCTGCGAAGGGATAGACATGTCGAACGAATTCCCGACCCTGTTCTCGCCGATCAGGCTGCGGCACAGGGAGCTCTCGAGCCGGATCGTCTTCGGCGCCCATACCGCCAACATGAGTGATAACGGCCTGCCGGGCGACCGGCATTTCGGGTACTACCGCGAGCGTGCCCGCGGCGGCGCGGCGATGATTGTGGTAGAGCCGGTGCCGACCCACCGCACCGGCAAATTGATCCGCGCCAATTTTCTCCATGAAGACGATGCGGTCATCCCGCATTTCCGGCGCATCACCGAGGAGTGCCATCAGCACGGCACCGTGATGATCCATCAGCTCTATCACGTCGGTGGGCACGGCGATCAGGACCACTCGTGGGAACCTTACTGGTCGCCGTCCGGCTATCCTTCCATGCATGATCCCTGGGGCAGCCATGCGGTGAGCGAGGCCGAGATCGAAGAACTGATCGAGAGCTTCGTCGAGGCGGCGCGGCGCGCCCACGACGCCGGCTTCGACGGGGTCGAGGTCTATGCCGCCTATAACTGCCTGATCGACCAGTTCTGGTCGCCGATCACCAACCGGCGTGATGACAAGTGGGGCGGCAGTCTCGAAAACCGGTTGAGGTTCGCGATCGAAGTCTGCGAGCGTATTCGCAAGATGGCGGGGGACGATTTCATTATCGGCATGACGGTCTCAAGCCCTGAGCCGGCGCCCGGCGGTCTTTCGATCGCCGACAAGCAGGAGATCCTGTCGTTTCTCGATGAGCGCGCGCTGGTGGACTATTTCTCCAGTGGCACCGGGAGCTACCTCAACCAGTTCTCGAAGATCGTTCCGAGTTTTCACCACGAGATGTTCCTCGGAACGCCCGACGCCGACCTCTACAAGCAGGCAGTCAAACACGCCCTGATCACCGCGGAAGCGCGTGTGAAGACGCCGGCCAATGCGGAAAAGGTGCTGAGCGAGGGCAAGGCGGATCTGGTGAGCATCGTGCGCGGGCAAATTGCCGACCCCCACCTCGCCAACAAGGCGCGGGAAGGCCGCGCCACGGACATTCGGCCGTGCATCTCGTGCAATCAGCTGTGTATCGGCCGGCGTTTGCGCGAGACCTGGATCAGTTGCCTTGCCAATCCTTCGGCCGGCCGGGAGGCCGAATGGAATGGGGACAGGATCGAGCCGTCGGAAAGCCCGCGCGAGATTCTCGTCGTCGGTGGTGGACCGGCGGGGCTGGAGTTGGCCCGTGTCGCCGCCGAGCGCGGCCATCAGGTGACCCTTGCGGAGCGTTCAGGCGAGCTTGGCGGTCAGTTTCGTCTGGCCGCGGGCCAGCCCGAGCGCGGCGAAATAGGCGAGCTTCTCAACTGGTACCAGACCCAGCTCGAAAAGCTTCAGGTGAAGGTCAAGTTGCGCTCCGAGTTGA
>JAJFHL010000260.1 GCA_021775615.1 Hyphomicrobiales bacterium
TGAAGGCGGTTTCGAATTCGCTTGAAACCCTGCTTGAGAACTCGCGCGGCCTGTCCCAGACCATGGTCGATGTGCCGGTGATCAACGATCTGGCCTTGATGGTGACCATCACCATGGCGGTCTTCACCGTGCTGTTCGGCACCCGGCATATCGACGCCACCGAGCATCAGGACGGGCTCATCATGGCGATCGCGGCTGAGTCGATCGTCAAGCTGCTCGCCTTCCTGATCGTCGGCGCCTATGTCACATTCGTCATGTTCGACGGTGCCGAACTGCTGGAGCGGGCAAGCGCCGACCCGGAGATCTCCGAACTCTTCACACGCGGCTTCGACGGCGGGCGCTGGCTCACGATGACGCTCCTGAGCATGTTCGCGATCATACTGCTTCCCCGGCAGTTTCACGTGGCGGTGGTGGAGAACACGGCGACATCGGACATCAAGAAGGCGGCCTGGCTGTTCCCGCTCTACCTCATCGCCATCAACCTGTTCGTGGTGCCGATCGCCATCGCGGGACTGCTGACGTTCAGCCCCGGCACGACCGATGCCGATACTTTCGTGCTTGCCCTGCCGATGTCGTCGGACCAGCATCTGGTAACCCTGATCGCCTTCATCGGTGGTCTTTCGGCCGCCACGGCCATGGTTATCGTGGCGACGATCGCGCTCTCCATCATGGTGTGCAACGATCTGGTGGTGCCGCTGATCGTGCGGCACCGCGAGATGACCGCCGATCCGCGCGAGGATATGGGCCGGCTTCTGCTCAACATCCGGCGTGGCGCGATCTTCGCCATACTGGCGCTGGCCTACTGCTACTACAGCATGGTCAGCGAACCCTTCGCACTGGCCTCGATCGGACTTTTGTCCTTTGCGGCGATCGCACAGCTTGCGCCGGCGTTCTTTGGCGGCCTGATCTGGCGGCGCGCCACCAAGCGCGGCGCGGTGGCCGGCATTCTGGCCGGCTTCGGCATGTGGTGCTACACGCTCCTCGTGCCGTCCTTCGTCGACAGCGGCTGGCTGCCGGCGCATCTTCTGGCGGAAGGGCCCTTCAGCCTTGGCATCCTGCGCCCGCGCATGCTGTTCAATCTGGAATTCGACCCGCTCACCCATGGCGTATTGTGGAGCCTGGCCTGCAATATCGGCGCCTATGTCACCTTTTCCCTGTTGTCCCAGCCGCAGCCCATCGAACGGCTTCAGGCGAACATCTTCGTGTCCACGGAGTTGCCCGCCGCCGGTCCCAACTTCCGGCTGTGGCGCACCCAGCTGCTGATCGGCGATCTGACGTCGACGGTCGCCCGGTATCTCGGCGAAAGCCGGTCCGAGCGCGCCTTCGCGGAGTTCGCCCAGTCCCGCGACATGGAACTGGACCCCGACGCCGAAGCCGACATCAGGCTCCTGCGGTTCGCCGAGCACCTGCTGGCGAGCGCCGTTGGCGCCGCCTCGTCCCGCCTTGTCATGGCGCTTTTGATGGAACGGCGCACGCCCAACCGGCGCGGTGCCATGAAACTGCTGGACGATGCCTCCGACGCCATTCAGTACAACCGCGACCTCCTGCAGTCAGCCATCGACCATGTACGCCAGGGCATCGGCGTGTTCGATAAGGACCTGGAGCTGATCTGCTGGAACCGGCAGTTCCGCCGGCTGCTCGATCTGCCGCCGGACATGGGTCGGATCGGCGTGCCGCTTGAGGAAATCCTGCGCTCCATCGCCGCCAATGCTGGCCTCGCCGATGCCGACGCCGAATGGAATGTGTCGGACCGCATCAATAAACTGGTCGTCGCTCACGAGCCCTATCAGGAACGCCTGCGCGATGACCGGACGGTTCTGGAAGTGCGGTCGGACTTTCTGCCCGACGGCGGCGTCGTGGTGACCTTCGCCGACATCACCGAGCGGGTTAAGTCGGCCGAGGCGCTGCTGCGGGCGAACGAAACCCTGGAGCGCCGCGTTCAGGAGCGCACCTCCGAACTCACCTCCCTGAACAAGGAACTGACCGTCGCCAAGGCAAAGGCGGAGGAAGCCGACCTCGGCAAGACCCGGTTCCTGGCCGCGGCCAGCCACGATATCCTGCAACCGCTCAACGCGGCGCGGCTGTACACCACCAGCCTGGTCGAGCGCGGCGGCAACGGCGACGACGGCCAGTTGGTCGAGAATGTCGATGCCTCGCTCGAAGCGGTGGAAGACATCCTGGTGACGCTGCTAGACATCTCGAAGCTCGACGCCGGCGCCATGAAACCGGAGCTGTCGAACTTCCGCATCGACGAGCTGCTCGGCGCGCTCGAGGTCGAATTCGGGCCCGTGGCCAAGGAAAAGCACCTCGAACTCATCGTGGTCCCGTCAACCCTTACCGTGCGCTCGGACCGCCGGCTGTTGCGCCGCGTGTTGCAGAACTTCGTGTCCAACGCGATCAAATACACTGCAAAAGGACGGGTTCTGATGGGATGCCGGCGCACCGGCGAGAGCCTGCGTATCGAGGTTCACGATACCGGAAACGGCATAGCCGATGCGCAGCAGAAATTGATTTTTCAGGAATTCCAACGGCTTGACACGCATGGCGGTACCGAGCCGGGACTTGGCCTCGGCCTCTCCAT
>JAJFHL010000027.1 GCA_021775615.1 Hyphomicrobiales bacterium
GAAGACAAGGTGCGGACGCAATTGAGCTGGCGCGAGCTTTACGATCTCGTGTCGCGCATCCACCAGGCGTTCGCCGCCATGGGGCTTGGTCCCGGCGACCGGGTGGCGGCGGTAACGCCAAACATGCCCGAGACCGGCGCGCTGATGCTCGGCGCCACCTCTCTCGGCGGCATCTGGTCGTCCTGCTCGCCCGATTTCGGCGAAACCGGCATCCTTGACCGTTTTGGCCAGATCGATCCCAAGGTGCTGATCGCCTGCGACGGCTATTTCTACAATGGCAAGGAGATCGACATTACCGAGAAGCTTGCCGCGGTTGCGGCACAGCTGCCGAGCGTCGAAAAGGTCGTCATCATTCCCTATGTCGGGCGCGCCGAAGAAGTCTGCGCCGCGATCGAGAAGGCCGTCACCCTGGATGACTTCATCGCCGGGTTCGCGCCCGGCGAGATCGAGTTTGCCCAGCTTCCCTTCAATCACTCGCTCTACATATTGTTCTCAAGCGGCACGACCGGCGCGCCGAAATGCATCGAGCATGCCGCCGGTGGAGTTCTGCTCAAACATCTCACCGAACTGTGCTTCCAGGCCGACGTGAAACCGGGAGACCGGCTTTTCTATTTTTCGACCTGCGGCTGGATGATGTGGAACTGGCTGATGTCGGCTCTCGCCTGCGAGGCGACGCTGCTGCTTTACGACGGTTCGCCCTTTGCACCGTCCGAGCGGGTTCTGTTCGACTATGCGGACGAAGAGGGCATGAACATATTCGGCACTTCGGCCAAGTTCATCGATGCGCTGAGAAACACCGGCTGGCGGCCGAAGGACACCCATTCCCTCAAGACCGTGCGCACCATGCTTTCGACCGGTTCGCCGCTTGCGCCGGAAAGCTTCGACTATGTCTATGATGCGGTGAAGTCGGATATTCACCTCGCCTCGATGTCGGGCGGGACCGACCTGTGCGGCTGTTTCGTTGGCGGCTGCGCAATCCTTCCGGTGTGGCGCGGCGAAATCCAGTCGAGGGCCCTGGGGATCGCCGCCGATGTCTGGGACGACGAGGGTAAACCCCTGAGCAGTGGCAAGGGCGAACTGGTCTGCACCAGGCCGTTTCCCTCCATGCCGATACAGTTCTGGAACGACCCGCACGGCCAAAAGTATCACAACGCCTATTTCGCCCGTTTCAGCAACATCTGGTGCCATGGCGATTTCGCCGAATGGAGCGAGCACGGCGGATTGATGATCCACGGCCGTTCCGACGCGACCCTCAATCCCGGAGGCGTGCGTATTGGCACCGCGGAGATTTATGCCCAGGTCGAAACCATGGACGAGGTCGAAGAAGCGCTTGCGATTGGCCAGACCTGGGACAGTGACACCCGTGTCGTGCTGTTCGTGCGCCTGAGCGAGGGCACCGAACTGGACGACGGTCTCATCGACACGATCAAGAAACGTATCCGCAAGGGTGCGTCTCCCCGTCATGTGCCCGCCAAAGTGGTTGCGGTTGCCGACATTCCGCGTACCAAATCGGGAAAAATCACCGAATTGGCCGTGCGCGACGTGGTGCATGGCCGCGAAGTGAAGAACAAGGAAGCGCTTGCCAATCCCGAAGCGCTCGAGCTTTACCGCGACATTCCGGCCCTGCAATCGTGATCCGAGACCATTTCATCTTTATGGGGAATCGCTTTCTGCATTAAGATTCAAATTATCCAAAAACACATAACAAATTAAATCACAATATTACTTTGAATATAGGATATCTATTTCGAAAAATGGATGTATTACATTGTCTTCCGGTTAATTCGAGGTCTGTATATTCGCACTAGAGACGGCTGTGAGTAGAAGGTTGCAGTAAGATGAATAGTGCGATTTTAAGTGCGTTTAAACGAATTTTTCTACCCCTAAAGACACGTAAACTGTTTCGGTTGGCTTCCGACACATCTGGTAACGTTGCAATGATCTTCGGGATCACGGCGGTGCCCATGTTGGTTGCGTTGGGGATGGCCGTGGACATGGGCAACGCGTCAAGAGCCCAGCAGAAACTGGCCGGAATGGTGGACGCCATGGCGCTCGCTTCAGCGAAGGGGCATTGGGACGTGAACAACCGCAGCGCGGTTGCCCAGAAGTTCCTGGATGCCAATTTGACCGACGGCTACGGCCCCGGTCTCACCGTCACCGATGTTTCGGTCACATTCAACGACGAGACCCGAAAGGTTGCGGTAACCGTAACCGCGGATGTGCCGACACTGATGATGGGCATTGCCGGGATCGACAAGCTGACCACTTCGGTGCGCAGCACCGTGTCCTACGAAGTGCACGCGTCCGAACCCGTATCGCTTGGCATGGTCCTGGATGTATCCGGCTCAATGGGCTGGAACAACAAGATCGGCACCCTGCGCACGGCGGCGACGAGCTTGCTGGATCGGCTGAAACTCGCCGATCCGGATGATGAGTATGTCAGGTCCGGCCTGGTGTCATACTATTCCTCGATCCGTAACACCGAAAGCATGGACTGGGGCATCGACCACACCAGATCCGTGGTTCAGACGCTGTATGCCAGCGGCGGAACGAGATCCACGGCGGCGTTCGACCGGGTCAGCGACTGGTTGCTGGATCCCATCGAGGATACCGAGCATGAATCCCAGCCGGTCCATGAAGGCACGGAATATGAGCTGCACAAGTTCATGATCTTCATGACGGACGGCGACAACAATTACAGCTCCGACGATACCGCGACCAAGGCCCTGTGCGATGAAGCCAAGGACGAGGGCATCGAGATTTTCGCCGTGGCATTTGAAGCGCCGTGGCGCGGTCGCCAGCTGTTGGAATACTGCTCCAGTTCGGAAAGTCACTATTTCGATGCCCAGGATTCCGCGGAGTTTCTTGTGGCGTTCGAACAGATCGGCGAGCGCATCCAGCAAAGTCTGCTTCGCATCGTCGAATAGCGTCTGGCGCTAACTCACCAACGCAGCGCTTGCCACGCGGTCCGCTCCCTTCGGGGGCGGGCCGCGCTTCATTTTTGGGCGCATGGCAACTCCAGACAATTTTACATAAATCGAGTTCAAATTGTAAGAATTGAAGAAGTATAGAATTTTCCAGTTTCAATTTTTCGTAATATGATTCAACTTTTATAGAATAGTTGTGCTGTATGTATGGAGACAGTGGGCGTATAGAATGCGCCATGCGACAAGGAAAAGGGCGCAGAAATCAACATGCGGGATACTGAAATGTCTTTGTTGAGCCGAACCGTTTCACGTTTCTTCCGTTCCAGATCCGGAAACGTCGCGATGATGTTTGGGATTACACTGTTGCCCATTCTGGTGGCGATCGGTGTCGCCGTCGACTACAGCAAGGCTGCCGCCGTGCAGCAGAAGCTCGCCGGAACCGTCGACTCCATCGCGTTGGCGGCGGCCCGCCATCACGATGATGAGGAATTGCGCCAGACCATCGGTCAGAAGTTTCTCGACGCCAATATGGGCGTCTACGGTCCTGACGTCGTCATCCAGAATCTCACGGTCGAGTTCAACGACGAGACCAAGACGGTGATGGTCAAGATCACCGCCGAAGTTCCCACGCACGTGTTGCAGGTGGCCGGCATCGACAGCCAGATTGTGGCCACCGAGAGCACGGTCTCCTATGACGGACATGTTTCCGAGCCGGTATCGCTTGACCTCGTCCTCGACGTATCTGGTTCGATGAACTGGAGCGGCAAGATCGGTACTTTGCGCACCGCCGCCACGCACTTGCTCGACAAGCTGGGCACGGCTGACCCGGATGGTATCTATGTGCGCACCGGTCTTGTGACCTATTATTCGCAGATCCGCGAGACAGTGCCCATGGACTGGGGCATCGATCACACCAGGTCCGTGGTGCAGGACTTGTACGCCAGCGGCGGCACCGCTTCGACCACCGCGGTCGACCTTGCCGGCGGATGGCTGACGTCGGGTGCTGAACAGACCGCTCATGAAGCACAGCCGGTTCATGAAGGCGAGGAGTTCGAGCTGCACAGGTTCATGATCTTCATGACCGATGGCGACAACAACTACAGCGCCGACGATGACGCCACCGAGGACCTGTGCGACGATCTCAAGGCGGACGGTGTCGAAGTCTTCACGGTCGCCTTTCAGGCGCCTTCGGGTGGCCGCGAGCTCCTGGAATACTGTGCCAGCTCGGAAGAACACTATTTCGATGCCGACAACTCCGCCGACTTCCTGGCCGCGTTCGAGGAGATCGGTGACCGCATCGAATCCGCCTTCCTGCGCATCGTCGAATAGGAGATCAGCTCACGCGTCCGGCCCGTTTCGGCTCCTTCAGCGTGTGATTGAGCAGTATCACCGGGATGAGGCCGGCCAGCACGATGGTGAGCGCCGCCAGCGAGCTTTCCTCCAGAAGGTCGAGTGACGCGTAGGTGTAGACATGCGTCGCCAGGGTATCGAAATTGAACGGCCGCAGGATCAGCGTTGCCGGCAGCTCCTTCATACAGTCGACAAACACCAGAAGTCCCGCGGTGGCGATCGCCGGCCGAATCAGCGGCAGGTGAACATCGCGCAGGGCGCCGGTCGATGAGCGCCCCAGGGTGCGTGCCGCCGCCGCGAGGTTGGGCGTCACCCGTCCGAGACCGGTTTCCATATTGCCATAGGATATCGCAAGGAACCTGACCACATAGGCATAGGCGATTGAGAATATCGTGCCGGTCAGGAGCAGACCGGTGGAGATGCCGATCAGGTCGCGGGCAATGCCGTCGACGAAATTATCGAACTGGGTCAGGGGAATGAGGATGCCGATCCCAAGCACGGCTCCGGGCACAGCGTAGCCGACGCTCGCGAAACGGATCGCAATCTGGACGAAGTCCGAACGGGCCAGCCGGTGCGCATAGGCAAGAAACAGTCCGATGACGATTGCCGCGGCGGCGGCGAGTGTCGACAGCAATATGCTGTTGCGCACGAAGCGCAGATAACTCTCGTTCGCCGCCTCGTCAAAGTGGTTGAACGCGAACTGCAGGAGAACGACGCCGGGTATCACGAAGCCCATGACCACCGGCGCGATACATGCCACGGTCGCCGCCGCCGCCTGCCAGCCTGTCAGTCTTTGCCGTGTCGGCTTACGCTCGCGCTGCGACATGTGATGGAACCTTTGTCCCGAGCGTCCGACCCGTTCGAGCCAGATCAACGCGAACACGAAGAGCAGCATGATGCTTGCGATCTGCGCCGCTCCCCCCAGATTGCTGCGCTCGAGCCAGGTCGTGTAGATGCCGACGGTGAGCGTATTGACGCCAAAGTATTCCACCGCTCCGATATCGTTGAGACATTCCATCATCGCCAGGGAAACACCGACGACAATGCCCGGCCGCGCCAGCGGCAGCGCGACCGAGAAGAACGTGCCGGTCGCACTGCGGCCAAGCGTTCTGGAGACCTCCAGATGGCACACCGACTGCTTCAGAAAACTGGCCCGCGACGTGAGATAGACATAGGGGTAGAGCACGAAGGACATGACGAAGATGGCGCCGCCAGTCGACCGGATTTCCGGAAACCAGTAGTCCCGCGCGTTGCGCCAGCCGAACAGATCGCGCAGAAACCCCTGCACCACGCCGGAATATTCGAACACGTCGACATAAGTATAGGCGATGATGTAGGTCGGCATGGCCAGCGGGATGAGAAGGGCCCACTGAAGCCACTTGCGGCACGGAAACCTGTACATGGTGATCAGCCAGGCGGTGCCGGTGCCGACGATGAATGTCAGTGCGCCGACGCCGATCATCAGCAGCAGGGTCTGCTTTATGTAGCCCGGCAACACGGTGCGCATGAGATGCGGCCAGATGTTCTCCGTCGGAACCAGCGCGAGAATCCCGATAGCCAGCACCGGCAGTGCAACCAGCGCGCTGACAAAGACCGCGCCAATGCCCCAGATCCGGTCGCCGTCGCCACCGAACAGCAGCGAGCGCCGGCCGGCGAGCGTCACGGGTTCATCGTGTAAGTGGTCTTGCATCGGCGCACGGCTTCACTGAGGGTCAACCCTTTAATAATTCTAATTTGCAAATCATTCTCAATATGAACTGGCACTGCGCTTATAGAGCGGCTGAGCCGGCGCGGTCAATCCGCCAGAACGCGTGTCGTGGGGAAGGTGATCTGGACGCGGGTGCCCCGGCCGGGCTCGCTTTCGATCTCGAAAGACGCCCGGTTGGCTTCCGCCAGCGCCTTGGTCAGCGGCAGGCCAAGGCCGGTGCCCGGCTTCTCCGAACGCTGGGTCCGTTCGACCCGCTGAAACGGTTCCATGGCCTGGACCAGTTCGTCCGCCGACATGCCGACGCCGGTATCCTTGACCAGGAGCTTGACCTGCCCGTCCTCGTCCATCACCGCGGACACGATGACCTGTCCGCCCTTGTCGGTGAACTTGACCGCGTTGGACAGGAGGTTGAGCAGGATCTGGCGCATGCTGCGCTGGTCGGCCACCACGTTCGGCAGGCCGTCGGCGACACTGGTGCGGATGATAATGCGTTCGCGGGTGGCGTGTTCCTGAATGATGCCGATGCATTGCTGGATGATGTCGGACAGGTCGACGCTGGTGAAATTGAGTTCCAGCTTGCCCGCTTCCACCTTCGACAGATCCAAAAGGTCGTTGATCAGGCTCAACAGATGTTCGCCGCTGGAATGAATGTCGGTGACATATCCGCGATAGCGGTCGTTCGAAATGGTGCCGAACTTCTCCGTCTTCATGACCTCCGAAAAGCCGATGATCGCGTTCAGGGGCGTCCGCAGCTCGTGGCTGATATTGGCCAGGAACTCCGATTTCTGTGCGTTCGCACGCTCCGCCTGCTCCTTGGCGCTGCGCAATTCGACCTCGGTGCGCTTCCACTGCGTGATGTCGCGGATGACCGCGCAGTAACTGGTCTTGCCGTGGCGCCGATTGGCGCCGGCGTAGATCCGGCCGATGGTAACGAAGAGCGGAATCTCGCCGCCCTGCTTCTCAACCGCGACGATTTCGCGCCCGTCGTTGAAAATCCGCGCCAGCCCGCTGTCCGACAGGGCAGAGAGGTAATCGCGCACCGTGGCCGCGCTCTCGGTCGTGAGGAAATCGTATATCGGCCGCCCGACCGCCTCCTGGGTATCGTAGCCGAATATGGCCTGGGCGCTGGCATTGAGCGAGGCGACGTTCCCCTTGTGATCGAGGGTGAGGACACCGTCGGTTGCGGTGTCGAGGATGGTTCTCAGATCGTCGTCGCTCGGTCCGCCGCGGCTGGCCGGTTCCGGGGGCGGGGCGTTTGACTGGTCTTCTTCGGCCGTCTCCCCATCTCCGTTGGTCAGCGTTTCCGCGATCTGACGGAAGGCCGCCTTTTCCTCGTCGCTGAGTTCGGCCGGGGCGTCGTCGGCCGGGCCCGCTTCGGCACCGTGAGGCCGTGCGCCGTCAGCGTCCGGTTCTGCATCTTGCGGTGTGTGCGAGGCAACCGGCGCGCCGACCCCGAGATAACCGGTGAAGGCGCCGTCGGGACCAAATTGCGGGACGCCGCTCAGGTAGACGCGCCGCGGTCCCTCCGGCGAGGGCCATGCAACCTCCGTGCGCCAGGCGTCGCGGTTGGCGAGAGCCGCGGCGATTGCGCCGCCGGGGTCGAGATCATGCGCGCCGGAGAAGTCCGGCCACGGCGTGCCGACGAGATCGCCCAGCACATCACCGTCGGCGGCGCGGAAGAGCAATTCGGCGTCGATTTCCCATGTGATGGTCGCCGCGGCGGCAACGAAGTCGGCCAACCGGTCGGCGTCGGCGCGCAGCTTCTGCTCAAGATCGCGCCGGTCGGCCACGTCGTCGAGCTGCAGCACATAGCGCGGCTCTTCGTTATCTTCGCGTGGCAGCGGTTCGAGATGCAGCCGGTGCGGGCGGGCGCCGAACCGCGTCTCGATGTCGGTGACCTGGCTGACAAGCCCCGCCGTGTTTGCCTGCCGCATGAGCCGGTCCGCGGTCTCCGCACCGCCGACCATTTCGTTCAGATTGGCGGGCAGGCGATAGTCCCAAAGGTCGCGCGCCGCGGCATTGCAGAACACCACCTGGCCGTTGCGTTCCAGGACGGCGACGGCCGAAGGCAGCGTCTCCAGGGCGCTCAGCTGAACCGCGCCGTCGAGCTCTCGTGTCTCATCGAGGGTCTTTATGGCAACGACCAGAAGGCCCGGCCGGCCGTCATTGAGGCCATGGTGATGGCAATCGCATTCGATCGGTGCATCGGTGACGGCGCCGGCGAAGGCGAGGCGCACGCCTTGCGACTGACCGGCGCCCAGTTGCCGGAAGATCTCGGCCAGTTTTGCAACGCCCGGGTCCTTGGCAGAAAACCGCCGTTCCACCAGGTCGAACAGGCTTTCCGCGCCCCACATGGCGATGCCCGCGTCGTTGGCCCAGACGACGCGCATACGCTCCGCGTCCCACAACCATGCCGGTTCTGGGTTTTGCTTCAGCGCGTCGAGCGTAGGTGCAACGTCACTGGTCACAAAATGCCTTTCATCCAGGCGCGGGTGGCCTCCCGAAATATCCATCCGGTTGCGAGTACGCCGCCGAATTCCGCCTGTAAGAGCCGCATCACTTGCTCTCGAATCACTTTATAGGCGCGCAATCTCTAGCGTCCAGCGCCAACTACGGCAATTTCGCCGAAAGGTAAAGCCGGATGCGCCGCGCCACGCCTTGCAAAACGCCGCAAATTGCTGCGTCGCCCGGTGCCCACAAAATGTCATAATGCACTGCAACATTTATGTTGCAACGCACCATCAGCCTGCCTATATTGCCTCCATGAGACACCGACAACCCTCAGATCTGATGCGGATCGGGTGTCACCCAAGGAGATTGAGACATGACTGAAACAGCCAAGAACCAGACCCCCAAGGCCGAAAAGGCGCAGATCGTCGAAGACGCGATGGCTGCGGTTCCGGCCACCCTGCGCGACATGACCGAGCGCGGCCTGGACCAGGCCAAGACCGCTTATGACCAGATGAAGGGCTCCGCCCAGGAAGCCGTCGAACTGCTTGACGGTTCGGCAGACGTTTTGAAGGCCGGCACCGCCGAATTCAACACCAAGGCGATCGAATACACCCAGAGCAACATCAATGCCGGCTTCGAGTTTGCCCGCAAGCTGGTTGCCGCCAAGGACATCAAGGAAGTCGTCGAATTGCAGTCGGCTTTCGCGCGCGACCAGTTCGCCACCTACGCCAACCAGGCGAAGGACCTCAGCGAGCTCACCGCCAAGGTCGCCGAGAGCACCTCCAAGCCGCTCGCCGAAGGCATGAAGAAGTCCTTCGAGCAGGCCAAGACGGTCTTCCCGACCGCCTGAACAACCTAGATCACGATCAACTTAGGTGGACTCACCTAAGTTGATAAAACGTGATCGGTTCTAATAGCTTAGAGCGGGATCGGACGGAAAACCGGCATCCACTTTTCCTGATCCCGCTCGAGATCACGATCACCTTAGGTGGGCTCACCTAAGTTGATAAAACGTGATCGATTCTAATAGCTTAGAGCGGGATCGGACGGAAAACCGGTATCCACTTTTCCTGATCCCGCTCTAGCTTCTGAAAAGCTGCACGGCCTGCGCCCTGCAAAGGGCGAACGTGGCCGAAACCGAAGGGCCCGGCGCAAGCCGGGCCCTTTGATATTGGTGGCTCTGCGCGCTCACTTAACAGGCCCGGCGCGGCGCTCTAAACCGCCCCGCCGGTCGCTTGCAATGGCAAACCGATCGCAGTAGGGTGCGCCCGTCGCGGCCCCCATATCGGGCATCCGGACAAGCGACACCGCGTGCCGCCTTAGCTCAGTAGGTTAGAGCGCTAGATTGTGGATCTAGAGGTCCCCCGTTCGAGCCGGGGAGGCGGTACCATCTTTCTCGATCACCTAGCCTCCGGCCGCCGGCAAGCGCGACCGTTCCGGGCTAACCGGGCAGAGGAAGGCAGCTCCCCTCCAGAACATTGTTGTCTTCCCTAATCTCGTCGATGCTGTCGGGGTGATCTACCACCGCCGTGAACCTGCAGTCTGTCGGGCACGACCGCGGGATCGCGTGCTCGGTTTCGCCGGTCACTCCCGCGCTGAGCGATTCGAGGGTCACGTCAACCGGTTCCGCCCTGCCGGAAAACGTCACCCGCGTCACCGACGGCCCCGCGGTTCCCTCACCGATATTCTCCACAAAGATTTCTACCGCGCGGGGCCTGTTGCCCTGGCCGGGGCGCGGCGGCACACATGAGAACTTCTTCGGCGTCAGGTCGGGCCTCCGCTTCGGTTTGTCGTCGGACGGGGGCGTCTTGAGCTTGCGCCGATCGCGCTCCGGCACCACTTCCACATGCATGTTGGTTTGCGGTGTGGTCACCGTGTAGACCGCGGTGACGTCAAGACTTCGTGGCGACTGGACGACCAAGAATCCTTCGAAGAACGGCGTTGTCAGGCGGCTGCCGAGAGCGGCGCGGATGGCGCGGCAGTCGGCCTTGAGGGCGCCGTCATAGTTGAGCTGATCGATTGCAAGCGGAGTGATCCTGCCGGGCACCTGACGGCGCGGCGGAACCGTTAGAGCGAGCTTCTTGAAGAAGCTGACCGTCTCGTCATTGGGATTGTGAATATTGACGCTTGTACTGTAGTGCCCGCGGCCCAGCGGCTCCTCATCCGTTTCGCCCTGCACTCCGCACACGATCTTCGCCGTATACTCAAAATTGATGCACAGGACCGGAAATTCCTGGACCACCTGACTGGCGCCGCCTTTCTGGTAGCCGGCGAAGCCGGAAATCTCGGCTTTGTTTGCGATCGACTTGAATTGCGCCTCGCCGCAGTCCAGGTCGGCGCGCAGTTTCGTCCGCAAATCGAACTCCCGTTTATCTTCAACGCGTAGTTCCGACACTTTGCAAAGCACGTCACGCGGTGCCGTGAGTTCGCAATCGTTCGGCAGTTGCAGCACGGTGACTTCCTCGGGCAGGCGGTCGCGAATTTCAATGTCCCGCCCCGGATTGGGCCCACGGTTGGTGACGGTCAGCCGAAACGACAGTTCCTGACCGGCGACGACGAAATCCGAGATCACCTCTTTGGTAAGCTCCAGTTTTGTCGTCAGCTGCTGGCGGTAGATTTCGAGGAACTCGTGCGCGTCGTCCACTACCAGCTGACCGAGATTACTCTTAGGGCCGTCATCGGAGTCCTCGAACCCGCGAAGGTCCATCACCATGCTGTCCCAGTCATTCGCTCCGATCAGCAGCTCGAAGCGCGGGTTGCCATTCGAATCGAAGTCTCTGTTGAGATTGACCATAAGGTTGTTGCCGTTCGTCATCCCGTCGCCGTCATAGTCCGGCCGCGCGTTCAGAGGCCATTGGATGAACTGGCCCGCGGGCGGTTGGAAGAACGAGAACTGGTTGGCGCCGTCCGTCGGGTCCAGCCTGACGCTCTCGTTCAGTCCGCCGTTTTCGTTCAGGTCGGGCAGCGGCGCAACACCCCGGCCATTCGGCACCCGCGGCGGCGAATAGTCCAGGATCCGGCAGTCCGGCACTCCATCGAAGTCGAAGTCCTGGCTGGTTGCATTCTGGTTCTGGATTATTCCGAATGTGTAGAGATTGTTGACCGAGCTGACATAGTTCGGCGTAAAGTTTCGGTTCATGGGCGTCGCGCCATCGTGATTGAAACCGAACGTGTGACCCAGCTCGTGCAACCACACGCCGGCATTTGCTCCGATCGGAAAGCCGGTGGCAGGCGCGCAGCCTGGCATTTCGTTGAGCTGAAACACCACGAAATCGTTGCCGCCGAGTTCGGCTTCGCCGCCCAGCGACCCGACGACGACCGCACTGATGGAATAGCGGATCGCTTTCGAGCGCAGGATGCTGTTGTAGTTGTTCTGCCGCGCTTCGTAAAACTCCGGCGTCCCGTCACCGTCGTTGTCGGAGCCCAAATCGCTGATGTTGCTGACCGGAATGGCCTGGCCATCGCCGAGGTTGGCCCCGCCTGCAAGGCTGGAGAACGGCAGGTCGCCGACGAGACAGTCCGGATCGTCGGCATCCGTCAGGCCGTCCGCATTGTTGTCCACTCCGTCGCCGCAGGTGTTGATGCCGGCGCCGTCTTCCTCTCCCATGGGGTCGGTGAGATTGCCGGCATCGATGCGGAGATCGATCCCCTTCAGGCCGTCCGGGTTGGCGACGCCCGCCGCCTCCACCGGAGCCTCCGCGAAGACTTCGCGCAGCGCCTTGATGGTTGCCTGTGTCGGCACCGCGCCGGGCATCCAGTCCACCTCGATGAAGAGATCCTTGTGGTTTGGATTGGCCCCCATGGCCGGAAGGTCAAGATCGATGCCGTTCGACGGATCGCAGTCGATATCGATGCCGTCCGTCTCCCACAGGTTGGGGAGACCGTCACCGTCGTCATCTTCCAGATCGAGCTTAATCTCGATGGCGGAGAGGTGGACACCGTCCTGAGCGCCGCCGCCGTCGAAGTCGGACAGGCCGAGGAACCCTTGCGCCTCGACTTCAACGCGGATCAGTGCGGCATACTCGTGGCCGTCAATCAGATTGACCATGAAGGTCACCGGCTGGGCGGTGGGCAGGGTGTTCACCACTTCGATTGTGGTCTGAAATGGTGAGCCGTTCTCGCTGTTGTCGATCACCGTCGTACGGGCGAGCTCGACGTCATCGGTGAGATCCCTGACGATCGCGTCGACCTTGATGGATCCGAAGCCGATATTGTTCGAGCCGCGCAGTCGTCCGACCGCGAATATCCCGCCGAGCGTCACGTCGGCTGCGAGTGATTCCGCGGCCGTAAAGCGGATACCGAGTTCGGCAATGGAATCCTGGTTCTCCGCGCCGCCCGGATCGGCGCTGATCTTCACCACCTTGTTCACCAGATCGACGTCGCTGTCCTGACCTCCGGTAATCGAGAAGTCGGCATTGGTCAGCGTGACATCCGACGTACAGACCGCGCCAGCGGCCTGGGCGGGCCCATTGGCGCCAATCAATCCGGCCGCGAGCGCAAGGCCGCCAATGAACTGGATCACGGCGCGTCTTGGGCACCATTGATATCGAGAAATGTTGAGTATGCCATGCATCGAGAACGACTCCCATTTGTGAAGTGTCGGATGCTTGGTGAGCTTCCCCCGGTAAAGTGGTCGATCCCGAAGCCGTGGAATGATCGGGCGAGCCGACTTGGCAAAGAAGAGTTACAAGCTGGAAGATTTTGCCGCCAGACTGCGGCAGGTTGATGGTTTGCACGGTTAGGCCATGTCGATTGCGCGGAGATTCCGTCAAATCTTTGTGAACGCTGTGGCCGTCCGAGGATCGAGCACATGGTGCGGCGGCGTAAGCGCCGACGATGCCATACAGTTGAAAGTAACAAGCTTGGTGCTGCGCCGGTATCGGCCCCAGGCCGGCTGCAAACGCGCAATCCCGGACGGCCGTCGTGCTCCGGCTACGCGCCGGCAATCAACATGGAGATCGCCGGCCCGCTGTCCCGCGTTCGCGCCGCCTCAAGGACAACCAGTCCTCAGCACTGGTGCATGTATGTGAACACCAGCGTATCGGTCTTGTACTGGCCGGTCGGCTGGCAGCGGTTCATGACCGGCCGGGTGCCGTAGACGGTGACCTGGAGCTGGTCGGGGCGCACCGGGCCCTGGACCTGGTATTCCAGCGGCGCGCCGGGGCAGTGCCGTGAGAACAGCCGGGCTGTGCCCGAGTAGCTGTTGCCGTTTTTCCGGCCGTTGAACAAAAGGGTGCCCGGTGTGACGCCCTCGTTCCGCATCGCCTGGCGCGGATTTTCGTAATAGAACCAGCGCTGGTTGCCCGACGCCTGCAGGCGCATGACCGAGCCGTTGTGGTTCCAGCATGAATCGGCGGCCGCCTTGGTTGCGGTGGTTGTGTTCAGGGCAAGTCCCGCGGCCATGGTTACACCCAACACTGCCGCCACTCTCAGCGCTTTGCGCATCTTGTTTTCCTCTTTCCCAGTGAATGTTCCCTAGGGAATCTCTTAGCGCATAATCAGCGCACGCACCACATTTCGGTTAACCGAAAAGCGTGCCGCCGAAGAGAAAGGCCAGGGATGCGATAAAACCCAGGACCGGCACGATGAAAGGCACCTGCACCGCGCCCGCTGGCGCCGGCGTGCCCCTGACTTTCAGGCAGATCAGCGCCACATTCACCAGCGCGAAGACACTGAGCGTGATGCGCGAGGTCATTTCCGCCAGACCCTCCAGCGGAAAGCCCAAGGCGAGGACAAGCACGATCGCGGTGACCGTTGCGGTGGCCACCAGCGGAGTGCCGGTGAGGGCGCTCACGCGGCCGAAGATTTGCGGCATGTTGCCCTGGTCCGCCAGACCGTAAAGCACCCGCGAGGCCATGATCAGTTGCACGATGATGGTGTTCAGCGTAGCGACGATGGCGATGGCGATGATGATCACGGGCGAAACGTTCGTGACCTTGCGGAACACGTCGTTGAGCGGCGCCGGCGAGGCGGCCAGCGTCTCCGGCGGCACCGACAGCACCGCGACCGAGGCCACCAGAAAGTACATCACGGTGGTGATCGTCAGGGTCAGGAAGATCGCCCAGGGCAGGGTGCGTTGCGGGTTCTTGGCCTCTTCGGCCACATTGACCAGGTCTTCAAAGCCGATAAAGGCGAAAAACGCGAGCAGCCCGGCGGCAACGATGCCGGTCAGCACACCGGTTTCTCCCCATGACGGCACGACTTCGGGCACGCGGGCGACGAGATCGGGATCGCTGAACCCGGCGACGATGATGACAATGAGCCCGCCCGCTTCGATGAGCGTGAAGAACGCCGCGAACAGCACCGATTCGAGAATGCCCCAGGCGGCGACCAGTCCCATGGCGACGACAATGAGCGGCAGCAGCGCCGCCTGCGGCAGGTCGACAAGCTCGCGGATATAGCCGGTGCTGCCGACGGCGATGGCGGCGGACGAGACGGTGCCGGCCGCGATCACCATGAGCCCGGTCAACACCGACAACAGGTTTGAATTGAATCCGGCACGCACATAAGCGGCTTCCCCGGCGCTCACCGGATAGCGGCCCGCCAACTCCGCGAAGGCCGCGGCGGTGAATGCCATGACGCAGGCCGCCAGCAAGAAGGCGAAGGGGGCATGCACTCCGGCCCGTCCGGCCGTGGCGCCCACCAGGACATAGATCCCCGCTCCGATCGTCACACCGAGACCATAGAGAACGAGAAGCGGCAATGTGAGCCGCCGTCTCAGGTGCGGCGCCTCATTACCCTGCACGGAAATGTCGCCCGGCACGGAAATCCCCTCCAATTTTGGTGCGGCATCCATCATACCGCCTATAGGCTGTAGTTTGCAGCACCGCACTTTGACCAGGATCAAGCGTTCCGGCATCGCGCAAACAGCTCTAACATGCTAGATGCGTTTCCAGCGCAACAATACGAGCTGTATCATGAGCGAGAAGGGACCGGCGGCGGGCGCCATAGACCCGATGGAGCTGCGCAAGGCGCTGGGCGCCTTCGTGACCGGCGTGACCGTGGTCACAACCCGCGAAGCCGACGGCACGCCGCGCGGATTCACCGCGAATTCCTTTACGTCCGTGTCGCTCGATCCACCCTTGGTGCTGGTGTGCATCGGCAAGACAGCGCTGAGCTGTCAGGTGTTCTGCGAATGCGAGAGCTTCGCGATCAACATTCTGGCCGAGGACCAGACCGAGACATCCTCGACCTTCGCCTCCAAGGATCCGGACAAGTTCAGCCACGCCCAGTGGCGCGTCGGCACCGGCGGCAGCCCGATTATCGAGGAGACCGCGGCCTGGCTCGAATGCGCCAGGCATGAAGTGCTCGAGGCGGGCGACCATGTCATTTTGTTGGGACGCGTCACCGATCTTGCCCACACCAATTCGAACCCGCTCGGCTTCTGCCGCGGCAGCTACGTCAAGTTCGGGCTGGAACGCGACGCGGTGGCCGCGCCCGGCCAGCAGACCAGGATCGGTGCAATTCTGGAGAGCGAGGGCCGCGTCCTGATGCTGCGCGAAGGCACCGAAGGTGCCTATGTGCTGCCGACGGCCCCCCGTCTCGGCAGCCCGGAAGAACGCGACAGCCTGCTGGCGAAGTTTCGCGACCTCGGGCTTGAGGCCAAGATCACCTTTTTGTTCGCCGTCTATGAGAGCGACAGCGGCCATGAGCACCGGGTCTATTACCGCGGCGATATCGTTGACGGTCCGGTGGAGGATCCCGCCGTCCGCATGTTTGCCTTCGATGAAATTCCCTGGGACGGGATCACCGACAGCGCCCTGCGCGACATGCTGATGAGATATGTCTCCGAACGCAGTGAAAACCGATTTGGGATTTATGTCGGCGACAATGAGAGCGGCCAGATCCAGACGCTCTCGGAAAACTACTTCGGATCGACGGGCTGGTCCTAAATCTAGGCCGCCGGCTCCAGACCTTCGCGAATTTCGGCAATCCGCTGGTGCTCGGCTTCGATCGCCCACTTCATGCGTTCCAGCAGGATCTGGGCGCTGACCGGTTTGCGGACATAGTAGTTCACCCCCGCCTGCGTCGCGGTGTCGATCAGCCGGCGTGTCGGCCGGTCGGACAGAAAGATGATCGGCAGGTTGGGATTGGGGCTGTCAGACGCGCACCGGATGACCCGTGTGAGTTCGACCGCCGTGATGCCCGTAATTTCGCTGTCGAGGAGGAGAATGTCCACGTGATCGGCCTTGATGACCTCGAGCGCCCCATAGGCGTCGGCCGCATGATGCGTGTGCTTCACCCCGCCGACCGACAGAATATGTCTCAGAAGCGAGACAAAATGGCGGCTCGGTTCGACCATCAAAACCGTGGGATTATACTGTTCGAGCATCTTCTCTTCCGTGTCCTTAGCAAATGCTTGCCCACCCGACAGCGGCACGGCAAATGACCGCCAGGCCGCTTAATGATTGCAGCACCATAACAGGGGCACGTTAAGGTGGGTTTGATCCCGGTATTGCAGTTTGTTTCAAATTCGATGGATTTTGCCGCACCGGGCTTTATGGCCGCAGCGTCGCGAGTTTGACCCCAAATCCGACAAACACCACACCGGTGACGCCCTTCAACCAGCGTTGGAAAGCGCTGCCGCCTGCAACATTTGCCAGCCGTGCGAACAGCAGGACGACCGCGCTGAACCAGGCAAGGTTGAGCGCGGAATGGACGGCAACGAGAAGGAATGCCGCCCGCACCGCACCGTCGCCGGTCGAGATAAACTGCGGAAATGCAGCCAGATAGAACATCGAGACCTTCGGATTAAGGGCGTTGGTTAAAAATCCCTCTACGAACGCCTTTACCAGGGTTCGCCGCCGTTTTGCGGGGACGATGCGCTGGGCAGGCGCGGGCCCGCGCCACGCATCAAACAGCGCCTTCAGGCCCAGCCAGCACAGATACGCGGCTCCGGCCATCTTGACGATGAAGAACAGCTGTGCCGACTGCACCAGAATGAGCGAGATGCCCAGTATCGACAGGGCGCCATGAACATAGAATGCCGCCACGAAGCCGGCCACATTGGCAAAACCGGCGGTTCTCCCCGATGTTGGGACAGTCCGGGCGATCAAAACGCCATTGGGGCCCGGCGACATCACGAGCAGAGCCGCCACAAAGGTGAAACTCATCAATGTTGCAATGTCCACGCTGAAGACCCTTTCATCGAAATGGCCGCCTCTATAGCGCGATTCCGCGGTGAGGGCGCGCGCGAAAAGGTCGATGATTGCGCGCTTCGATAGGAATTGTATACTGAATACAGAATGCAAATTCCTGCAGCTATCGGCTCCGTAAGTGCGCAGACCTGACCACCGACTTCTTGTGTTTCAACATCACCCGGCAGAGCATGTCGGGCGCTTTTCCGCGATGCTTGGTGCGGACGGTATATCTCCGCATGTTGTGCAGCTCGATCAGGGTGATGCAATTCCCGACATTGATGATTTCGATGGTCTGTGGGTCCTGGGCGGGCCGATGCAGGCCTGGGACGAGGACAACCACCCATGGCTTATCGCCGAGAAACGGGCGATACGCGAGGCGGTCGCGGAACGGCGCATGCCCTATTTCGGCCTGTGTCTGGGACATCAGCTTCTCGCCGACGCGCTGGGCGGCGAGATCGGTCCGTCGGCCGCGCCGGAAGTCGGCATACTGGAGGTCGCATTGACGGCCGACGGGCAGGCGAGCCCGTTCCTCGCAGGATTGCCGCACACGTTCCCCTGCACCCAGGGCCATGGCGCCGAAGTCAAGGCACTGCCCGACGGCGCCACCGTGCTCGCGACATCGCCGATGTGTGCCATTCAGGCCATGCAGATCGGGACGCATGCCCTCAGCCTCCAGTTTCACACCGAATTGACGCTCGACATGATCGAGGCATGCCTCGAACTCCCCGAATACAAGGCGGACTTCGAAGCCATGCTGGGGGCAGACGGGATAAAGCAATTCCTCGCCCGGTCCACGCGCAACGCCGCCGCATTCGAAAGCGATGCGGCGTTGATCTACGCCAACTGGATATCCACGGCTTTCGCGCCGGGCCCGGCACGCGGCGCCACGCCCGGTTGACGCGTGTGCGTTCCTTCTGTAACCGGTTCGGCAAACAGGCAGCTTGAGCGCCAACGCGCGTCAGTTGAGAACCACAGTGACTGAAAATCTGAAAACCTGGCTGCAGGATCCCGGCCCCGGGCGCCCATGCACCATCATCGCGGAAGTGGCGCAGGCCCATGACGGCAGTCTCGGCCTTGCTCACTCCTATATCGACGCCGCCGCGCGGGCCGGCGCCGACGCGGTCAAGTTCCAGACCCACATCGCCGCTGCCGAAAGCACGCCGGGCGAGCCCTGGCGCACCCGTTTCAGCCCGCAGGACGAAACCCGCTTCGGCTATTGGGAGCGTATGGAGTTCACCCCCGACCAGTGGCACGGGCTGAAGCGCCATGCCGATGACGCCGGGCTCATGTTCCTCAGCTCGCCATTTTCCCTGCAGGCCGTCGAACTCCTGAAATCGGTCGGCGTGGCGGGATGGAAAATCGCCTCGGGCGAGATCACCAATGCGCCCATGCTCGACGCCATGGCGGCGACCGGTGGGCCGGTGTTGCTGTCGACCGGCATGAGCCCCTATACGGAAATCGATGCAACCGTCGACCTCATCAAACGGCACGGGGCGCCGCTGGCGATCTTTCAGTGCACCACCCAGTATCCCTCGCCGCCCGAAGCGATCGGCCTCAATGTGCTCGAGGCGTTCCGTGAGCGCTATGGCACCGCGGTCGGACTGTCGGACCATTCCGGCACCATCTTCCCGTCTCTGGCGGCGGCGACGCTCGGCTGCGACGTGATCGAAGTGCACATCACCATGAGCCGGGAAATGTTCGGCCCCGACGTGCCCGCCTCGGTGACCAGTGACGAGTTGGCCGAGCTGGTGCGCGGCGTCAGGTTCATCGAGAAGATGCGCGCCGCGCCGGTGGACAAGACGCAGGTGCCCGACAGCATCGCCCCGCTGCGCGACATATTTCTGAAAAGCGTGGTTGCCACCGGTGATCTTGCCGCCGGCACCGTGCTGGAACGCGATCACCTCACCACCAAAAAGCCCGGCACCGGCATTCCCGCAAGCGCGTTCGAAGACGTCATCGGCCGCACCCTCGCGCGTGACGTCGCCCGCGATGTGCCGCTCCTCGAAGAAGACCTGAAAGCTTGAGACCGCTATGACCCGTAAAGTTTGCGTCGTGATCACGGCGCGCCCCAGCTACGCCCGCATTCGCACCGCCCTTGAGGCGATCCGCGACCATTCCGATCTCGAGCTGCAACTGGTCGTCGCCGCCTCCGCCCTGCTTGACCGCTATGGCAATGCGGTCAATGTCATCGAGGAGGAAGGCTTCAAGATCGACCGTCAGGTCTACATGATCCTGGAAGGAGAGAACCTGGTGACCTCGGCCAAGTCGACCGGGCTTGGCCTGGCCGAGCTCGCAACGGTGTTCGACAATCTCAAACCCGATGTGGTGGTCACCATCGCCGACCGTTTCGAGACCATGGCGACAGCGATCGCCGCGGCCTACATGAACATCCCGCTCGCCCATATTCAGGGTGGCGAGATCACCGGCTCCATCGACGAGAAGGTGCGCCACGCCATCACCAAGCTGGCCGACCTGCATCTGGTCGCATCCCAGAATGCCGCCGAGCGGGTCATCAGGATGGGTGAGGAGCCGGCCCATGTCCATGTCACCGGCTGTCCGTCCATCGATCTTGCCCGCACCGCGCGCGACACCGAACCGCGCGACATCAAGGACCTGTTGTCGGGCTATGGCGGGGTCGGTGAGGATGTCGACATCTCGGACGGCTACATCGTGGTGCTGCAGCACCCGGTGACGACCGAATACCAGAACGCCCGCGAGCATGTGGTGGAGACGCTGACCGCGGTGCGCGAAGGGCAGTATCCAACGCTCTGGTTCTGGCCCAATGTGGACGCCGGCTCGGACGGTACATCAAGAGGCATCAGGGCGTTTCGCGAGAACCATCCCCTGCGCCGGGTCCACTTCTACAAGAACTTGAGGCCGCTCGACTTTCTCTCCGTGCTCATCAATTCGCGCGGCATCGTCGGCAACTCCTCCGTCGCCATCAGGGAATGCGCCTATCTCGGTGTTCCGGCTGTCAATATCGGCCGCCGCCAGCATGGCCGCGACCGCGGCCGCAATGTCATCGACGTGGATTATGACGCGGGCCAGATCAAGCAGGCGATCGACCGGTGCTGGACGTCCGGCGAGCGCCATTCCGACGACATCTATGGCGACGGCGATGCCGGCCGCAACATCGCCGATGTGATTTCGAAGGCCGAGCTGACCATCGAAAAGACGCTGACATATTGATGGCGATGCGGACACCATGATCAAGGACCGTCAGGTAACCGCAATCATCCCCGTCCGTGGCGGCTCCAAGGGCATCCCGCGCAAGAACCTGCTGCCGCTCGCCGGAGACACACTGCTGGAACGCGCCATCAAGTTCGCCGCCCGCTCGCCTTTGATCGACCGCACCATCGTCACGACGGACGATTCCGAAATGCACGCCGTCGCCCAGGCCCACGGCGTCGCGGCGCCAACCTTGCGCCCGGCCGAACTTGCCGCCGACGACACAACGAGCGACGCAGTGATCACGCATCTCATCGAGCAGGCCGGAATCGGGCCGGGTTATCTCCTGCTTCTGCAGGTCACCTCGCCCCTGCGCACGCTCGATGATCTGGACCGTCTTGCCGCCGCCTTCGAGGCCGAGGCCCATGCGGATGCCGCCGTCAGCCTGTGCCGCTATGAAGGCTCGCACCCGGCCAAGATGCTACGGGTCGAGGAGGGCCGCATAGCTTCCTTCATGGAGCGCAAGTTCACCGGCCCGAGACAGTCCCTGCCGACGGTCTACGTGCTCAACGGGGCGTTTTACCTGATCGACCGGGACACTTTCCTCGACCAAGGCACGTTCCTGCCCGAGCGCACCATGCCCTTCATTATGGAGGGCTCTCATTCGGCAAATCTCGACACCCAGGAAGACTGGCAGATCCTCCAGGCCATGCTGGCGGCCGGACACTGGACGGCGGAGAGCTACGATTGACGATCGGCGTGCCGGCATCCCCAGCCATCGATCCCCTGGCTCCACTTGCAGTTGACCACAAAACACGCGACACTCGCGCGCACGGGTTCGGGCGTGCTGCAGTGGCACGGCTCCAGGGAAGAGTGACTACCCCTGGGAGCCCGCGGTTCAAGCAGGGAGCAAAATAAATGAAATTTACAAAACTCGGCCTTCTCGGCGCCGCCGTCATGGGGACATTCGTCGCCACCAATGCGGTGCAGGCCGAAACCTTCGTGACCATCGGAACCGGCGGACAGACCGGTGTGTACTATCAGGTCGGCGGCGCAATCTGCCGCCTGGTCAACAAGGGCACCGCGAAGCACGACATAAAGTGCACTCACACCACCGGCGGATCCGTGGCCAACATCAACGGCATCCGCGCCGGCGATCTGGACATGGGCGTCGCCCAGTCGGACTGGCAGTATCACGCCTATAACGGCTCGGCGCCCGAGCAGTTTCCCGACGGCGCCTTCAAGGAACTGCGCGCGGTCTTCTCGGTCCATCCCGAACCCTTTACGGTCGTGGTGCGTGCCGATTCCGGCATCAACTCATTTGCCGACCTCAAGGGCAAGCGGGTGAATGTCGGCAATCCGGGCTCCGGTCAGCGCGGCACCATGGAAGTGGTGATGGCCAAAATGGGCTGGACCATGGATGATTTCGCGCTCGCCTCCGAGCTGAAATCGTCTGAACAGTCCGCAGCATTGTGCGACAACAAGATCGACGCCATGATCTTCACGGTCGGCCATCCCAACGGCTCGATCCAGGAAGCCTCGACAACGTGCGATTCCAAGCTGATCAATGTCGACAACGACGTGATCCAGAAGCTTGCTGCCGACAACGACTACTACGCCATGGTGACGATCCCGGGCGGCATCTACAAGGGCACGGACAACGACGTCACCACATTCGGTGTCGGCGCCACCTTCGTGGCTTCCTCGAAGACATCGGCAGACGTGGTCTACGAGATCGTCAAGGCGGTCTTCGAAGACATGCGGCGGTTCAAGAAGATGCATCCGGCGTTCGGAAATCTCGACCCCGCGCTGATGATCAAGAACAACCTGTCAGCGCCCCTGCATGAGGGTGCGGTGCGCTACTACAAAGAAAAAGGGATGATGTAATCCCTTTGACGACATCTGGAAGCGGGCGCCCGGCGCCCGCTTCCGGCCACAGATATTGGGGAGTGACTCTGGCGGCGGGGACATCACGACATGGCCGAGGAAAAAGTCGAGCAAACGAAGCTCAGCGACGACGAACTTGAAGATCTTGTAGCATCCAGCGATACCGGCGGCCGAGCGCCGATAAACACACAGATTGCGCTGCTCATATCCGGGGTCGCACTGGTCTGGGCGATTTTCCAGGTATGGATCGCCTCGCCCTTGCCATTCTCCACCGGAATCGGCGTGTTCTCGAGCCGCGAAGCGCGGCCGATTCATCTCGCGTTCGCCCTGTTCCTGGCATTTCTCGTCTTCCCGGCGCTGCGCACCTCGCCACGCAAGCATATACCCATGCAGGACTGGGCGCTGGCGATCATCGCCAGTCTCTGCGCGATTTATCTGTTTGTCTTCGACAGCAACCTGATCAAATCCATATTCGGCACCCGTCTCTCCGACCGGCCGAACAATCCCAACATGCTCGATGTGATCGTCGCGGTCGTCGGCATGATCATGCTGCTGGAAGGCGCCCGCCGGGCGCTTGGACCGCCGCTGGCCATTGTCGCCATCGTGTTCCTCGGCTACACGTTCCTCGGACCATACGCGCCCGGGTTCCTCGCCTGGAAAGGCGCCAGCTTCAACGCGGTCGCCTATCACCAGTGGATTTCGACCGAAGGCGTCTTCGGCATCGCGCTTGGGGTCTCGACCGACCTTGTGTTCCTCTTCGTGCTGTTCGGCGCCCTGCTCGACAAGGCCGGCGCCGGCAATTATTTCATCAAGGTTGCCTTCTCATTGATGGGCCACTTCTCCGGTGGTCCGGCCAAAGCCGCCGTCGTCGCCTCCGGCATGACCGGGCTGATATCCGGCTCGTCGATCGCCAACGTGGTGACCACCGGCACCTTCACAATTCCGATGATGCGCCGGGTCGGCTTCTCCGCCGAAAAGGCCGG
This sequence comes from Hyphomicrobiales bacterium, assembly GCA_021775615.1. GTDB lineage: Bacteria > Pseudomonadota > Alphaproteobacteria > Rhizobiales > JAJFHB01 > JAJFHM01. Next base: position 23,615 of record JAJFHL010000027.1, read on the forward strand.
CGCGGTCGAGGTTGCCTCCTCCGTCAACGGCCAGATCATGCCGCCGGTCATGGGCGCCGCCGCCTTCTTGATGGTGGAATACATCGGCATTTCATATTTCGAAGTCGTCAAGCACGCCTTCGTGCCGGCGATCATTTCCTACATCGCTCTGGTCTACATTGTTCACCTCGAAGCCCAGAAAATGAACATGCAGGGTCTGCCGCGCGCCGGTGAGCCCAAGCCGCTCAAATGGGCGCTTCTGTCATTCGGCATCACCATGGCGGTGATCATGGGGATTGCCGGGGCCACCTATTATCTGTTCGAGCTGTTCCAGATGCTGGGCAGCCACGAAAACCGCCTGCTCGCCATCGCCATCGTGCTGGCCATTCAGTTCGCGGCCTTCTTCATGTTCGGACGCAATGCCAGCGCGGACCAGCGCATGAAGGCAATTTCGGTCGGCGCCATGGTGCTCGGCAACGCCGTTATCGGCGCCTTCGGCATCTTCTATCTGGTCAACATTCTCGGTCAGACCGGTGCTGCCGCACCGTGGATCATCGCCGGCCTGATCATTGCCGCGGTTGTCCTTTTGATCCGCTTCTGCTCGGCCCAGCCCGAACTCGAGCTGGACGACCCCAACGAACCGGTCATCCAGTTGCCCGAACCCGGGCCGACCATCAAGTCCGGCCTGCACTTCCTGCTTCCCGTGGGCGTGCTGATCTGGTGCCTGATGGTGGAGCGTCTGTCGCCCTCGCTGTCGGCGTTCTGGGCCACCGCGCTGATGATGTTCATCCTGCTCATCCAGCGCCCGCTGTTCGCCGTGTTCCGTTCCGAGGGCATCGATGGGACATTCAAGCGAGGCTTCGACGAACTCATTCAGGGCATGATCGCCGGTGCCCGCAACATGATCGGCATCGGTATCGCAACCGCTGCCGCCGGCATCATCGTCGGCGCAGTGTCGCAAACCGGCGTCGGCGCCGTTCTCGCCGCACTGGTCGAGTTCCTGAGCCAGGGCCAGATCATCCTGATCCTGATATTCACCGCCATCTTGAGCCTGATCCTCGGCATGGGCCTGCCGACGACGGCGAACTACATCGTCGTCTCATCGCTGCTGGCACCGGTCATCGTGGCCCTTGGCCAGCAGTCCGGCCTCATCGTTCCGTTGATCGCGGTGCATCTCTTCGTCTTCTATTTCGGCATCATGGCGGATGTGACGCCACCCGTGGGGCTTGCCTCCTTTGCGGCCGCTGCGGTTTCGGGCGGCGACCCGATCCGCACCGGCTTCGTGGCGTTCTTCTATTCGATGCGCACCGCCCTGCTGCCGTTCCTGTTCATCTTCAACACCGATCTCCTGCTGATCGACGTCTCGTTCCTGCAGGGCATCACCGTGTTCATCATTGCGACTGCGGCCATACTAGTGTTCACCGCGGGCATGCAGGGCTTCTTCATATCCAAATCCCGGATGTGGGAATCCCTGGTTCTGATCCTCATAGCCTTCACTCTGTTCCGCCCGGGCTTCTGGATGGACATGGTGTCTCCGCCCTTCACGGAAGTGGATCCCGCCACCATCGTGCAGGCGGTCGGCGACGCGGAACCCGGCTCGAAGCTGCGCGCGATTGTCGACGGTACCGATGATGTCGGCGAGCCGGTCACGCTCACCATGATCATCAACATAGGTGACGAACCCACCGGCGCGGAACGCCTTGAAGCCTTCGGACTCGAGGTCCTCGAGGAAGACGGCAAGATAATCGTCGATGGAGCGACCTTCGACTCAAAGGCGCAGAAGGCCGGCTTCGATTTCGATCAGGTGATCTCGAAACTGCTGGTGCCGGCGCAACAGCCCTGGAAGCAGCTGTTCTTCATTCCGGCCCTTCTGTTGCTGGGCTTCATCTACATGCTGCAGCGCCGTCGCAGAGAAACGGCGACTGCACCTGCGACACAAGGAGCGCAGTAAGGCCATGAACATCTTTCGCCGAGTTCTTGCCGCGGTCGACCTCAGCCAGGAGCAGGGCTCTGCCCGGGTCCTGGCCGCGGCCTGCGAAACCCTCGAAGAGGGCGACACGCTGCATGTGGTAACGGTGGTGCCGGATTTCGGCATGAGCATTGTCGGCTCGTTCTTCCCGTCCGGCCATGAAGGCAAGATGGTGTCGCAGGCACAAGATGCTCTGCATGCCTTCACCAAGGCGCATCTGCCCGATGGCATCTCCAAGCAGCATATTGTCGCCCATGGCAATATCTACGAAGAGATCCTCAATGCCGCCGACACGGTCAAGGCGGATCTGATCGTGGTGGGGACGCATCCGGCCTCGGCGCGCGACTATGTGCTCGGTCCAAACGCTGAGCGGATCACGCGCCATGCCAAATGTTCCGTTCTGGCCGTCAGGTAACGTGCCGGCCGCGCTCACACTGCCGGCAATGGTGCTGAGAGGATTGCTGTTGGCCGGCCTGGTGTGGCTGCTTGGCCCCTTCGCGGCGGCAAACGCACAGCAGAAATTCATGAGTATCGGAACCGGCGGCGTCACCGGCGTCTATTATCCGACGGGCGGCGCGATCTGCCGGCAGGTCAATGAAGCCCGCAAATCCCACGGGTTCCGGTGCTGGGTCGAGTCGACCAACGGGTCGATCGACAACGTGAAGGCGATCCGCTCCGGAGAACTGCATTTCGGCGTCGTCCAGTCGGACTGGCAGTTCCATGCCTATAATGGCTCGTCGGGCTTTCAGGCAGACGGCCCCTTCAGCGAGTTGCGGTCGGTCTTCTCAATCTACCCAGAACCGGTGACCATCGTCGCGCGGGCGGATGCACGCGCGGCAATCCTGTCCGATCTCAAGGGCAAGAGGGTCAATATCGGCAGCATCGGATCTGGCGCCCGGGGCACCTGGGAAGTCCTGGAAGAAGCGCTGCCCTGGGACCGCGGCGATTTCGCCAGGGCGACCGAGTTGGATGCAATCGATACAGGCGACGCCTTGTGCGCTGGCGAGATCGATGCCTATTTCTGGGTCGTCGGCCACCCATCCACTCTGACCCAGGAGACGTTGTCGTCGTGCGATGCCAATCTGGTCGAGGTGACCGGGCCCGTGGCCGACGGACTGGTCGCCGAGCATAGTTTCTACAGCGCCACGACGATCCCGGCGGGAATGTACGACAATGCACGGGCAATCCGGACGTTCGGCGTTGCCGCGACCCTGGTGACGTCGAGCGAGGTGTCAGCGCAAAGCGTCTACACGCTCGCCAAGGCTGTCCTGGGCAATCTCGACGCCTTCAAGCTGCTGCATCCCGCCTTCGCCAACCTGGACCCCGCGGATATGGTCGCCAGCAGCCTCTCCGCACCGCTGCATGACGGTGCCGTCACGGCCTACCGCGAACTCGGCCTCATGGACTGACATCGATCCCTGATATATGACGGCGTATGGTGATGCGCGACGATTCGGTCGCCCCGGATGCCGAGCCAACGGGTGCGCCGGAGCTTGCCGGCCGCAGGGAGGCCCGTGCGACGCAATTGCCTTTCGGCAGAGCGTGCACCGTGCTGTCGCTCGTCTGGCTCGTTTTCTTTCTGTATGCGGAAACGGACCTTGCGGCCTGGCTCGACCAGCGATTGCCCGGTGCGCTGTCGCGCCTGACCGGCTGGAAATTCACCCTGGTGCCACCCGCCTCTGATACCGGGCTTGCGCATCTTCTGTTCGCGGTTGCTCTGGCGACCCTGTCTCTCCCACAGTTCGGGCGGCGCAGGGAGGCCGCGGTTCCTGTTTACGACTGGCTCGTCCTCGCCGGCGCCATCGCCGCCGCGATATACCTGGTCGTGTTTCGGGCGAACCTTGCCATTGGAAATGGCCTGTCGCCGGAAGTCGACTTGTTTGCCGGCGCTGCCGGCGTGCTGGTGCTCCTTTTCGCGGTCCAACGCGCCCTCGGTACCCCTGCGTTCCTGGTCGCCACCGTATTCGTCGTGCTGGCCGGCTTCGGGGAAGCCGCGCTGCAGCCGCAAGCGGCGCCGACCGGCGGAGAGCAGCCGAGTTTGTTGCGCGTCTACTGGCTTGGAGATCGGGGCGTCTTCGGCCGGCCGTTTGACATCGCCATAAGCCTGATCATGCCGCTGGTGCTGTTTGGCTCCCTGTGGCTCAAGGCTGGTGTCGGGATCTACTTCGCAAAGCTTGCCGCGGCGTGTTTCGGCGGCAGGGACGGCGGCGCCGGCAAGGCAACGGTTACGGCGTCGCTTCTGAGCGCCTGCTATGCCCCGTCGGCCCGGGCGAACACGCAGCGCATTCTGCCTGCAACTGTTCCCCTGATGGAGGGTACCGGTTTCCGGCGCGATGCCGCGCTGACCATTGCGCGGGCCGCTTCTGCACATGCCCAACTGGCGCCGCCGATCATGGCCGGTGCGATCATTCTCATCGCCGATCACACCGGCGTCTCGATCGCCCGGATTGCGCTCCATGCGATCCTGCCGGTCACCATGGCCTACATCGCGCTCTATCTGTTCGTCCATTTCAATGCCGAGCGAAACCGTATCGCTGGTCTGCCGACCAGGCCGGTGGCGCCGAACCGGCTGCAAAATTTCGCCAGCCTTGCGGTATGGGGACTGGTGACCTGCGCCCTTGTCGCGGGACTCGCGTTCGGCCATGCCTGGCTTGCCGCACACATGCCGGGCGCCACCGGGCCACTGTCTTTCACCGCCTGGGCATTGATCTACATCTCGCTTTTGTGGTCGGCGTCCCGGCGACCCGATTTGTATCAGGACGAACCGGGCGCACCCGTCGCCGAACTGGCACCGCTGGGCGCGACCCTCGGGAGCGGCCTTTATCTTTTGCTGCCGCTGTTCTTCCTGGTGCTTGAGACCGCGGGCGCGGACCGGCCGGCAGGCATGTCGATGCTCTACTGCGCGGCGCTCGCCGGTGGCATCGTCATCACGCATCATCCGGTCAAGGCCCTGTTTCGCGGCCAGTATGACTATGTCGGAACCGCCTTGCTGCGGGGTGCGCGCGACCTGGTCGGCGGCATGGTCTGCGCCGTCCGGGCCGCGACCCCGGTGGTGATTGCCGCGGCGGCCTGCGGACTTGTGCTGGCCTCCGCATCTCTTTCCGGGATCGACGGCTGGCTCGTTTCCCGGGCGGAGTATCTCGCCACACACCACTGGCTGCTCGCGCCCGCGCTCGGCGCGGGCCTTGCAATGGTGCTCGCCGCGGGCATGCCGACGGCGATCGGTTATCTGCTCCTGTCAGCGTTGGTGGTGCCGGTCGTCAGTGCCGGTGGCGGCTCCGTGCCGGCGGTGACGACGCATCTTTTCGTTCTTTACATGTGCATCGTCGCCAGCGATCCGCTGTTCCGGAGGGCGACGCTGCCGCTCCTTGCGGTCCCCTTTGTGTTCATTGCAAATCCGGAATTGCTGCTGATCGGAGTGGAGCCGCTACGAGTGCCGGTGGTGGCGGCCACCGCCGTGCTTGGCGCCGTCGCCATGGCGTCCGCCATCCATCGCCACCTTGTTGTGACGAACCGGCTCTGGGAGACGGCCGCGCTGGCTCTCATTGCGCTGACATTGCTACATCCCGGATTGTGGCTTGGCGGACCGAACCGGGATCTCGTGTACATCCCCGCGCTGATGACGATGGGCGCCATCTGGCTGCTCCAGCTCCGTCGGCAGACCTGAACGCGCTCCCGCGGCGTCAAGCGCGCCGCCTCGAGGATCACATTAGGTCCGCTACGGAGCCGAATTGAACCACTGCGTTAACGGTTTGTTAGGCATGTTTGTTAACCTCACGTTAACCATAAGTTGCAAGCAAAAAAATGTTTGTTTTCAAAAGCATAGAGAACGTTTCGGAATCGAAATAGAGTGCTGCTGGACTTGCCTTGCCGCGCCGCTTGCCAGGTCGCTTACTGTGGCCGCACGAGGCGAAATTCGCTTAAGACGCCACCTCAGCCAGGGCCTGATCGATGCTGCACCCGAGCTTGTCCGCAAGCTCGTCGAACTGTGCGTCTTCCATGATGAAGGGCGGCGCCAGCAACACATGGTCGCCGCTCACCCCGTCCACGGTCCGGTTGTCCGGATAGCAGACAAGACCGTTCAGCATGGCGGCCTTCTTGATCTTGCCGGCCAGTCCGAGGTTGGCCGCGAAGGGGGTCTTGGTGTCGCGGTCCTCGACCAGTTCGATGCCGCGGAAAAAGCCGCGGCCGCGAATGTCGCCGACATGGGCGTGGGAGCCGAAGCGGTCCTTGAGGATTGCGTCAAGCACCGGCCCCTTGGCGGCGACGCGCTCGACGAGCCCGTCCTCATCGAAGACCTTTTGAACCGCAAGCGCCGCGGCGCATGCGGTCGGGTGCCCGATGTAGGTGTGGCCGTGCTGGAACGCGCCGGACCCGCTCTCGATTTCCTGGACGATTTCCTCGCGCACCAGCAGCGCGCCGATCGGCTGGTAGCCGGCGCCCAGTCCCTTGGCCACCGCGATCATGTCCGGCACCACGCCGTCCTGTTCGCAGGCGAAGAGCGTGCCGGTCCGGCCCATGCCCGACATCACCTCGTCGAGCACCATCAAGACGCCGTGCTCATCGCAGATCCGCCTGATCTCCTTAAAGTATCCGGGCGCCGGCGGCGCCGCGCCGAGAGTCGAGCCGACAACGGTCTCGGCAATGAAGGCGATGGCCCGTTCGGGGCCGAGGTCGGCGATCTCCTTCTCCAGGGTGCCGGCGGCGCGCTGGCCGAACGCCGCGTCGCTCTCGCCCGGTTCCTGGTGGCGGTAGGCGTAGCACGGCATGATGTGACGCACATTGCCGTTGAGGATCGGCAGGTAGATCTTCTTGCGGCCGGCATTGCCGGAGACCGAGAGCGCCCCCAGCGTGTTGCCGTGATAGGACTGGTGCCGGGCGATGAAATGGTCGCGGGAGGCCTGGCCGCGCTCGACCTGAACCTGCCGCGCCAGCTTCAATGCCGTTTCGTTCGCCTCGGATCCGCCCGACAGAAAATAGACCCGCCAGTTGCCGCCGGGCGCCTTGGCGCTCAGCACTTCGGCGAGTTCCTCGGCCGGCGCGTTGGTGAAGAACGAGGTGTGGGCGAAGGCCAGGCGGTCGAGTTGCTGTTTGATGGCCGCGATGACGCGCGGCTCGCCATGGCCGAGGCAGGAGACCGCCGCCCCACCCGAGGCGTCGAGATACTGTTTGCCCTGGGCATCGCGAAGATAGGCGCCCTGGCCGCCCTCTGCCTGTGGAATGTCGCCCTTCAGGGCGCGGTGGAAAACGCGGCTGGCGTTGGCTTGCGGGGCCATGGTAACGATGCTCTCCGTATCTGCATTTGCCGGCTTCGAGCGTTGATATAGGGCACACGCGAAATGGACGCACCCGATTTGTTGTATCGCCTGTTCAAGGCCGCGGTCGACGCCGCCGACCCGGAACGCTGTCTGCCCGGGCACCTGCCGAAAAAGCCCAAGGGGCGCGTGGTTGTGATCGGCGCCGGCAAGGCGTCGGGCGCCATGGCGCGGGCGGTGGAGAAACACTGGAAGGGGCCGCTTGAGGGGCTGGTCATCACTCGCTACGGACACAAGGTTCCGACCCAGAAGATCGAGGTGGTGGAAGCCGCCCATCCGGTTCCGGACGAGGCGGGGCAGGCGGCGGCCCTGCGCATGGCGCCTCTGGTCTCCGGGCTCGGCCCGAAGGATCTGGTGTTGTGTCTCATTTCGGGCGGCGGCTCGGCACTGATGAGCGCCCCGGCAGAGGGCATTTCTCTGGACGACAAGCGTGAAGTGAACCGGCAGCTGCTCGCCTGCGGCGCAACAATTTCGGAAATCAACTGCCTGCGTAAACACCTCTCCGCAATAAAGGGCGGCCGTCTCGCCGCTGCGGCCCATCCGGCACAGGTCGTGTCACTCCTGATCTCAGACGTGCCGGGAGACGATCCCGCCACCATCGCGTCCGGCCCAACGGTGCCCGATCCGACGACACGGGAAGACGCCCAGGCGGTGGTCGCCAGGCACGGCCTCGACCTGCCCGCATCGATCAACGCTTTCCTTGACAGCGAGTCCGCCGAAACCCCCAAGCCGGGCGATCCGCGGCTCGCGGGCGCCGTGACGAGAATAATCGCCGCGCCGAAGCTGTCGCTGGATGCGGCCGAGGCCATGGCGCGCTATTCGGGGCTCACCGTGCTGCAACTGGGCGACGCGATCGAAGGCGAAAGCCGCGATGTGGCGGCCGAGCACGCCCGTCTCGCCATGCAGATCGCGGCCGGTGAGCACGAGGTCAAACCGCCGGCCATATTGCTGTCCGGCGGCGAGACCACCGTCACCATCGCCGGCAGCGGGCGCGGCGGCCCGAATGCGGAATATGCCCTGGCGCTCGCAATCGTGCTCGGTGGCCATGTCGGCATTCACGCCATCGCCTGCGACACCGACGGCATTGACGGCTCCGAAGA
>JAJFHL010000261.1 GCA_021775615.1 Hyphomicrobiales bacterium
GATGGTGGCAAGCGAAGTTGCGCCGAACTCGTCGAACTCGGTGACGCCGAAATTGCGGCAGAACGCCATCGCCTGATCGCGCAGGCAGTGACCTTCCTCGAGCAGCAGAAGGCGCTCCTTGCCGAGTTCGCCGTGGCTGACACGTTTGCGCTTGGCCAGGCGATGCCGGGCGGGCAGGGCGAGTTGGAACGGGTCTTCGAACAAGGCCAGCTCTTCGAGGCCGGCTTCCTCGATCGGCAGGGCGAGCAAGGCGAGGTCTATCTTGCCGTCCTGCAGCTCGGCGATCAGGTGCTGGGTCTGGGTTTCGCGTAAGGAGAGCTTCAGCTCCGGGAACGCGCCTTTCAGGGCCGGCAGCACGCCTGGCAGCAGGTAAGGGCCGATCGAGGGAATGACACCGAGCCGCAGCTGGCCCACCAGAACCTGACCGCGATGATGCCCGTAATCCATCAGGTCGGAGACGCCGCGCAGGATCTGCTTTGCCCGGCGTGCAACTTCAACGCCTTCCTCGGTCAGCGAGATGGCCTGGGTGCGCCGCTCGACGAGGGCGACATCCAGCTCCTTCTCCAGTTCGGCGATCTGCATCGACAATGCCGGTTGGCTTATGTGGCACAGATCCGCGGCGCGGCCGAAATGCTGCTGGTCGGCCAGGGCGTCAAAATATCTGAGTTGTCTGAGAGTTAGCATGTCATCAGATTTTCTTATCGATATGTCTAATAAATGCGATTGGACCTTATAGTGCGACCCGCCCTATATATGCAATGAAATTCCAATCCAGGAAATTCCATTCCAGGAGGTGTTACATGTCGAAGAAACCCGTTCTGACCACATCTGGCGGCAATCCGGTCGCCGACAACCAGAACTCGGTGAGCGCCGGCGAGCGCGGCCCGCTGCTTCTGCAGGACTACCAGCTCATCGAAAAGCTCACCCATCAGAACCGCGAACGCATCCCCGAGCGCCCGGTGCATGCCAAGGGCTGGGGCGCATACGGCACCCTGACGATCACCAATGACATTTCGAAATACACACGCGCCAAGATCTTCTCCGAGCTCGGCAAGAAGACCGAGATGCTCGCGCGCTTCTCGACCGTTGCCGGCGAGTTGGGTGCGGCGGATGCCGAGCGTGACGTGCGCGGCTTTGCGCTGAAATTCTACACCGAAGAGGGCAACTGGGACATGGTCGGCAACAACACGCCGGTCTTCTTCGTGCGCGACCCCTACAAGTTCCCCGATTTCATCCACACCCAGAAGCGTCACCCGCGCACCAACATGCGCTCGCCGACCGCCATGTGGGATTTCTGGTCGCTGTCGCCGGAGAGCCTGCACCAGGTCACAATCTTGATGTCGGATCGGGGCCTGCCGACCGATGTGCGCCACATCAACGGTTACGGTTCACACACGTACTCGTTCATCAATGAGGACAATGAGCGTTTCTGGGTCAAGTTCCACTTCAAGAACATGCAGGGCCACAAGCACTGGACCAACCGCGAGGCGGAAGATGTCGTCGGCAAGAGCCGCGAGACCACGCAGGAAGACCTGTTCGGGTCGATCGAAAACGGCGATTTCCCGAAATGGCGCTTTTGCGTTCAGATCATGCCGGAAGCCCATGCGGACAAGCACTGGTACAACCCGTTCGACCTGACGAAAGTCTGGCCGCATGCCGACTACCCGCTGATCGAGGTCGGCGAGCTTGAGCTCAACCGCAATCCGGACAACTACTTCGCGGAAATCGAGCAGGCGGCCTTTGCCCCCTCGAACATCGTGCCAGGCATCGGTTTCTCCCCGGACAAGATGCTGCAGGCGCGGATCTTCTCTTATGCCGATGCCCACCGTTACCGGCTTGGCACCCATTATGAAGCGCTGCCCGTCAACGCGCCGAAATGCCCGGTGCACCACTATCACAAGGACGGGCCGATGCGGTTCTTCGCAAACAACCCCAATCCGGACGCTTACTACGAGCCCAATTCGTTCAACGGCCCGGCGGAGGATGCCAGCTACTCCGAGCCGCCGCTCAAGATTTCCGGCGACGCCGACCGCTACAACCACCGCGACGGCAATGACGACTACCGCCAGCCGGGCGATCTGTTCCGCCTCATGGATGACGATCAGAAGGGCAGGCTGATGGACAACATCGCAGAAGCGATGGACCCGGTGCCGCACGAGATCAAGGTGCTTCAGGTCAGCCACTTCTACAAGTGCGACCCGGACTACGGCATCGGCGTCGGCACACGTCTTGGCCTCAGCGCATCGGACATGCCGGTGCCCAACGCGGCCGAATAGGAGTGAACCAAATGCGCAACACACGCATAAACATGTTCGAAGTCGACCAGTCGCTCGACGTGCTCAACGACACCCTGGCCAAGATGGACATCTCGGTCGACGACGTGGTGGCGATCCACGAGCAGGCGGCCGGCGCAATGCGCATCGACAGCGCCAACCAGGCCAAATACCGGGTCTTCTATCGCTGCTGAACGTGCTTGATGACTGACAAGAACCCCGCGCCCCAGCGGGAGTGGCGAGGTGGCCGGCCCTCCAAATTCGGTTGCCTCGCCACAACTATTTTGGGGCGGCTCTCTCTTCACAGCCTTGCCGGGCCACAGAGCTACTGCCGGGCGGCGATGACCGCTGCCGCGCCGCCCATTGCGGCCGCGCCGGTGCGGTTGGCGATGCGCATGGCGCGCGGGCTCTTGAGGAGCAGCCGGGTGCGCGCGGCAAGCACGATGTATCCGGCATCGATGGATATCAGCACGAGCAGCATCGTGAGCGAGAGCGCCGCCCACTGCGCGATGACGGCGGCTGAGACATCGATGATGGTCGGCAGGAGGGCGAGGTAGAACACCATGATCTTCGGGTTGCCGAGGGTCACGGTGAGACCGCCGAAGAACATGCTGAGTGGACTGGTCGGGCGCGGCTGCGCGGCGGCGTCTTCCGCCTCCACTGGAGCAGTCCACATGCGCCAGGCCAGATAGAGCAGATAGGCAACGCCCAGATACTTGATGGCCTGGAAGGCATGGTGAAAGGTTTCGGCCAGCGTTGCCAGACCGGCAATCGCAAAGGTCAGCCAGAAGACTTCGCCGATCCACATGGCCGCAACGAACGGCGCGACGTCGCGCCAGCCACGCGCGAGAACGCGGCCGACCAGCGCAGCGATGCTCGGCCCGGGAGACCCCGCCATCAACAGCAGGGCCGCTGCAAAAATGACCAGCGACGGCAACTCCACGCGTGTGCTCCTCCTGGCGCGTGCCGAGGCCTTGAATTCTCCAGCTATTGCTGTGTGATGCCGGTCTTGCCGTCGCGCAGGACGAACTTCTGGACCTTGCCCGTCGCCGTCCTCGGCAGGTCGTCGACGAAACTCACCCATTGCGGCGTCTTGAAGTGGGCGAGGTTGTTGCGCACGTGAAGCTTGATGTCGTCTTCGCTCGCCTCGGCGCCTTCGCGCAGGATGACGAAGGCATGGGGCGCTTCGCCCCATTTCTCGTGGCTCATGCCGACAACGGCGACCTCCTGCACGGCGGGGTGTGCGAGCAGGCAGCCTTCGACTTCCACCGAGGAGATGTTTTCGCCGCCGCTGATAATGACGTCCTTGAAGCGGTCGCGAATTTCGACGAAGCCGTCCGGATGGACCACCGCGGCATCGCCTGAATGGAACCAGCCGTCCCTGATCGCTGCATCGGTTGCTTCGGGGTCGTTGTAATAGCCCTTCATGACCACGTTGCCGCGGACCGTGATCTCGCCGAGCGTCTCTCCGTCCTGCGCCACCTCGTTGCCGTTTTCGTCGACGACCCGAAGCTCACCGGAACTGACCAGTTCGACGCCCTGGCGCGCCTTGATCCGAGCGCGCTCTTCCACCGGCAGGTTCTGGTGCTCCGGGAGGGGCTCGCAAAACGTAATGAGAGGCGCCGTCTCGGTGAGCCCGTAGACGTGCGTCAGATCCCAACCGAGTTCGCGCTCGACCAGTTCGATGGTCGCAGCGGCGGGTGGCGCTCCGGCGGTGAACAGGCGGACCCCGCGCGGCGCGCCGGCCCGGACCTCGTCCGGCGCATTGGCGATGGCGATGAGCACGGTGGGCGCGGCGCAGAACATCGTGATGTTCTCTTGCGCGATGAGCTTGTAGATGAGCGCCGGCTCCACTTTGCGCAGGCAGACATGGGCCATGCCGCGCGCCGTGTTGATCCAGGTGAAGGTCCACCCGTTGGCGTGGAACATCGGCAGGGTCCACAGATAGCGATCGCCCGGCGTCAGGTGATGGTGGGCGAGGGTGCCCATGACGTTCATATAAGCGTTGCGGTGGGTGATCATCACCCCCTTGGGCCGTGCCGTGGTTCCGCTCGTGTAGTTGATGGTCAGGAGGTCGGTCTCGTCGATGTCGATCGGTGTGAAGTCCGGTGAATGGGCCCCAAGCCTCTCCTCGTAATCGATCCAGCCGTCTTTGGAACCCTCCAGCGCCACGTAATTCTCGACCCCCGTCAGCTTGCCGCGAATGCCGTCAATGGCGTCGAAATAGTCCGGATGGGCGCAGACGATCTTCGCCCCGCAGTGGTTGATGATGTACTCGAAATCGTCCGGCAGCAGGCGATAATTGATCGGCACCAGCACCGCGCCGATCTGGGGCACCGCGTAGTAGGCCTCGAGATGAGAATGTGTGTTTGGCGCGATATAGGCGACCCGGTCGCCATGGCCGACGCCAAGGTCCTGCAGTGCCGACGACCAGCGGTCGCAGCGCTCGAGAAACTGCGCATAGGTGAACCGCAGATCGCCATCGACAACCGCCTCACGGTCGCCATAGAGTCGGCGCGCGCGCCGGGCGAACTCCATGGGGGTCAACGCTGTTTCCATAACGCACCATTCCCTCAGTAAGGTGATGACAGGGGCGATCGCGGGAGCCGGATCGCATGCTCCCGGAAGCGCCCGGACTTTGGGTCTGCGACGTTAGCGAAACGAGCACCCGGCGTCATCTGTTTTGCATCGGAGCGGGCAGTTGCCTCCGCCCATCCGCCATGGCCGTGGCTTGAAGTCGAGTATAAGGTTCGCCGACCTTCAGAACCTAAGCGGAGTTTGAAAATGGATCTTGGAAATTTCTCTGTGAGCCTCGCCGTCAAGGACCTTTCAGTGTCGCGGGGGTTTTACGAGAAACTCGGATTCGCGGTGATCGGCGGCGATGCGGATCAGGGCTGGCTCATCATGAAATGCCCAAGCTGCGTCATCGGCCTGTTTCAGGGCATGTTCGACAGGAACACTCTGACCTTCAATCCCGGCTGGGACGCGTCGGGACAGGCTCTCGGCGACTTCACCGACATCAGGGAGATCCAGAAGAGCCTCAAGGCGGACGGTGTTGCGTTCGCCAGCGAAGCCGATGAGACAACCTCCGGCCCGGCCAGTTGCATGGTGTTCGATCCCGACGGCAATCCGATCCTCATCGACCAGCATGTTTGACGCTCTGCATGTTTGACGCTCTGCATGTTTGACACTCTACAAGTGACGTCAGGTCGTACCGTCGCGGCCTTCAGTCGTTGCGCTTGCGCCGGTTTCGCAGCACCTTGAGTGCGGAGCTGAGGGCCGTTTCAATATCCTGGCCCTCGTTGGCCTCAAGCCCGGTTAGATCAACATGCAGGTGATAGTGATCGCCGCGCTGCTCGAAGATACCGGCTTCTTCCATCGTGGCGCCGTCATGGATGTCCTCAATGACATAAGGCACCACCTCGCGGCTGATTCCCTTCAGGGTGATCGGCTCCAGCGGTGAGGCATGCACCCTGTCCTCGACCAGCGCATAGGTTTCATAGCTCATCACGATCCCACCCGGCTGGGCGATTGACTGCAGCCGCGCCGCGAGGTTCGCCTCGGCACCGATGATCGTATAGTCCATCCGGTCGGCGCTGCCGAAATTGCCGACATTGCAGTAGCCCGTGTTGATGCCCATCCTGGCCTGAAACGGCTCTTCGATGCCACGCTGGCGCCATTCGTCGTTGAGTTCCGCCATGCGCCGCTGCATGGCGATTGCCATCTCCAGACACGCGTGGGCGTCCAGCCGCGGCCCCCTGGTTTCCGGATCGCCGAAGAACACGAGGATCGCATCGCCGATGAACTTGTCGACGGTGGCGCTGTATTCCTGGGCGATGTCGGCCATTTCGGTGAAATACTCGTTCAACAGGGCGGTCAGTTCCTCGGGCTGAAGCCTTTCGGTGGTGACGGTGAAATCCTTGATGTCGGAGAAAAAGATGGTGAGCTTCTTGCGTTCGGTCGAAATCACCGCATCGCGCTCGCCGCTGAAGATCGATTTGTAGACTTGCGGGGAGAGATACTTCGAGATTTTCATCGATACCGACGCGAGGAAGGAGTTGGCCACTTCCAGTTCGGTGTTGAGATGCGAAAACCGGGTGGCCTGGCGCCATTGCAGAGCGGCGAAGGCGGTTCCGAACGCGCCGGCGGCAAGCAGGTAAAAAAGCAGATACTTGAACGACAGGACGTTCGCGGCGATCGGCTGTTCGATGGTGATCGCCTGGATGCCGCGAATGTCGCCCACCTTCCAGTCCCGCTTGGGGCTTTGCGGGTGTGTGTTGTGGCAGGCGACGCAGGCGGTTCCCATGACAACGGGCACGGCCATGCGGATTTCCCGGTTCAATATCAAACCTGATATCTGGGTGACGGCGTCGTCGGCTTTGCCGGAGCGCCGAAGACTGTCGAGGGCGCCGGATTCAAATGCATCGAGCCGATGTGGCGCGCGGCCGGCAAACACTTCGTCGGAGACGAAACGGTAGCGGATGTTGTTCGCTCTTTGGCCAATAACGGCGCCAAGCTCGATTGAAAGTGTCGCCGGGATCGGGATGCCACCGGCAATATCCTCGTAATTATGGGCAGGCGTGCTCTCGCCGTTATTGTCCTGAATGCGGCCCACAACATTGCGTGCATAGTAGCTGCGGATGTCCGAGATCATTGCGTTGAGGTCGGTCGCCTGGCGTGCCAGGGTTTCGTTCGACAGGTTCCTGAGGTCGAGCCACACCGCAACGGGGAGAAGCAGGATCGCCGCAAGCACAATTACGGCAAACCAGTAAGGGTGTTTCATGAACACCTGGCCCGTCCTGTCGAACAGGCTGGCGGAACGGAGGTCGGGCCGGGCCTTGCCGCCCGAGGCGGTGGTACCAGTCTGTGTGCCGGTGTTGACCAATTGGGTATCAGCTTTGTCGGAGGGGCCGCGTTTCGTCGAACTTATCGCAATCCGATGTGCCGTGCCAGATGTCTGCCGTCGCGTTTTTGCGGTCGCAGACATTCGAGGCGCCGTTGCATGAAGATATTTGCGCCTCCCGGCCCCAGGCATCTTGCCAAAAGTGCATCGGTGCTGCTTAACTCCGCCACGAAGCCCGAATACAAACTTGTCCGACTACAAACAAATTCGCGAAGCGAGGGGAGGGATCCATGGACGTCCGCGCCGCTGTGGCCTTTGAGGCCGGTAAGCCGCTTGAAATCACCACCGTGCAGCTGGAAGGCCCGAAAGAGGGCGAGGTTCTGGTTGAAGTCAAGGCGACAGGCATCTGTCATACAGACGAATTCACGCTTTCGGGTGCCGATCCGGAGGGCCTGTTCCCCGCGATCCTCGGCCATGAGGGCGCTGGTGTCGTGGTCGATACCGGTCCAGGCGTGACATCGCTCGCCAAGGGCGATCACGTGATCCCGCTTTATACGCCGGAATGCCGGCAGTGCGATTACTGCCTCAACCCGAAGACCAATCTGTGCCAGGCGATCCGCGTCACCCAGGGCCAGGGCCTGATGCCGGACGGTTCAAGCCGGTTCTCGATCGACGGCAAGCCGGTCTACCACTACATGGGCACATCGACCTTCGCCAATTACACGGTGCTGCCGGAAATCGCGTTGGCGAAAGTCCGCGAAGACGCACCGTTCGACAAGATCTGCTACATCGGCTGTGGCGTCACCACGGGCATTGGCGCGGTCATCAATACGGCCAAGGTCGAGCCAGGCTCCAACTGCGTCGTGTTCGGCCTCGGCGGCATTGGCCTTAATGTGCTGCAGGGCCTGCGTCTGGTCGGCGCCAACATGATCGTCGGCGTCGATCTCAACAACGACCGCAAGGCGATGGGCGAAAAGTTCGGCATGACCCACTTTGTCAATCCGAGCGAGGTGGGCGACGATCTGGTCGGCCATCTGGTCGAGCTGACCGGCGGCGGCGCGGATTACTCGTTCGAGTGCATCGGCAATGTGCAGGTGATGCGCGCGGCGCTCGAATGCTGCCACAAGGGCTGGGGCGAATCGGTCATCATCGGCGTTGCCGGCGCCGGCCAGGAAATCTCGACGCGGCCGTTCCAACTGGTCACCGGCCGGGTCTGGCGCGGCACCGCTTTCGGCGGCGCCAGCGGGCGCACCGATGTGCCGAAAATCGTCGACTGGTACATGGACGGCAAGATCGAGATCGATCCGATGATCACCCACACCATGCCGCTCGAAGACATCAACAAGGCGTTCGACCTGATGCATGCCGGCAAGTCGATCCGCTCGGTTGTAATCTACTGAGCTTTTTGCATTAAGGCGGCACCGGCCCGCTCCCTCTCCAACCTCTCCAAGGGTATCTTCATCAGGTGGCTGGGAGGCGGAGCGGGCCGATGCCGAATCCGCTGAAAAGAAACATGCGCCGGGTTCTGGAGCGCGCATTCGTGACAGTACGGAAAGGACGCCAATGGCGCTCGAACAGTTAAGTGACATTAGAAGCTTTGGCGGCCGGCAGCAGCGCTTCACGCACGGCTCCGATGCCTGCAAATGCGACATGACCTTTGCGATCTACCTGCCGCCCGCGGCGGAGAGCGCCAAGGTGCCGGTACTTTACTGGTTGTCGGGGCTGACCTGCACCGATGAGAATTTCGTCACCAAGGCGGGCGCCCAGGCCCATGCAGCCGAACACGGCGTCGCGATCGTCGCGCCCGATACCAGCCCCAGAGGCGAGGGAGTGCCGGACGATCCCGACGGCGCCTACGATTTTGGCCTTGCCGCCGGGTTTTACGTCAATGCGACGCAAGCTCCCTGGGCGGAGCACTATCACATGTATGATTACATCGTGGACGAATTGCCGGCCCTGGTGAATGCCAACTTTCCGGTGAACCCCGATGCCCAGGGCATCTTCGGGCATTCCATGGGCGGTCATGGCGCGCTGACCATTGCGCTCAGGAATCCCGGCCGGTTCAAATCGGTTTCGGCCTTTGCGCCCATCGTCGCGCCGACGCAATGTCCGTGGGGCCACAAGGCGCTGGGCGGGTATCTCGGCGAAGACCGGGCCGCCTGGGCAGAGCATGATGCATGCGAGCTGATTGCCGGTGCATCCGAAAGGCTGCCCATTCTGGTCGATCAGGGCGGCGCAGACGGATTCCTGGAAGAACAGCTCAAGCCGGAACTTCTCGAAGAGGCCTGCGCCAAGGCGGGCCATCCGCTGACCCTGCGTCTGCAGCCGGGTTACGACCACAGCTACTATTTCATCGCGTCCTTCATGGGCGATCATGTGCGGCATCATGCCAAGGCCATGAAATCGTAACTTTCATGCCCGCTTTAGGCGTGTAAAATGGTCGCTCTACTTGATCATCGGGCCAGTGCATACATTTAAACCGAGGATCACTGGGGTCCGTGAGGCATGGGCGCGCGTGCGGTCTGCGTTGCGCTTGAGGGAGCACTGTCCTATAAGGCAGGTGAATTTGTGAATCGACCTTGTCCCCGAGGTGTGGATGAGGCGTGATCCGTAGCACGCCCGAGGGCGTATGGATCCCCAATCATGAAAACCGAGAACTATCGAACTCGAAAGGATTGATACTCAATGCCATGGAGTAACCAAAGTGGCGGTGGCGGCGGCTGGCAAGGCGGCGGCAATAACAAGGGCGGAGGCCCGTGGGGCCAGGGCCCCAGCGACGGAGGCGGACGTGGACCGACGCCACCGGAACTCGAGGACCTCATAAAAAAAGGTCAGGATAAGCTCAAAGACCTCCTGCCCGGTGGCATTGGTGGTGGCGGCGGCGGTGGCGGCTCGACCAAGATGTTCTGGTTGATCGGCGCGGTGCTGGTGGCCGGTTATGTGGGCTACAAGGGATTTTACCAGGTGCAGGCCGATCAGGTCGGTATCGAACTTCTGTTCGGTGCCGCCAAGGTTGGCGAGAGTACGCCTGGCCTGCATCACCACTTCTGGCCCTTCGAGACGGTGGAAACACCCGCCGTGGAATTTGAGAATGTCGAGAATATCGGCGCTGTGTCGGCCGGCAACTCCAATGAAGGGCTGATGCTGACGAGCGACCAGAACATCGTGCAGCTTTCGTTCACGGTGTTGTGGCGCATCTCCGATCCGCGCGACTATCTGTTCAATGTCTCCGAACAGAAAAACATGATCCGCTTCGTGGCCGAGAGTGCCATGCGTGAAGTGGTCGGCCAGACCAACGCGCAGGAAATCCGCACCACCGGCCGCGACGACGCGGAAGCGGCGGTGACCGAACTGATCCAGACGACCCTGGACAGCTACGGCGCCGGCATTCGCGTCACCGGCGTCAAAATCGAGAAGGCCGAACCGCCGCCCGCCGTGGCGGACGCCTTTGAAGAAGTGCAGCGCGCCAAGCAGGATCAGTCCAAGTTCATTGAAGAGGCGCAACGATACGCCAACCAGAAGCTCGGACAGGCGCGCGGTGAAGCGGCCCAGATTCGCGAGCAGGCGGAAGCCTACAAGGGGCGGGTCGTGGCCGAGGCGACCGGTGAGTCGCAGCGGTTCCTTTCGGTTTACGAAGAGTATATCAAGGCGCCGGAAGTGACCCGCAAGCGCTTGTTCCTTGAGACCCTTGAACTGGTGCTTTCCGGTTCGAACAAGGTGATTATCGAACAGGGCACCCAGGGCACCGGCGTGGTGCCTTATCTGCCGCTGCCTGAAATTCAGAAGCGCACGCAGGCGGGAACAAACCAATGAAGAATATAGCACGAACATTTGTCGTTGTTCTGATCGCCCTGGGCGCACTCCTGGCCTACACCGGCACGTTTACCGTCGATGAACGGGAAAAGGTGCTGGTGGTGCGATTTGGTGAAATCAAACGCGCCGAGAATGAACCTGGCCTCTACTTCAAAATGCCGATTCTGGACGACCTGGTCTACGTGGAGGACCGGGTCCTGTTGTTCGAGAGCCGGGACAAGCCGGTTCAGGTGATAGACAGCCGGCGGTATCTGGTCGACACGATCACCATGTACCGGATCGTCGATCCGAAGCGGTTCCGCGAATCGGTACAGGCCAGCCTGACGCGCGCGGAAGACCGCATGGACACACGTCTCGAAGCGGCGCTCAAGGCGACTTATGGTAAGCGGACCTTTGAGGCGGCGCTGTCGATCGAGCGGGCGACGATGATGCGTGAGATCCGCGATCAGCTGATCCCGCAGGCCCGCGACCTTGGCATCGAGCTCATCGATGTCCGCATTCGGCGTACCGACCTGCTGCCGGAAGTTCTCAAGAGCACCTATGACCGGATGAGTGCGGAGCGTCTCGCGGAGGCCGAGCAGATCCGCGCCGTGGGTAACGAGCGCCGCCTGACAATCCGCGCCCAGGCCGACCGCCAGGCGATTGTCCTGGTGTCGGAGGCGAAGCGGGACGGCGAGATCATCCGCGGTCAGGGCGACGGGGAACGCAACCGTCTGTTTGCCGACGCGTTCTCGCAGGATCAGGAGTTCTTCGCCTTCTACCGCTCCATGCAGGCCTATGCAAAGAGCCTGAAGGGTGAAGGCACGACGCTGATTCTGAACCCGGATTCGGAGTTCTTCGAGTTCTTCGGAACCGGCAAGTTCAAGAGCCGGTCAACGAGTGAGTAATGGGTGATCTGTTTGTTGCATTGGGGCTTGTCCTCGTGATCGAGGGCACGCTCTATGCAGCATTTCCAGGCGGGCTGAAGCGGATGATGGTGATGGCGCAGCAGATGCCCGATCAGTCGCTCAGGTCGGGCGGGATTGCGGCGGTGGTTGTCGGCGTATTCGTCGTCTGGCTGGTGCGCGGCCACTAGGTTTCGCCGAAGCTTTGGGGACTACACGGTTGTGTCAGGGTTCGTGAGCCACATTTCGTACATAAAGTGTTGAAACAAGTTCGCTGACTTGACCATATACTGATCTGAAGAGCGGGTGGATCGCAAACTGGGACGAACGCGAAACGGAATTTATGATGAACGCATTAGCCAAAAAACTAGAACTGGCCGGAGTTGGCCACCTGCTGACAGTCGTCGCTGTGCTGGCCGCGGCGCAGTTTGCCTGGGCGCACCACGCCGCCGCGCGCGGTCCGGTTTCGGTCGCCGATCTGGCAGAGCAGTTGTCACCGGCGGTGGTGAACATCTCAACCTCGCAGACGGTGTCTCAATCGATACCGGTACCGGAACTTCCTGACGGGTCGCCGTTGCAGGAGTTTTTTGAAGATTTCTTCAAACGTCAGCAAAGAGACGACGCTCAGCCGCAAACGAGAAGTTCGCTCGGCTCGGGCTTCGTCATCGATCCCTCCGGTATCATCGTGACCAACCGGCACGTGATCGCCGACGCCGACGAAATCGAAGTGACGTTTCCCGATCAGACCAAGTTGATCGCCAAGGTGCTCGGCCAGGACTCGAAGACGGATATCGCCGTGCTCAAGGTGGAATCCGACAAGCCTCTGCCCTCGCTGAAATTCGGCACGTCGAAGGTGATCAGGGTTGGCGACTGGGTGATGGCGATCGGCAACCCGTTCGGGCTTGGCGGAACGGTGACGCTGGGCATTGTGTCGGCGCGCAACCGCGAGATCACCGAAGGCCCCTATGTGGACTACATCCAGACCGATGCCGCCATCAACCGCGGCAACTCGGGCGGCCCGCTGTTCAACATGGAAGGTGAAGTGATCGGCATCAACACCGCGATCATCTCGCCGACCGGCGGCTCCATCGGCCTTGGCTTTGCAATCCCCTCCGATACCGCCCAGGCGATCGTCGCCCAGTTGCAGGAATTCGGCGAGACCCGGCGCGGCTGGCTCGGCGTGCGTATCCAGACCATCACGGACGAACTTGCCGAAACATTCGGACTGGATTCCAACAAGGGCGCGCTTGTCGCCGACGTGATGACCGACGGGCCGGCGAAGGCCGCGGGCATCGAGCCCGGCGACGTCATCGTCTCTTTCGATGGCAAGGATGTGCCCGAGATGCGCGACCTGCCGCGCATCGTTGCCGAGACCGAAGTTGGCAAGGAAGTCGACGTCATGGTCATCCGCAAGGGTGATGAGAAATCCTTCAGCGTAACGCTGGGCCGATTGGAAGACGCCGAGAAAGCGCAAACCAAGGTATCCAGCGACGGAACGCAGAAAGAGGACAACACGGCCGACAAGGTCAAGAGTTCGCTCGGCCTCAAGTTGTCATTGCTGACCGACGATCTGCGTGAGCAGTACAAGATCACCGACAAGGTCAAGGGCGTTCTGATCACCGAAGTGGACGCGGCAAGTTCGGCTGCCGAGAAGAGTATCAGTGCCGGCGACGTCATCGTCGAAGTTGGCCAGCAGAAGGTTGCGAGCCCGGACGAGGTGCTGAACCGTGTCGAGGAGCTGAAGGACAAGGGCTTGAAGTCGATCCTTCTGACCCTCGCCAACAAGAACAACGATCTGCGCTTTCTGGCGCTCAGGCTGAGCTCCAAGGAATGATTGCGATCAGCTGATCGAGCAACCCGAACGGCCGGTCTTGCACCGGCCGTTTTCTTTTGTCGGCCGCCGACTTTGGCGGTCAGCCGGCGAACTGGTCCACCCTATAGCCCTGCAGGAACAATAGCGCAGTCAGGTCACCGTGATCGATGCGCACCTGGGCCGCCTCGGCGACAATGGGCTTGGCATGAATGGCAACGCCAAGCCCGGCCTCGCCAAGCATGCCGAGATCGTTTGCGCCGTCTCCAACCGCGATGGCGTCTCGCGCGGAGAGGCCACGGGACCTGCTGATTTCATCGAGCGCCTCGACCTTTGCGCTGCGCCCCAGAATGGGCTCGGCAACCGTGCCGCAAATCTTGCCGTCCGCAATGTCGAGGCGGTTGCCGCGATGCTCGTCGAAACCGGTATGCGCCGCCACATGCGCGGTGAACGCACTGAAACCGCCTGAGACGAGAGCCGTATAGGCGCCATTTGCCTTCATGGTCTGAACCAGGGTGCGGGCGCCCTCGTTATAGGTGATGCGCTCGGCGATGACCCGGTCTATGGATGCGGCGTCCAGACCCCGCATCAAGGCCACGCGTTCGCGCAGGGCGTCGGCAAAGTCGAGTTCGCCACGCATGGCGCGCGCCGTAATGCCGGCGATCTGTTCGCCGAGCCCGGTGAGCGCGCCCAGTTCGTCGATGCATTCCTGGCCGATGATGGTTGAGTCCATGTCGGCCAAAAGAAGCTGCTTGCGCCGGCCGGCGGCCGGCAGAACGGCGATGTCGACAGGCACGGCGCCAATCGCCTTGCGAACAGACGCAATATGAGCCTCTCGCGGCAAATTCTCCTCGCCCCCGAATGCCAGTTCGCACGCCACGTTCCGGGCAAGCCAGTTCGGGTCGGGGGCGGACGGCAGGACGTCCGCCGCCGCGCGGACCATCTTATCGGTCACCGCACGATCCCGGGCGTTGGAGATCAGGACCAGTACGCTTTGCATCGCTTTTCGTTTATAGCTTCGTTTGCTCTGGGAGCGGGAAGGGGTCGATGAAAAGGGCTGTCCTTATTGCAGGTCCGACCGCGTGCGGCAAGTCGCGCGCCGCAATGGCCGTGGCCGAGCAATTCGGCGGTGTCATTGTCAACGCCGATTCCATGCAGGTCTACCGGGAGCTGCGGATATTGTCGGCGCGGCCGGGCGAAGACGATGAACTTCGCGTTCCGCACCGCCTGTACGGATGCGTGCCGACGGCACGGGCCTATTCGACGGGCCAATGGCTGGAAGACGTTTCCGCCGTCCTGAACGATATCTGGCGCGATGGCCGTCTGCCGGTCGTCGCCGGTGGGACCGGTCTTTACTTTCAGGCGCTCCTGCATGGCCTGGCCGATGTGCCCGAGATACCGAACGAGGTGCGGCAGCCGCTACGCGAGCAGCTTGCACAGGAAGGGGCCGAAACCCTGCACGGCCGGCTGGCCGACTGTGATCCGGTTCTGGCGCAAAGGCTCGAGCCTGGAGACGGCCAGCGGATTGTCCGCGGGCTTGAAGTCTTCGAGGCCACCGGGCGTCCCTTGAGCGCCTGGCAGGGCGGTACGGGGCAGGGCGCGCCGCTCAGCGAGCGCGATGTCGTCGCCTTCGCCCTGTGGCCGCCGCGCGAAACGCTCTACGCGAGGTGTGATGCCCGTTTCGACATGATGATGGAAGCGGGAGCGCTGGACGAGGTGCGCCGTCTGATGGCGCTCGACCTCGATCCGGCGTTGCCCGCGATGAAGGCGCTGGGCGTGCGTCAGCTGATGTCTCATCTCAGGGGAGAGGTTGATCTCGCAGATGCGATATCGGACGCTAAGACCTGGACCCGCCGCTATGCCAAACGGCAGATGACATGGCTTCGGCGCAATATGATTACGTGGAATGGCGTTTCTGAGAAAGATTCGGAATGTTGTATGGCTAAAATATTTGCGATTCTTCGCGAAAACGAGTTGACCGGTTTCAGCTAAGCCTATAGGGTGCGCCGCCGTAGAGCTACTGTGGGATTTGACTTCCGCGGCGGCTCTTTTTGTTGTTGGCTGGACGGGAACACGAGGAAGGTTTGCAAGATGGCCCGGGAAATGACAGGCGCCGAAATGGTCATAAAAGCCTTGGTTGACCAAGGTGTTACAGACATTTTTGGATATCCCGGCGGAGCCGTACTTCCGATTTATGACGAGCTGTGCCAACAAGAAGACCTGACCCACGTCCTGGTGCGCCATGAGCAGGGTGCAGTGCACGCGGCAGAGGGGTACGCGCGCTCCACCGGCAAGGTCGGCGTGGTCTTGGTGACCTCGGGGCCCGGCGCAACGAATGCGGTGACCGGCCTGACCGATGCCTTGATGGATTCCATTCCGATTGTCTGCATCACCGGGCAGGTTCCGACCCATTTGATCGGCAATGATGCCTTTCAGGAGTGCGATACGGTCGGCATTACCC
The DNA here is from genome assembly GCA_021775615.1 of Hyphomicrobiales bacterium. GTDB lineage: Bacteria > Pseudomonadota > Alphaproteobacteria > Rhizobiales > JAJFHB01 > JAJFHM01. The sequence goes on from JAJFHL010000261.1 coordinate 16,085, forward strand.
GGCCCTGCACCAAGCATAATTACCTGGTGAAGGACGTTGAGGATCTGGGACGTGTCCTGCATGAGGCGTTTTACGTCGCCTCCAACGGCCGTCCTGGTCCGGTCGTCGTCGACATTCCCAAGGATGTTCAGTTTGCCACCGGCACTTATGCGGCAACGCCGCAGGTGCGCCACAAGACCTACCGGCCCAAGATCAAGGGCGATCAGCCGGCGATCCGCGAGGCGGTGGAAGCGCTGGCGAGCGCCAAGAAACCGATCATTTATTCAGGTGGCGGCATCATCAATTCCGGCCCGTCGGCCAGCCGTCTGCTGCGCGACCTTGTGAGGATCACCGGCTATCCGATCACCTCGACCCTGATGGGTCTTGGAGCCTATCCGGCGTCGGGCGACAACTGGATGGGCATGCTCGGCATGCACGGCACATACGAAGCCAACATGGCGATGCATGACTGCGACGTGATGCTGTGCATCGGCGCGCGCTTTGACGACCGGATCACCGGGCGCCTCGACGCCTTTGCGCCGCACGCCAAAAAGATCCATGTCGACATCGATGCCTCTTCCATCAACAAGAACGTCCATGTCGACATTCCGATCATCGGCGATTGCGCCCATGTTCTCGAAGACATGGTGCGGATCTGGAAGGCGCGCTCGGCCCAGCCCGACAAGAAGGCGCTCGAGGCCTGGTGGGCACAGATTGCCGAATGGCGCAAGAAAGACAGCCTGGGCTACGAGAAGAACGACGATATCATCATGCCGCAATATGCCATCGAGCGGCTTTACGAGCTGACCAAGGACCGCGACGTCTACATCTCCACGGAGGTGGGCCAGCATCAGATGTGGGCGGCGCAGCACTTTCATTTCCAGGAGCCCAACCGGTGGATGACGAGCGGCGGCCTCGGAACCATGGGGTACGGGTTGCCCGCGGCCGTTGGCATCCAGAAGGCGCACCCGGATGCACTGGTGATCGACATTGCCGGCGAGGCCTCGGTGTTGATGACCATGCAGGAGATGTCGACGGCGGTGCAGTACCGCCTGCCGATCAAGATCTTCATTCTGAACAATGAATATATGGGCATGGTGCGCCAGTGGCAGCAGTTGCTGCACGGCAACCGAATTTCCCAGAGCTACATGGAATCACTGCCTGATTTCGTGAAGCTGGCGGAAGCCTATGGCGCGGTCGGCTTCAGGGTGGACAAGCCCGGCGACCTTGACGACGCGATCAAGGAGATGATCGAGGTCGATCAGCCGGTGATCTTCGACTGCCGCGTCCACAAGCTGGCGAACTGCTACCCGATGATCCCGTCGGGCAAGGCGCATAACGAAATGCTCTTAGGGGACGGTGTGGAAGCCGAAGAAGTCTCGGACGCAGGCAAAGTACTCGTATAAAGCCGCGGCCGTTGCCGCCAGAGGGGTTCATCGCCGGAACGGGGGGCGATGCGCCAAGGCGTATTGAAAACAAAAAATGCAGAAGATCCGACGATGAAACCGGAAATCAGCGAAAGCCATACAATATCCGTCCTGGTCGATAATGAGCCGGGGGTCCTGGCGCGGGTCATCGGCCTGTTTTCAGGCCGCGGCTACAACATCGACTCGCTCACGGTCACGGAAACCGAACACGAAGCGCATCTTTCGCGCATCACGGTGGTGACCGCCGGTACGCCCATGGTGATCGAACAGATCAAGGCGCAGCTTGAGCGTCTGGTTCCGGTGCATTCGGTGATGGACCTCACGGTGAGCGGGCCGTCCATCGAGCGCGAACTTGCCCTGATCAAGGTCGAAGGCAAGGGCGAAAAGCGGGTGGAGGCCTTGCGGCTTGCCGATGCCTTCCGCGCCCGGGTCATCGACGCGACCACGGAATCCTTCGTCTTCGAGGTGACCGGACGGACCAACAAGATCGATCAGTTCATATCGCTGATGAAACCGCTGGGCCTGAGTGAGGTCGCCCGAACCGGTGTCGCCGCGATCTCGCGCGGCGTCGGCGGTCTCAGCAGCGATAGCTGAAATTCGAACCGCGGCGGGCGTCCAGCGCCTGCTTGTAATTCCAATCCGCGCCGCTATGCTCGCGGCCGAAATTCACAACCCGTCTGACAGGACAGCGTGCGCCAGAGCGGGTTGAACGCAACAAGGGGAAGTTCTATGCGCGTTTACTATGACAGAGATGCAGATGTTAATCTGATCAAGGGCAAGAAAGTCGCGATCGTCGGCTATGGCAGCCAGGGCCATGCCCATGCGCTCAACCTGCGCGATTCCGGTGTGAAAGACCTCTGCGTCGCCCTGCGCGAAGGTTCGGGCTCCGCCGCCAAGGCGGAAGGCGAGGGCCTCAAGGTCATGGATGTGACCTCGGCGGCCAAGTGGGCCGATGTGATGATGATGCTGACCCCCGACGAGCTGCAGGGCGACATCTATACCGACCATCTGCGTGAAAACATGAACGAGGGTGCGGCGCTCCTCTTTGCGCACGGCCTCAATATCCACTTCAACTTGATCGAGCCGCGCGCCGATCTCGACATTCTGATGGTGGCGCCCAAGGGCCCGGGCCATACGGTGCGCTCCGAGTATTCACGCGGCGGTGGTGTGCCGTGCCTGATCGCGGTGCATCAGGACCCCTCAGGCAACGGCCACGATCAGGCGCTGTCCTATGCGTCGGCCATCGGTGGCGGGCGTTCCGGCATCATCGAAACCGATTTTCGCGAGGAATGCGAGACCGATCTCTTCGGCGAACAGGTGGTGTTGTGCGGCGGCCTGGTCGAGCTGATCCGCGGCGGCTTCGAAACCCTGGTCGAGGCGGGGTATGCGCCGGAAATGGCGTATTTCGAGTGCCTGCACGAGGTCAAGCTGATCGTCGACCTGATTTATGAAGGCGGCATCGCCAACATGAACTACTCGATCTCCAACACGGCGGAGTATGGCGAGTACAAGTCCGGTCCCAGGATCATCACCGAGGAAACCAAGGCCGAGATGCGCCGGGTGCTGGACGACATCCAGTCGGGCCGCTTCACCCGTGACTGGATGCTGGAGAACAAGGTCAACCAGACTTCGTTCAAGGCGACACGCAACAAGGCTGCCGCCCACCCGATCGAAGAGGTTGGCGAACGGCTGCGCGGAATGATGCCATGGATCACGGAAAAGCGTCTGGTCGACAAGACCAAGAACTAAGCGGCAATTTGAGGCTGCGAAAGGCGGCGCCTGCGGATACGGGGGCGCTGACGGCGCTTGCCATGCGTTCCAAGGCGCACTGGGGCTACGACGAAGCGTTCATGGAGGCATGCCGGGACGAGCTGACCATCACCGAGGACGGCATGCGCCTCGGTGAAACGTGGCTGGCCGAGGACGATGGCGGCCGAATTGTCGGCTTCTTTGACCTGCGCGCCGAGGACGGCGTGGCCGAACTCTATGACCTGTTCGTTGATCCCGACGCCATGGGGCTTGGGGCCGGGCGGCTGCTCTGGGACAAGCTGGAAACAGTTGCGGGCACCATGGGCGTTGCCATGATCGGCATCGATGCCGACCCTCATGCGGTGGCGTTCTACGAGCATATGGGCGCACGGGTTGTCGGTGAATCACCGTCAGTGTCGATCCCGGGCCGCATGCTGCCGCGCCTGACCAAGGAGATTCTGAGTCAGGACGCCGGCGAAGGAGACTGAAACAATGGCTAGAATCGGATTTGCCGGCCTTGGCAACATGGGGCGCGGCATGGCCGGGCGTTTGCTCACAGCCGGTCATGATGTGCATGTCTGGAACCGGACCCGGTCGCGCGCCGATGCTCTTGT
>JAJFHL010000262.1 GCA_021775615.1 Hyphomicrobiales bacterium
TCTTCCATTGGCCGCTTCCACAATCTGTTCAACTTCACCGGAGACCAGGCCGGCGTGCATGAGGCCCGTCCCTCGTACCTCATCCGACGATGAGCGAAAAGCAAATGGACACGGCAGACCTTAGAAGAGCCAGAATCGGCCCGTAGCCTCGCCGATGGGAAATGTTTTGAGCGATGGAGGGGGAACGGTGAGCAATCCACGACCAGTATCCGAAGCGCCCAAGGACGGCAGCCCGGTGGAGCTGCAGTATGGTGACACCAAGGTCAGTGCATCGTGGTGTGACAATACCGGCCGATGGGTGTTGCTGGAACCGCTTGTGATCGAACGCCTGTCAGACGCCGAGGTCGGCGGATATCTGCCGAACAGGCGCAAGAAACGTACAACCGCACGGAAAGAGGTTTGCATCAGGCCCATTGGCTTCCGCACGGCGATGGTGAAGGCGATCCTCGACGGCCGGAAGTGTCAAACCCGACTCTTGAGTTCGGCCATGTGGCTGCATACCAAGGCGATGCGCAATCAGGGGGCGGATTGTTACCTGTGGCTGAGGGAAGCGTGGGCGGTGGGCCAACGCGACATCAATGCGCCTCCAGGGTCGGAAGCGAGCCCGGATGCGGTGGTGCACTGCGCATCGTTCCAGGGCAAGCCCGCCGTCAAATGGCGGCCGTCTGTGCATATGCCGCGCCACGCCTCGCGCATCACCCTGAAAGTCACAAGAGCAAAAGTGGAACCGCTGCAGAAGATCACCAAGAAAGATGTCGAACGCGAAGGCATCCACGGACCCGAAGACGTCGAAAGCCTGTGGCAGCTCGGTCTGCCGCCTGTCGAGGCCTTTTCCCAGCTCTGGGACGAACTGCACAAAAGGCCCGGGACCACCTGGGCCGACAATCCAGAGGTGGTGAAATTCACCTTCGAAACAATCCGCGCCAATATCGACGACGTGGTCAAAACCGCAAAGTAGGCAGAGTCAGGGTTTCGGCAACCACACGTTTCGCCGGCTCATGCCGGGGCGCCCAGAAAATAGGTGGTCATCAGCCCCTTGCCCTTGACCTCAACACCGGATCGCTGCTCAAAACTGAACGCGCCGTTCAACAGGTCCCTGGTGGCCGAGGTGATCTGGACCCGGCCGGGCTCGCCATGGGATTCCATGCGCGACGCGGTGTTCACCACATCGCCCCACAGGTCATAGGCGAGCTTTCTTTCGCCAATCACTCCGGCCACAACCGGTCCTGAATTAATGCCGATGCGCACCGCAAAGGGTTCGCCGGTGATCTGTGAAATCTCCTCAGACGCCTGGATCATGTCGAGGGCCAGGCCGGCAACCGCCCGGGCGTGATCGTCGCGCGCCCGTGGCGCACCGCCGACCACCATGTATGCATCGCCGATGGTCTTGATCTTCTCCAGATCATAACGCTCGACCAAATGGTCAAAACGGGTGAACGCGGTGTTGAGAAGGTCGATCAGGCGCTCGGGCGGCATCGTGGCGGAGCGCTCGGTAAAACCCACAATATCGGCGAACAGCACCGTGACCTCGGCATGGCTGTCGGCAATCGGTTCTTCGCCGCGCTTGAGGCGGGCGGACACTTCGCTCGGCAGGATATTGGCGAGCAGCGCCTCGGAGCGCCCGTGCTCTTTTTGCAGCGCGGTTTCGGCGCTCGTGACCGCTTTGTCATAAGAGCGCAGGATTACCGCCAAGAAGAGCACCAGCAACAAGATGTTGCCGATCAGGAAAACGGCCGTCCATTCGAACCCCAGCGGATCGTCGGCACCATTGGCCAGGACGTAGGCGCAAAGCACGGCGGTGAGGCCGGCGAACATGGCGGAGGAGAATATCCGCAGCCGCATCTCCTTCAGCGGGCCCAGAACTGCGATCCCGCTCAACAGCAGGATGTAGAAGAAAAAGCCGGTCTCGATGCCGAGCAGCAATGTCGACAAGATGGCGTGAACGCAGATCTCGATGCTGGCGAGCATGAAGGCGGTGGACGTCTGACTGCGCTTCTGCAGCCACGTGCACGCAATGAACACGGCGGTGCTCGCAATATTGAAGACCGCCAGCTCCGGCCGGTCGAGAAAGTAGAACAGTGGGATCAGCAGAGCATGGCACACGGCTGCACCGACATACCAGTACATGCCGGCCTCATACATGCGCGACAGGTGGTCGACGTCGTCCTCCGCGCCGCGCACCAGTTCCGTTTTCTCGTTCATCGCCAACAGTGCCCTGTCTCCGCCAACCGCGCCGCGACACAGTTGTTCTTAACCCGGAGTGATTTTCCCGTTACAACTTTGTCTAACGTCGTTGTTTCACGTTGGGGACCTTTGTGAGCGCCACCGATCGCATCATCATTGACTGCCTGCAATACTGCAATTGGTCGCGCGGGATCTTCGAGGACATGCAGGCCGGCGGTGTTAGCGCCGTGCATGTGACCATTTGCTATCACGAGCAGTTCCGCGAAACGGTCAGCAACATGGAACAGTGGAACCGCTGGTTTCACGAGCACTCGGACCTGATCATACCGGGGCGCACCGCCGACGACGTGCGCAGCGCCAAGGCGCAAGGCAAGACGGCGATATTCTTCGGGTTCCAGAATTGCGCACCGATGGAAGACGATCTCGGGCTGGTCGAGATCCTGCACCAGTTGGGTGCGCGCTTCATGCAGCTGTCCTACAACAACCAGAGCCTGCTGGCGACCGGCTGCTATGAGGCGGAGGACCCCGGCATCACACGCTTCGGCCGCCAGGCGATCAAGGAAATGAACCGGGTCGGCCTGGTGGTCGACATGTCGCACTCGGCGAACCGCTCGACCCTTGAGGCGATCGAACTGTCGGAGCGCCCGATCGCCATCACCCATGCCAACCCGGCCTTCTGGCACCGGGCGAAACGCAACAAACCGGACGATGTTCTGAAAGCACTGGGCGAGAGCGGCGGTATGCTGGGCTTCTCGCTCTATCCCTTCCATCTCAACGGCGGCCCGCAATGCCGTCTCGACGATTTCTGCACCATGGTGGCGCAGACCGCCGACCTCATGGGGCTCGACAATATCGGCATCGGCACCGACCTTTGCCAGGGCCAGGACGATGCCGTCGTCGAATGGATGCGCAACGGCAAGTGGACCTTCGAAACCGATTTCGGTGAAGGCAGCAAGGACAATGCGGGCTGGCCGGAACCGCTGGCGTGGTTCGGCGGCAATCGGGATTTCGGCAATATCGTCGAAGGGCTGCGCGCAAAGGGTTTCACGGAAACCGAGGTCGATCAGGTCATGGGGCTGAACTGGCTGCGGTTCTACGAAAACTCGTTCGGCCCGCAAAACTGAGGCAGGGAACATGTCAGAAAGCACAACAGCGTCGACAGAAACGCCAGAAGGCTCCGGCGTTGCGCTCAGGCCGCCCGATCAGGTGATGCGGCTCGACCGCATGGGATCGTATTTTCAAACACCGATCAGCTTCATGCGCACGCTGGTGCGCCGCATGGCGGCGGAGAAATGGCGGTTCGAGACAGAACGGTTCGACCTCGATGCGAACGGTTTCGGGCGTGCCGTCTACCGGCTGCACACACCGCACGGCGATTTCAGTTTCATTGTCTTCTCACACCATCTCGATCCTGAAGACCGCACCGACCGTGTCATTGCCGAGAGGTGGGATGCGACATTCACCCTGCGGGAAGGTTCGGTGGACGATGCCCATCTCGACCGGCTTGAGAAGAACGTGCCGCTGCAGGAGGCCGGACGGTGCTCCGCCGATGAAATGGTGTTGAGCCGGGCCAACAAGAGCGTACGGCTTTTCGAATACACGGTCGCCAGACTGGCCGCGGGCGAGCAGCCGGACATGGCCGAGCTGTCTAAGATCGGCTATCTCATGCGCACCACCGCGGTCTATGGCAACGGCAAGTTCGGCCTGTGCGATTTCGGCAAACTGCACGAGCGGCCGGTCCTGAACGCGCCGTTCCAGGCGGAACTGCTGACGGTGTACATGATCCGCCACTTCTCGATCGCGCTGGTCGAGCATGTCGCGCGGGCGCGCAACCCGGACACGGCGGTCGCGATGGCGCCGGCGCAACGCCGTATCCTCGGCATCGGAAATTCCACCGGGCTCGGCATGGCGCCATTCCTGATCAAGCACCCGATCCTCATCCACCAGTGGATCCTTGCCCGCGAGACGGCGCTGGCCCGTGTCCGCAGCATAAGCGAGGCGACGTCTGAACGGCGTGAGCGGTTCGCCGGCCTGTTCAACCGCGCTGTCGCGCATGTGGCGGAATGGAATGTCCAAGATACAAGACAGCAGGCGCGGATCGAAACCTTGCGTGATGAACTCGCCGATCTGGGCAAGAGACTTCAGGACGCGCCCCACGACATGCTTCCGGACAACAGCCCCTGGGAGCATTTCTACCGCGACGTCGAGTCAAGGTGCAGCCTCGAAGCGCAGGAACTGACGGTGAGCCTCTTGCTCGAAACCTATGCGGCCGAGGTCGCGGACCTGGACCAAACGATGGCAACGGACGAGATCGAGAAGACGACGCCGGCCATGCGTCTCAGCGAGTTGAAACGCATCATTGAGACCTCTTACCGATGGGCCCTCGACATCGACTTCAGCAATCCGAAAGCGCAGCACTACTTCTGGTACTATTCGGAGGAAAAGGAAGAGCCTCGCCGGGGGCCACGCTTTGAGGAACCGGGTGCGGATTGCGAGATGCGGCTTGGGTTCGGTCGGGAGATCAACGGCCTTCACGCGGCGCTGACGGAGCTGGACGAGGCGGATCTCGGTCAGTTGACCGCTGAATTTCTGCTGCGTCAGCCGCAATGGCGCTCAGCGGTGCGGCGTGTCCAGACCCTGCACGGCTTCCCCTATGGCGAGATCCGGAACAACCTGCTTGGCAGCGACTGCCTGCCCATCGATCTCCTGCGCTGCAAGCTCTCGTTCTTCGGCGCCACCAAGTGGGATCCGAAGTCGGATCTGTGGACCCGTATATCGATGTATCAGGGCGCCCCGCACATCAATGAACTCGACGCGGCGAATGTCGACGACTGGGCCTTTCCGGTCTCCACGGAACACTGATGCACTCCTCCTACGACGAAATCCGCCGCATATCGTTCCGCGCCCTTGATGCCGGCGGCGCCGCCGCCGGTATCGATGAGGACAGCGCCCATGCGGTCGCCTGGCTCGAAGCGGTCGGGCTTCCCGGTCTCGCCACGCTCGCCGACGCGCTCGACGCAAGCGATCCTTCATCGCGATCGTCCGGTCTGGAGATTTCACCAACGGTTTCTCCGGCCAAGGTGATCAACGCCGGTGGGCAATCTGCCGTGTTTCATGCCGCCTCGGTGGTGGATCTCCTGATCGCGGATGCGCAGTCATCGAACACTTCTGCCGCAGCGCTGACGTTGCACGGCTGCATGCACCCGTTGATGCTGGCGGCCTCCGCCGCCAGGTTCTGCCCGCGCGGCGCCACGATCTCGGCGACCTGGCGAGGCGTCGAGTTCACAATAAAACGGGGCAAGGCGTTGATGGCCGAAAATGGGCCGGACGCCACAGAATGGCTCGACCCATCGGCATTCGATGTCAGCCTGTCTTGTTCGTTCGCGCCCCCTGCGGAGCAGACACAAGCAGGCGCCAACCTGACAGATCGCCTGGAAAATGCTCTACGCAGCGGCCTTGACGTGGACGGCGAGGCACACGTCCGCATTTCCGACTATGCGGTCAAAATACTGGTGCCGGAGACCGAAGCGTCACGCCTGGGCGGCGCCGGCGCCGGGCTCACCGACAACGACTAGCCCCCCCAGACCGGCGCAAAACAAACGCGAGACACACATCTGCCCATGACATCCAGCTACCGGCACCGCGACGAAAACACTTTCAGGGCGATGATGCCCGAACTCTCGGGCAATGACGTCAACGGACTTGGTCAGGACGGGCCGAAACGCCCCCGAACGTTCTTCTGGCATCCGCCCGACCGCCAGGACTTCGGCGACCTGCAGAGTGAAGTCGTTGGTCATCAACGCCAGGCGCCCGAACTCGCCATGGCCTATTCGCGCGACGCAGACCGGGGACCGCGTCCCATAGAGCAGGCAGCCCAAACGTCGCCCGGCTCGGCGGCGGACTGGAACGCCCGGGTCAAGGCATTTGCAAGCGCCAACGAGGCCGATCTGGTCGGTGTTACCGAAACACGCGACGAGTATGTTTACGAGGGCTACGAAGTGCCCTACCCGCGGCTGATCATGCTGGGTGTCGCCATGGACCACGAAACCCTGTCCACGGCGCCAAGCACCATCGAGGACATGCGGTCGGCGCTGGAGGTGGCGGGCAAGTACAATCAGGCGGCCCGCGCCTCGCGCAAGCTGGCCAACTTCATCCTCGAAACGGGGTATAGCGCCAAGACATTCCCGGGCCCGCTGGCGACCGCGCTCAACATGATACCGGCGGCGATCGAGGCCGGCCTCGGCGAACTCGGCAAGCATGGGTCGATGATCAACCGGGAGTACGGCTCATCCTTCCGTCTGTCGGCCGTTGCAACCGACATGCCGTTGAGCCTGGACCAGCCGGACGAGTTTGGCGCCGACGACTTTTGCCTGAACTGTCAGGTGTGCGCGAAAGCCTGCCCACCGGATGCCATTACCCATGAGAAGCACAAAGTCCGCGGAACCGAGAAGTGGTACGTGGATTTCGACAAGTGCATCCCCTATTTCGGGGAAACATTCGGCTGCGGCATCTGCATAGCCGTCTGCCCATGGAGCCGGCCGGGAGTGGCCGGCGGGCTGATCGACAAACTTGCGCGGCGCAGGGACCGAACTAATCAGGATTGATGATTCCGCTTCGCTCTGAGCACGCCCTCGCGCAGGAGCTCGATGTTGGCCAGCACATGCGGATTGTCGGGATCGATCTTGTGGGCGGCAAAAAGCTGCTTCTTCGCCTCGACCAGCTTGCCCTGCAGCAGGTAGGAATAGCCCAGATTGTTGAGGATCGCCGATGACGGTCCGACCAGTTTGATCGCCTTTGTGTAGGCGCGCTTGGAGAGATCGAAGCGGCGCAGCTGATCGTAAGAGGCGGCAAGGCCGAGCCAGGCGTCAACATAATCGGGCCGCTGCTCGGTAACCTGCAGGAAGTGCTGCTGGGCCAGGCCGTAATTCTGCTGCTTGAACTGGACACGGGCCTCGTTCATGGCGTTGACGACCGGGGTGTATGGCAGTTCAGATTCCTCGACATTCGGAACATCGACGAATACGGGAACAGGGTCCCCGGCCTGAAGGTCGGACACAAGAAGTCCGTCCGTGTCCGTGGTGCTGCACGCGGTCAGTCCCGTGATCAGAACCACTCCGCAAACGGCAAGCCGTAGTATGGAAAACATCTGAAGCCCCTGCATCTTTCATTACCAGCATGGCACATCGTGCCAATCTCACTGAGGATTGTACAATAAGCCTTTGAATTTGCTGTAAAACGGGACACGCGAAATCGCCTAAAATTTTACCGGATCGGTAAAGGCGATGAACAGACTCCGAAGCTGTTCAGACTTGGGGCAATGCGGTCGGCGCACGAAAAAACCGCCTCCCCTCGCGGAGAGACGGCCTTTCGGTCAGAAGAGATTTACTGCGGGTTCAGGCCCGTCGGGTCCTGATTGGAATTGTTGTTCCGCGTGTCCGCTTCACCGTCACCGTCATCGGACGACGCGGCCGCCCGATACTGCTCGATGGCATTGTGCATGCGGTGACCATCGGTGTGGATGTGCGTTCTGTACGCCCGCTTCGGCCGCGGATCGATGGTCTGCAGCGCTCTGTTGTGCGCCACGGCATCTCCTGTGCCGATGTTGATGGTGTCGCGGCGCTCCAGGTACTGGGAGCCGCTGCATCCAGACAGCGCGATCATGATCGCGACAACACTGACGGTGGTCAAAAGTCCGTGCTTACTTGTCATTGTATCGCCTCACACCGTTGCCGCTGAAAAACCCGAGGGTGGTTGCGGTTTCTTGGGTCTCAGTGCTGCCGACCGGAATGATGTGGCCGAACGGGCCTTCCAGTTGACCGCCGCTTTCGAAGTAGCTGATCACGTCGTTCGGAACTTCCATGTTGCCCATCAGGAAGAAGTCGACGTCGTTGCCGGGGCTCAGGTTGTCGAACGGCGTGGCCAGCTTCTGATCCGGATTGGTCGGCCGCACCAGCCGCGGCGTCACGATGATCACCAGATCGGTTTCCTCCTTTTGATAGGAGCTCGACTTGAACAGCGCACCGATGACCGGGACAGATCCGATCCAGGGCAGTTGCGCCGTCGCCTTGCTGTGGTCGGACTGAAGAAGACCGGCAATCGCGAAGCTTTGACCGTCGCGAAGTTCCACGGTGGTGTGGGCACGGCGTACGATCAGGCCGGGAATTTCGGCGTTCAGCAGGCGTATTGTATTGTTGGGATCGAGCTGGGACACTTCCGGCTCAATCTCAAGATTTATCAGACCGCCGGACAGCACCGTCGGGGTGAATGACAGGCCAACACCGAACTTTTTGAATTCGATGCGGATGCCGTCATCGTCGGCGCCGACCGGGATGGGGAATTCGCCGCCTGCAAGAAAGCTGGCCGTGTCGCCGGAAAGGGCGACCAGGTTCGGCTCGGCAAGCCTGCGGGCAAGTCCCTGTTCTTCCAGCGCATCAATGATGATGTCTGCGTCCAGGCCGCCGCTCAGCAGCGAGCCAATGATTGTTCCAAACGGCACGGCGCCTGAAACCAGCCCGAATCCCGGAGGCGCGGTTGCGGCAATGAACCGGTTGGCTGCGACATCCCAGCGGATGCCCAGTTCGCGGCCGGCCGAACGCGAAGCTTCAACGAAGCGCACTTCCAGCATCACCTGCTGCGGCGAGCCAACGCTGAGCGCGTTGCCAACCGCATTCGGCGCAAACTGATTGGCCAGATTGAGCACCTTGGTCAGGGCCGGCGCATCCGGCACAGTGCCGTTGAGCAGAAGACGGCCATTGATCGACGCGACCTTGACATGGGCGCCGGCGACACTGTGCTTGATGGCGGCGGAGACGCCGGCAACATCATACGCGACTTCAAGATCCAGGACGCCGATCAGTTCCTTGTTGTTGTTGTAGATCGCCACATTGGTCGAACCGACCTTCTTGCCAAGAATGTAGATGGTGTGGTTGGTCATCGGCAGAACGTCTGCGATGTCCGGATCGCCAACCAGAACCTCGGCGAAGGACTGATCGACTTCGATCGTCTCCGATTTCTGAACCGTAATGCGCAAGTCGCCCATATGGCTGTTCTCGGAGATGTTGTAAACCGTGGCGCCCGCCATCGCCGTTCCGGCGCCCATCAGCGCCGGCTGTACGGCAAAGAACGCAGCCAGCATAATGCCGCAGGCGATCCAAACTGCGCGTCTGCGGGCTTCTGCCCGCGCGACGCGCTGTCCCCATCGGGGTGTCTTGATAAAACTCATCACGCTACCAGCCTTCCTGTCTAGTTTGCCGCGTGTATCCGGCTTTGCCCCCAAGTCGCCGTTTCCCTCACGGCCGTTTCGGGGCTGGTGTTCGTCAGCGCGGTTGATCCGCGTGACGTACGTTGTATTCGCGCCGTTCCAATCCTCTGGTGACGCCGACGATGGCATATTCTTCCGTGACCACCAGTCTTGTGCTGGTCTTGGTGTCGGGTTCGTTCGTATTGGGAGCCGATGATGCCGGACGACGGTTGACGCCGAACATATCGGCCACAACGGTCTCCTCGCCCGGCTTCGTCTTCTTGCTGCGGCCTTCCTTGATGCGCGCATTGAGATCCGACATCGTCACCCGCCTGGTGATGTCGGAATTGTCTTCCGCGACATTCTGCAAGGCCAGGAACAGCTTGCCGGTCGACGTCGCCAGGGCGACTTTCTGCGACTGAAGGGTCGAGACCTCGATGGTCACGGCCTTGGCATAGCCGCCGGGCGCCTTGTCCGACCGGTTGGCGTCCTCGACCTTCTGGTCCAGCGCCAGCACTCTGACACCGCGCAGCAGCACTTCGGTATAGGTTTCGTCGGCCTGCGCGCCTTGTCCCTGGACTCGGGTCCACAGCACATCGACACGGTCGCCCGGGGTGATGAGGCCGGCAACGCCAAGCACGTCATCGACGCGTACGGTCACCGCCTTGTAACCCTCCTCCAGCAGCGCCGACAACGACGCGGCCTGACCGGGATCGGTGATCTTGCCCGGAAGAATGGGCTCGTTGAGCGCAATTGACGTCAGCACCACCCGGGCACCTTCAGAGGTGATGAGATCCGTGGTGGCGCGGAAAGCGCCGGCAGGAATGGCATCCGCCGGCCATTCGATCTCCTTGATCGCGCCGGGTGTCAGCGCAACACCGTACTGCAACGGCTTTGCCGCAACGACGACCTTGATCTTGGCTATTTCCGGTGCGGGCTGCTGCGTGTTGGCATTGCGGAACCGGTTGAACTGATCTTCCATCCAGGCATTGGACAGATAAACCGCCGACAGCGCGCAAACCAGCGCCAGTCCGAGAGCAACCATCAGTTTGACGCGGATCTGGCGACCGCTGATCGCAGCCGTCAGACCGCTCCCGCCGAAACGATCGGAGGTGTCGGTGGCCTGCATCGTGACCTGTTCTCGAAGTTTCTGCATTTTCCGCCGCTGCTCTTTCGCGTCCGATTTTCTGCCGATTTCCCGGCAAATTCAGACGGAATACCCATTGATTACCGGGCAACACTATCAGCGGCGGCTGAAATTTCCGCTTATGAGCGCAGCTAAATATTTGATTTATTTGTTTAAAATTTTAGGTATCTGGGCGACATCGGCTCGCGGCTGGAGGGCGCGCTGCAGCGCCGCCACGCATCCTTGCGGGTCTTCGAGCTGAAGCATGTGGGTCGTATCGGGCACCCATTCATATGTCAGATCCAGTTCCTCAGCCATTGCCCTGCAAACCTGCGAGGGAGAATCGGCGTCCGGAAGGCCCGGATCGGCACCGATCACCGCAAGAGGCACATCCACCCCCTGTGACATACGGGGCCAGACCGAACCGTCCCGATTGGTCAGGAAGATGTCTGCTTCGTAATCTCTCGGGCAGGCAAGCTCCCAGTCCCCTCCCGGCGTGCTCTGGCGGAGCGTCGTGCGGGCGAACAGATCATGGACACCGTCAACCCAGCGGGAAAACTGCGCGCGCGACGCTAAAACAGCGGAAAACTCCGATGGATCTGAGTAGGATTCCGGGCGGCGGCGCGCCAACCGTTCCATGCGGCCGAGATGTTCCTCATGTAAGGGGATCAGCGCATGGCCCTTGCGCGGGTAAAAAGGCGGATCGAACAACACCAGCTTCGACCAACCACCGCCGCCTTTCAGAACCTGGCGGACGGCCGCAACGGATGACAGGGAGTGAAACACCCCGACCGCGGGCTTTTTTCCGAAATGTTCGGTAATGGCGGCTTGCAATTCTTCCATGTCCTGGCCGATGCGGTCCCAGGTGTGGCCGTCGGCGTCATGAACCGGGTTGCGTCCGTGATTGCGCACATCGAACAGAACCAGGTCATAGCTGACGCACAGCAACGACCAAAATGGCAGGTAAGCGTCAATTGCAAGACCGTTTCCGTGACTGAGAACCAGCCGCTCGCCATCCCGATTGCCGTGGCGTCGGAGCAGGATTTGCGCCCCGTCGGACATGACCGCCGTTTTCGTTTCGGTTGGATCGGGAACAATCAGTTTCACTTCACCGCGCTTCTCTGTTGCACTTGGGCGTGCGGCCACCTATAGCCGATCCGGTTTGCAGTTGCAGCGGGAAAGAAACGAAATGACGGGACCATTGGAAGGTATCCGCGTGCTGGATCTCAGCCGCATTCTGGCGGGTCCATGGGCCGGGCAGACCCTTGCCGACCTCGGCGCCGAGGTGATCAAGGTCGACCGGCCCGGAACCGGTGACGACACACGCGGCTGGGGACCACCATTCCTGCCCGATACCGCGGACGGGAAACAGGGAGACGCGGCCTATTTTCTTTCCGCAAACCGGGGTAAGGCGTCGGTCTGCATCGATATGGGCGACCCTGGTGGCCAGGCGCTCATCCGCAAGCTGGCCTGCGAATGCGACATTCTTCTGGAAAACTTCAAAGTCGGCGGGCTGGCGAAATACGGCCTCGATTACGACAGCCTCAAGGAGCTTAACCCGCGGCTCATCTACTGTTCGATCACCGGATTCGGCCAGACCGGCCCTTACAAACACCGTGCCGGCTACGACTTCATGATCCAGGGCATGGGCGGCATCATGAGCGTTACCGGCCAGCCGGATGGGACACCCGGGGCGGAACCGATGAAATGCGGCGTGGCGTTCGCCGACCTGTTTACCGGGCTTTACTCGGTGATCGGCATTCTCGGCGCCCTCCACGCCAGAACCGCGAATGGCCGTGGCCAGCATGTCGACATGGCTCTTCTGGACTCCCAGGTCGGCGTCCTCGCCAACCAGGCCCTCAACTACCTGGTTGGTGGCACCGCACCACCACGGCTTGGAAACGCGCATCCGAATATCGTTCCCTATCAGGCACTGCCGACCCGAGACGGTTTCGTCATCATCGCCATAGGCACCAACCGACAATTCTCCAAATTCTGCGAGGTTGCCGGTCTGGACGGCCTGGACCAGGACCCGCGATTTACCAGCAATCAGGTGCGTGTCGAGCATCGAGACGAGTTGATTCCGCTGGTCGCCGAGGTTCTGGTGACCCGCACAACTGAGGACTGGATTTCAGCGCTGGAGAAGCATTCGATACCGTGCGGCCCGATCTTCGATATCGAACAGGTATTCAATAATCCGCAGGTCGATGCGCGCGGACTGCAGATAACGGCGACGCGGCCCTCGGGGGAACAGATCCCAGGGGTCGCCAACCCGATCCGTTACTCGGAGACCCCGATCAAGCACGATAAGGCGCCACCGGCGCTCGGCCAGGATACCCGCGATGTGCTGACGCGCATTGCGGGCCTCAGCAATGAAGAGATAGATGAGCTCATTGCCGCCGGATCCATTGCATAATCGGTGTTGCACAACGATCCTTCGCCCGCCGTGACATAAACCGCAGGCCTGTCCCCATATGGGGACTGCTTTTGCGTGCCCTTTTCGCAATATTGCCCCACGACAACAGGAGAGACGTTTCAGGAGGCAAAGATGCAACACGCACTGACACCACAGGATTACGAGTCCCCCGCACCGGCGCATGAAGCCGAAACCAGCAGCGAACCGATCATTCTGATGGTCGACGACGAGTTGAACGCATTGCTCGGGCTCAGGCGCGCGCTCAGGAACCATTTCAGGGTGAAAGCCATCGATTGCCCGGCGGCGGCACTGGAGTTTCTGGCCTCTGCCGAAAACGTTGCGGTCGTGGTGAGCGACCTGCAGATGCCTTACATGGACGGCCTGACCTTTCTTCAGGAGGCGCAAGCCCTGCACCCCAACGCCTCGTTGGTGATCCTCACCGGGAACCCGACCGGCGACAGCGCCATCGAGGCGATCAATACCATTCGGATTGCGCGGTACCTGACCAAACCATGCACCACCACCGACCTGATCCAGACCCTTTCCTCGGCATTGAATCTGCACGAGCAGCAACAGGCGTTTGCGCAGCACTCGAACGCCCTGGACGACCTCCTGCAGGCGAAACATGCCATGTTTTCAACGGTTTCCCATGAACTTCGCACCCCACTTCATCACATCGGCCTGTGCGCCGATCTGATCGATGCCAGCGAGCCTCAAACGAATGAAGTGTCCGATTACCTCAGCCACATCCGAGCCAGTTGCAGCCAGCTCGACGACATGGTCACGCGGATTCTGGAATACTCCCGGCTACGTGGCATGAACAGCCTGGACACCCAGGGACATTTTTCGGTCGAAAAGCTGTTTGACGAGTGCCGGCAGCACCTCGATGCGGCGGCCTCCGAGCAGGACATGACCGTCAGTCATGCCTCAAAGCTCAGCTCCGATTGGTATTTCGGAGACGAAGAGTTGCTTCGGAAGGCCGCCGTTTCACTGGTTTCCAATGCGGTCAAGTTTTGCAGCGCCGGCGACCAGATTTCATTTGGGATCGCGCGCAAGCCGCATCAGTTACGGATTCAGGTGGCCGATACCGGTCCCGGACTGCAGTCAAGGAGGTTCGACGATGTACAGGAACCTTTCTTTCAGGAAGATGGCAGCTACACACGCGAACACGGCGGTCTCGGGATGGGTCTCGCCTTCGTGCGTGAAGTCGCACGGCTTCATGGCGGCGAATTGCGGCTGCGTGAAAACGCACGACACGGCCGCGGCCTGATTGCCGAACTTGTGATTCCGCTCGACGAACCGGGCGCCTTCTACATCGGCAGTGATGTCAAAGCGACCCTGGTCAACTGAATGCGAAGCTGGCCGGGTTCGAGATCCCGAAGGTCGAGCGAATGACGAGGCTGGTCAATTCAGTCTGCTTCGACGTCCCAGTCTTGACGAAAGTGCGCTTCAGATAGGTGCGAGCCGTGCTTAAGGTGACCCCTGCACGTCCCGCAGCCGTTTCGAGTGTTGCACCGGTTACAAGGTCGCAGACGATGCTTGCTTCGCTGTTCGTAAGGCCGAACATGTCCGCGATTATTTCCGGCGATGGCGCATCGTGATGGTCCGGATCAAGAATGAAAACACCGGCCATAACCGCGCGACCACCCGCGGGCCCGTCAATGGGCATCGGAACGGAAA
Source organism: Hyphomicrobiales bacterium (assembly GCA_021775615.1). Taxonomy (GTDB): domain Bacteria; phylum Pseudomonadota; class Alphaproteobacteria; order Rhizobiales; family JAJFHB01; genus JAJFHM01. Next base: position 14,647 of record JAJFHL010000262.1, read on the forward strand.
AGAGCGACAGGTCACGTTTCATCGATGGCCGCGGCAAGGTGGCCATCACCGGCGGACTGGAGGCCGCCACGTCCGCACAGGCGGCGCGAACGCATCGCATAATGTCCTTGGTTTGCGCCGACGTCGCCCCGCGCACCTGGCCGGTTGGCGTGACGATCAGTCCGTCCCGCTCGCCAATCAGTGTTTGGGCCCGTTGATTTGCATGGTGCAGCCGGCCTTCGGCGTCAAGAACCAGCAGGCCCATGGACACATAGTCGAACGCCGCATCAAGCCGAACCTGGTGTGGCCTGTCCACGCCACTCATTTCCTCGACCCCAGTGCCCGGAACTGCAGGGCCATACGCCTCGAGCGCGGCACTGATCGCGTCGGACACCACCGCACCAGGACAGGGTTTGGTCAGATAGCGGAATATCTGCAGATCATTGATGGCCGTAAGCGCCGTCGACAGGTCGGCCACCCCCGACAAGATCATGCAGGCAATGCCCGGCTCGGCGCGGCGGACTGCACGCAGCAACTCGGTGCCGCACATGAAGGGCATCTGCATGTCCGATATGACGACGTCGGGGCGCTCGGCAAGAATGAAGTCCAGTGCGGCGCGGGGATCATCCAGCAAGGTCAGGCGCAGGTCGGATCTTCTGTGGCGCAGGCTCCGGTCCATGCCGGAAAGACAGTTTCTATCATCGTCAACATAGACAATGTGTGCCGGTTCTCTGTGAAGCATGCCATCCCCTGGCTGAAAATCCCGCAAATACAGCGCTTTAGGCGGCGTCTTTGCCCTTCGCGGCGGATGCCTTCACCCGCCTGAAGATGCGCAACGGCTGAACCAGGGGCCGCATCTTGTGGAACTGCCTGATCCGCTCGAGCACCGCTTCGTTCAGTTCAGTGCCTGCTGAAAGAGCCAGCTCGCCGGATTGCGTTTTGAAGTCGTCCACGGCCTTGTCACCGGGCAGCAGGACATCGACATTGACCGCCATCTTGCAGATCTTCATTTCTTCGCTGTTGGAGGCATCGAGAAAACAGGCGCGCGCCTGTTTGACCAGTTCGCCATCGAACAGATGCGGCACCTCCTCCAGCGCGGCAAACGCCGTGCGGTCGGGCGTTCCCTCTTCGCTCGCCTCGATCAGAAATTGCAGCACGTGCAGTATCCGGGCATTGAGCGGGATGTCGGTCGTCTTCACGCCGTCGCTCGGAAATCCGGAACCGTCGAAGCCCTTGTCCTTGTAGTAAATGCTGTCGGCCACTTCCGACATGCGCGGAATGTTCAACAGAAGTTTGCGCGCAACCTGAGGCGACTGAATGACCAGGTCGGTTTCGACCTGGTCGAGCTCTTTTCCGTCTATCATCTTCGAGCGAAGGTGCGGGGGCAGCATGACGTCTCCGATGGTGGAGAGGGTGATTGCCATATCGAGATTCCACGCCTTTGCCAGTCCGACATGGCTCGCCAGTTTCCTGCCCGCATTGCGCAGGTTCGAAATCTGACGAAAGGCGTGCGGGTCGTTCGCGGCAAGGATATCGACAAGCACCTTCACGCTGCCCGCAAGAGTGCCTTCGAGCAGTTCTTTCTCCGCAACCGACTTGTTGTATTCAGCAAGCGCCTCGCGAACCGTTTCCGCGATGGTCTCCACCGGGCACGGCTTGTTCAAATACCGGAACACCGCACTGTCGTTCACCGAAGCGATGGCGGTTTCCCGGTCAGCATTGCCGGTCAGCATGATCCGAATGGTCAGCGGATCGCGGGTCATGACCTCTTTCAGGAGTTCAATACCCCGCATTCCCGGCATCTGCTGATCGCTGATGACGACGGCAAACGGCCCTTCCTTTGCGAGGACACGCAGCGCCTCCTCGCCATCGGTTGCCGTGTGAAAGTCAAAATCCTTGCGCAACCGGCGGGTGAACGCACTCAGAATCCGCGGGTCGTCGTCAACGAACAGTATTTTCTGGCTCATCTTCTTCCCTCACGCCACGTTGCGTGTTTCTTCTCCAGCCCCGATCGGCCAGCGCACAAAAAACGAGGTCCCGACCCCTTCTTCGGTCCTGAAGCTGATCGTGCCGCCATGTTTCTTGACGACGATTGCATGGACCAGCGAGAGGCCCTGCCCGGTTCCCTTTCCAACGTCCTTCGTTGTGAAGAAGGGATCGAACATTTTTGACTGCACATGTGAGGGAATGCCCCCACCGGTGTCGCTGACGGTCACTTCGACCTGGTCGCCAATGCATTTGGTTCGAACCGTAATGGCGCCTTTTTCAGAAGCTTCCAGGCCTTCTATCGCCTGCGCCGCATTCACGATCAGGTTCAAAATCACCTGGTTGAATTCGCCCGGAACGCACATGACTTCGGGCAGATTCTCTTCGAAATCGGTATTGAGATCGGCGACATACTTCCAGTGGTTGGTCGACAATGTCACCGTACTCTGGACCGCCGTGTTGATGTTGAGCGGCGACTTCTCCTTGGTGCCCGGGTGCGAGAATTCGCGCACCGCGGCAACGATTTCGGCAATACGCGAAACCCCGTCCAGGCTCTGCTGGATGGCTTCGGGAACTTCCGACGCGAAGTAATCCACTTCGCTGCTGTCGGTTCCTGTGTTTCCGTCGGCTTCCCGAGGTGGCGCGTCATCGCCATCGGCAACGGTGTCATCGCCGCCGGCTGCGCCGATCTCGGCAAACAGCTCGCTGAACGCGTCTTCGAGGAACCGCAGGTTGTCACCGATGAACTGTACGGGAGTGTTGATTTCGTGCGCCACGCCGCTTGCCAGAATGCCGAGGGCCTCCAGTTTCTGCGCCTGCCGCAGGTCTTCCTCGAGTTGCTCCCGCTCAGCCTCCTGCGCCTTGCGCTTGGTTATGTCGTGGAAGATCCAGAGCGTGTATCTCTGATCATCCAGAAACATTTCTGAAGCGGAGAGTTCGATCGGCACAACACTGCCATCCTTGGCATAACCCTCAACTTCGTCGCCGGTGCGGTCGGACAACGATGCGCTCTCAAACCCTATTGCCTGTACGGACTTGATGTACCCGATGTCGAAAATGTCATGCAGCGAGCGGCCACACAGCTCGTCGGCCCCATAACCGAATACGCGGTGCACGTAAGCATTGGCGCGCACGATTTTGCGATCCTTGTCGGCCAGGCACATGCCGGCGAGCGCGCTGTCCAAGATAGCGCTCAGCTGAGATGACTGCAGAACCAGTTCCTCGGCCGTCTTGCGCAACTCCTGGCCGGATTCGTAAAGCTCAGCGCTCTTGCTTTCGAGCAGCCGCTCGGCCTCCGACCGCGCCGCACGCTCCCGCGCGAGGCGCTTTTCAAGGATGGTGCTATCCATGGGTCAGGCGCTCGACTTCTCCAGCACGAAGCGGACGCGCTGGACCGAACCGGAGCTGATGTCCTCGCGAGACATCGAAATGTTCTCGTCAAAATGCGTGATCGCACTCTCGATCAAACCTTCCGCGAGGTCACCCATGGCGCGGCCGGACTCATAGAGGAGTTCCAGGCGGTCTTCACCGACCCGTTCACAGCAGATCGAAGGTAACTGCGCCTCGGGGTATAATTTGCGGACATCCACATGAATTTTCGCGTCGACGGTATCGAGGAAATCGAAGACGTTCTCCACACCTTCAAAAAACTGTGGATACAACGCGACAAAGCGGCCAAACAGATGCAAGCCGAACGTCTTCACAAGCTCCGCCACCGGGGCGCCGGTTTCCTTGGAAAGTGCGGCCACCAGCGTAATGATCTCATCATGGTCGTATGTGCCAACCGTGGTGTACACGCCGCCGGAAGGAAGATCACATTGTTCGATGATCTTTTCCGTCATGTCCGGTGAAATAGCCGTATCCACCATGTCGAGAAATTCGCAAAATACAATTCCCTTCACAACAACACCTCCAGCCTTACGTCCATCTCTTTGCCTACAAATTAAATATCTAAGAGAAATCTATTAAAAAACCACTATTCACCCAACAAATCGCGGCGCTGTCTAAACAACTCGTAAACCCCAAAAGCACGGTATTGCCCCGGCGAACGGTCGCATGGACGGCACCGCCCGAAATTCGGCAGATCCGATCCAAACGCGACCGCGGCGGACCACGGGTTACGTCATTTTTCCACCACACAAAGCACGCACCTTCGCGCGCAATTGGCGACGATGATCATCGGGAGAGTTTGCGATGTGCGCGATGAAACGGCTTGGTTTGAATTGGATGTGCGGCGCGATGCTTGTATTTTCGGCCGGTACGGCGGCGGCCGCCGAAGCTGACCTTTTGCGTTATGCCGGCTCCTCGGCGACGCTGAGCGCGGTGGTCACGGCGGTGTCGCTTGTCGAGCCTTGCGAGGGCGACGTCACCTTCGCCGAGGAGGTCATCGAATCCTATCAGGTGGTCGAACTCACCGTTGCCTGCAGCTCAGACAGCGATACAGCTCGCACGGTTATCCTGCGTTTCGACATGCTGGAAGGCGGCGGGTTGAGACCGGCGTCGTTCGGGCGCGCCGGCTAGATCACGATATTTTTTTGAGCGGGATCGGACGGAAAACCGGTGTCCACTTTTCCTGATCCCGCTCTAGGTCAGGTTTCGATCGCCAGTTCTTCGCCAAAAATGAAGCGTGTCGGGTGCATATTGAAGCCCTTGACCCGCTTGTCCTGCACCCCATAGAGGCCGCGCCAGACCGGTTGAACAATCGGCCCGTCCTCCTGCATGATGACTTGGAGCTGCCCGATGATTTCCGAACGGGCCTTGACGTCGAGTGTGCCCTCGGCCTTGGTCAGCAGGGCATCGAATTCGGGGTTGCTGTAGTGCGACTCGTTCCACGGCACACCGGTGCGATAGGCAAGGCCCAGCGTCATGAAGCCGAACGGCCTGTGCACCCATTCGGTAAAGCCGAACGGCACCTTGTCCCAGACATTCCAGAACCTGTCGGTCGGAATGACGCTGATCTTGCAGCGGACGCCGGCGTCCTTCCACTGTTTCACCATGGTCTCGACGGCCGCCAGTTCCCACGACGGGTCCGGCTTGCAGGTGATCTCGAGGTCGATGCCATCGGGGTGGCCGGCTTCGGCCAACAGGGCCTTGGCCGCCGCCACGTCCCGCGTCATCGGCGGCAATTCGAAGTAATCGGGATGTTCCGGGCTGACATGATGGTGCTCGGCGATGGTCCCGAGACCACCGTGCGCCTTGGCCAGCACTTCGGCCTGCCCGGTGGCGAGGCGCAAGGCCTTGCGGACACGGGGGTCCTTGAATTCCGGCCGGTCGACCTGCATGCGGGCAACGGCGGTTTCCGCCGTGTTCACGCGGTAGATCTCGACGTGATCCATGCTCTTGTAGAGGTCGATCTGCTCGATGTTGCCTGAGCAGACGCCGTCCACCTTGCCGGACGCGACCGCCGCCGGTTCGTTCGACGGGTTGTCGCCAAGATCGTGATACTCAAGCTGATCGAGATAGGGCCCTTCGCCCCACCAATCGTCGCGGGCCTTCAGCACGGCCTTCTCCTTCAGACCGTAGTCCACCAGTTCGAACGCACCGGTACCGTTGGAGCCGACACCGAACGTGCCGTTTTCTTCAGGATCGAGGATTGCAAGCGGATAGTGAAACAGATGCTCGGGCACGGCGATCTGCGCTTCCTTGAGGTTCATGCGCACTGTGGCGTCATCGATAACCTCAATGGCATTTGCGTCCCAGATCCGCTGCACCATTTTCGGGTTGCCGCTCTCGTCCTTCTCGCCGCTGTCCACTTCGCTGAGCATATAGCCCAGCATCAGTCCGACGACCGATGAACCGACCGCCGGATCCAGAACGCGCCGCAGGTTCCAGGCCGCGTCCTCGGCGGTGAACTTGCGACCATTGCGCCAGTTCACATCGCGGCACTTGAACGTCCAGGTCTTGAGGTCGTCGCTGACGTTCCAGCTTTCGAAAAGGAACGGACGGGTGATGCCATCTGCACCGGTTTTGGTAAGATATTCGTGCACACCGCGCCCGATATTGGAATCGTAGACCCAGGTATAGGTGTGCGGGCTGGAGATTTTCGGGCAGCGCATCGAAATGCGAAGCGTCCCGCCTTTCGGCAATTCCGCCGCCTTTGCAGGCAGTGCGAAGGGTTGGCCGGTGATCTTCCCGGCGCTCAGATATGCCGCCCCGGCGGACATGCCGAGCAGGGTGGAATAGCGCAGGAACGCCCGGCGCGTAATCTGGCCTTCCGCGAGCTGCTCCTGGATTTTCAGGATCCAGGCACTTTCCCTGTCTGTCATTCCTTCCTCACGAAGCGGGCATTGCGCGATTAGCTGCGACGGCGCGCGGCAAACGGGCCAAGTCGCAATACGGACATCCGATAAAAGACAAATCGGCCGGAAAACGACCGGTCCAGACCTGTTATAGGCACTCTTGCCTGATAATTTAAGCCGTCATTGGAAAAAGTGATGGCGCAGCACAACCCGACGCCCTAAACGGTCGTCTTCGGTGCCACCGCGTGAGCTGTCCTGCTGGCGGGACGCCGAAGAACTCAAAAAAACTGCGTAAATCCCCACCCGCTTCACGGCCGCACGGGATACGTTTACATCAAGTAAAAACACTTCATACAATTTTACTATTGCTGTAATATAATTCCAAAGAACAGAACAAAATTTCATTGTTATTGTTTTACAGTAAGCATTGCATAATTCTCATTGGTTATACTACTGTCCACATCCACGCCGAAAGGGAAATCATGGTGGCTTGTCATCGAGCACTTTGTTTTGGGGTGGCACTCACAGAGCTTTTTAGGTGAAGGTCATGACTCAGAACACAGGCTCCCCAGTGTTGCACTATTCCAAAGCCCTGTGCGCGACTCAGCGTGGCCTCGCCTGCTTGCGCGACGGTCTGAAGCGCTTCACGCGTAACTTCCGCGGCAACGTCTCCATTATCTTCGGCCTGTCGGTCATTCCCGTGATGATCGCGGCCGGCGCGGTGATCGACTACAGCCGGGCGGCCAGTGTAAAGGATCGCCTCGGCCACGCAATCGACGCCGCGGCGCTTGCGATCGGCAGTTCCCTTGAAACGGATCCGGTGGTGCTCAAGGAGATTGCGCGGACCTATGTCCAGTCAAACTACCCCGACCTCGCATCGCATATCGGCGGCGATCTCAGCATCACGATCACCGATTCGATCATCTCGATCTCCGCCATCGCCAATGTCGACACCACGATTGTGAAGATCATCGGCGTCGACGTCATGCCGGTGTCCGCTTCAACGCAGGTGACAAAGGAGACCACCGGCACGGAGGTGGTCCTGGTCCTCGACAACACCGGGTCCATGGGGAGCAACAACAAGATTGGCGCTCTCAAGCTGGCTTCAACGGAACTCATCAACATCGCGTTTGGCGATGATGTCGCGCCCGAACTGCTCAAGTTCGGAGTGGTACCGTTCTCCGCCTCCGTCAATATCGGCGCCGACAAACTGAACAGCGGCTGGATCGATACGACCGGAGCATCGAGCTATCACAGCCTGAACTTCGCCAGCGGCGTCAACGTCTTCGACATGTATGACGACCTGCAGGACAAGACCTGGAACGGTTGCGTCCAGGCGCGCCCGGCACCGCACGACACCACGGACACCACACCGACGGTGAGCAATGGCGACACATTGTGGGTGCCGTATTTCGCGCCCGATGAGCCCGACAGTTCCGCCGCCGACGAGGCCGGATACTGGTATGCGAATTCCTATGTCGGCGACAACGAGCCCGACACCAACCTCGATATGGCGCAGCGCCAGAAGAAGACCAGCAAGTACAACAACGAAACCGTTGGCGCCGGTGCCGGCCCGCACTTCAATTGCCAGATTGCGCCGGTGACGGCGCTGACCAATCAGAAACTGGCGGTTCTGTCGGCGATCGACGCCATGGTGGCGACCGGAAGCACGGTGATCCCGTCGGGCCTCGCATGGGGCTGGCGCGTACTTTCGCCGACCGCGCCCTACACGGAGGGTGTGGCCTATGACAACGAAGACTACAAGAAAGTCATCGTGCTGCTGACCGACGGTGTGAACGATGTCGGCACCAACGGCCAGCAGGCCCTGCCGAACCCGAACCTCTCGTGGTACAGCGGCTACGGCTATGTGCCACAGGGCCGCCTCGGCGCAACCGACATGGCCGGGGCCCATGCCGAGCTCGATGCCCGCACCGCACAGCTGTGCCAGAACATCAAGGATTCCGGCATCATGATTTTCACCATTACCTTCCAGCTGGCAAATGGACCGATAAAGGACCTGATGCGCAACTGTGCCTCGGAGCCCGACAACTATTTCGACTCACCGGACAATGCCACGCTGAGGCAGCACTTCCAGGCCATCGGCAAGGAGCTGAGAAACCTCAGGATCAGCGGTTGACGCCCATAAGGGGCAAGCGGATCTGGTTCAGGCCCAGCCCGGCGGCGGCGTATAGGCGTGGTATTCGCGCTCGATGAGCTTGGCGAGTTCGATACAGGTCCGGTCGCCGAATTGCGGCCCGACAATCTGCACCCCGATGGGCAGGTTCTCATCGCAGAAGCCGATGGGCGCCACCGTTCCCGGCAGGTAGAAACAGCACGAATAGCCCGCCCAGAACATCTGGTCGGTACCCGGCTGGTCCTTTCCATTGACCTTCACCATGCGCTCCCAGCGCTCGCCCTCCTGGTTGTGCGGGAAGGCTGACGTGGTTGCCGCCGGGCAGAGCAGCACGTCATAGTCCTGAAAGAACGCCTCCCATTTCAGCCGCATGCGGTGACGTTCCTCGTTCCAGCCGAGCCATTCGCGGTGCGACATGACATAGGCGCGCAGCATGTGCGCTTCGTAAGACATGTCGTCCGCCGCCAGGCCGGGGACGCGCTTTGAATTTTCCTCGAACTCGGCATCGGTCTGCCGCCGGCTGGTCGCCGCCCTGAGCAGCGAGATATAGACCTGATGGGCCCGGCTGGGGTCAATATCCGGCCGGGCGTTCTCGACGACCTTCGCACCCTGCTTGCCGAGGAAATCCGCCAGCCTGGCAATGGCGTCCTGTACAGACTGATCGGCCTCGGCCATCTCGTCCGAAAGCAGGACGGCGACCCTGAAATCGGCGATCCGCTGGTGGCGCGGCGGCGCCAGTCCGGCCTGCATCCCGCGCCGGTCGATGGGTCCGGGACCACTCAGCACCGACATGGCGAGATCGAGGTCGCGGGCGCTGCGGGCCAGTGGCCCCGCGACGGAAATATCGGGATCGGACACCATGCCAGGCAGAGCATGACCCGCGTAGGAGACAAGACCATATGTCGGCTTGTGGCCATAGACACCGCAGTAATGGGCGGGGTTCCGGATCGACGCACCGATATCGCTGCCAAGTTCCAGACCGGTCAGCCCCGCAGCCAGCGCGGCCGCGGCGCCGCCGGAAGAACCGCCGGGGCCGCGCGTCACGTCCCACGGGTTGTTGGTGGTGCCATAGATCTCGTTGAAGGTCTGCCAGTCCGCCAGATAGAGCGGCACGTTGGTCTTGCCGAAGATGTTGGCGCCTGCGCCGAACAGGCGGGAGACGGTTTCGGCATTGTCCGCCGCGATCGCGTTCTTGTGCGCGGGCACACCCCAGGTCGTCGGCGTTCCCTCCAGATTGAAAGATTCCTTCACTGTCATGGGCAGACCGAACAGAGGACCAACATGATCGCCTCTGGAAAGAGCCGCATCAGCGTCATCGGCGCGCTTGCGGGCATTCTCGATGTCGTCGACGATGATTGCATTGAGCGCCGGATTGAGGCGCTCGACACGCGACCAGTAGAGATCGAGCAGTTCGCGCGCGCCAATCTGGCGGCGCTTGAGAGCAATCGTCAGGTCGGATGCCGACCTGAACGGGAGATCCAGTTCCTGCGTCATCGCCGCCTCCTTACACCATCGCGATCATGTCGATTTCGATCATCATATCTTCATAGGCGAGATAAGGCACGGGTACGCCGGTCGACGCCGGTCCGGGGGTGCCAGTGAAGTATGAGAAGCGCACCAGGCCGTTCTCCGCCAACACGTCCGGCCCGACGGACCCGACATAGAAGGCATTGACCTTCACCACATTGTCGAAGCCGAGATCGAACTCACCGAGCACGTCGCCCGCGAAGTCCATGGCGGTACGGGTCTGAGCCACCATGTCGCCGGGATCTACAACCTCACCGGCCTTGTTGAGCGACACCTGGCCGCCCAAAAACACCAAGTCACCACACTGAACACCGTGCTTGTAAGGGAGGTGAGTCGGCCAGTCCCAGTGGTCGGTCGGCCAAGCGTGCCGGCGCGGCAGCCTCCCGCCATCCAAACCGCGCATGGCGATCACATCGTTGCGCAGCATGATGCCGTCGGGCGGTAGCAGAGGCAGGGAAATTCCGGTCGCCGCCGGTCCAGGCTCCCGGTAGAAGCCGGCTCGGATCAGGGCAGGATCGTGCCAGTCCCTGGCCGTGCCGGGCTCGACATTGAAGACATTGGTCTTGACCACGTCCTGCAGGTCGGCGCCCAATTGTTTCAAGAGACTGTCCAGCATGCCCAGGACAACAGGGCTCTGCCCCGCGAGGCTGTCTGGAGCCTCGATATGATCCACCGATTCTATCGCCGTTACGCCGCTGGTGAAGATCATCTCGTCGCAGCGAAGCGCCTGGCTGAATGGTGCGGGAACATGCGGACCGTCGGGGTGCCAGGCGGCCGTTCTCGGCAGGCTTGGACGGTCGGAACCGCGCATGGCGATACCGTCTATTTCAATTTCCATGCCGTCAAACGAGAGCTTTGGGAGCGGGACCATCGTTATCACCGGCCCCGGTCCCTCAACGCCGCGCAAGCAGACGGCGAGAAGTTCGAGGAGGTCCGCCTCCTCCACCGAACCATCGTTCTTGTAGTAGGCGGTGAGCTTGACGAGTTCGGAGGGCGATGCGCCGGCGCTTATGAGCGCCTTGGCGACGTTCTGCATGGAGCGGGCCGTCTGTTCCTCGAGATCTCCCGGGTTGAGCTGCTCGCCCTTGTCGTTAAAGTCGATCTGGCCACCGATGAAGATCATCGAGCCGCAGGTGAGGCAGTGGCTGTGGTTGAACGGCAGGCCGACGGACCAGAAGTTATCGGGCTTGTGAGCACGGCGTGGCAGCATGACGGGCCTCTATGCGCGCCGCGCGGCGACGGAGTCGGCGACGACGCAGAGCATTTCGAACATCAGGTTGGCCGCGTTGAGCGCGGTGTGGCCGCTGGGGTCGAAGGGCGGCGCCACCTCGCAGATGTCAGCGCCCACCAGATGCTTGCCCTGCAGCGCTCGCAGAATGACCTGCGAATCGCGAACGGACAGCCCGCCCACTTCCGGCACGCCGGTGCCCATGGCATGGACCGCATCAAGACCGTCGATGTCGAAGGTGATATAGGTCGGCCCGTCACCGGTCACCCGGACCATCTCCTCGATGGCGGCGGCCCGGCCGATCTCTTCATATTCGTCTATGGTCATGGTCCGCATGCCGGCGTCGATGCCCCACTGGATGTCGTTCTCCGAGAAACGGCTGCCGCGCAGACCGATCTGGATGGTGCGCCTGGGGTCGATCAGCCCCTCCTCGACGCCGCGCCTGAAGGTGGTGGCATGGTTGATCCTGGTGCCGACCAGTTCGTCCAGCGTATCGGCGTGAGCATCGAACTGGACCACGCCCACCGGGCCGTCCTTGGCGATGGCGCGCAGGATCGGCAGCGGCACCGTATGATCGCCCCCGATCGATATGGGCACGATGCCGGCCGCATGGATGCGCTCGAAATGCTCCTGGATCATGTCGATGCTTTTCAGCATGTCGAGCGGATTGACCGGCGCATCGCCGATATCGGCGATCTTGCAGATCTCATAGGGCTTGATGTTGCTGGTGGGATGCACCTGGCGGATCAGCCTCGACATCTCGCGCACCTGGGCGGGGCCGTGACGGGCGCCGGAGCGGAAATTGACGCCCATGTCGAAGGGTACGCCGACCAGGCCGATGTCAAGCTCGTCGGTGATTTCGCGCATCGTCGTCCGCATGAATGTTGCAACACCGGCAAAGCGCGGTACGACCGCTGCGTCCACCGGTTTGAATGCGTCGTTCCCGCTCATAATTGTCCCTTAAATGTTCTGTGGAGTTGCGATGGTCAGGTGTGTCCCGCCATCGATGATGAGAATTGCACCGGTGATCGCCCTGGCGCCGGTGGCGAAGAAGCTGACCGCTTCGGCCACGTCATCGGCGGTGGTCAGACGTTTCAGGGGCGCGATGTCGGCGAATTTCTGCTGGTTGTCGGCGAGCCAGTCCGGATCGCCCGGCCGCTTGGTGTGCCAGGGCGTATCGACGTAGCCGGGGCAGACCACATTGACGCGGATCTCCGGCGCCAGCGCCCGGGCAAGGCCCAAGGCGAGCGTGTTTGCGGCGCCCTTCGAGGCGGAATAGGCCAGCGAGGACCCGAGACCGGAGACGCCGGAGTGGGATGTCACGCAGACAATTGACGCGTAAGACGAGGCTTTCAGATGCGGCGCCGCGGCCTTGGCCATTTCAAAGGCCGCCGTCACGTTCACTGCGAAGATACGCTCAAAGTCGGCGGGCTCCAGGCCACCGAGGTCGCGGGCATCGACGAACTTGGTGACGCCGGCATTGTTGACAAGAACGTCGAGGCGGCCCCACTGCCCAACCGTGGTTTTCACAAGCGATGACGGCACGCCGTCCTCCGCCACATCACCCTGCAGCGTGATCGCTTCTGCGCCCGCTTCCCGGCAGACCGCGGCCGTCTCGTCCGCCAACCCGGCGCTAGAGGCGTATGTGATTGCCACGTTGAAGCCGTCCGCCGCGAGATGACGCGCGCAGGCCGCCCCGATGCCGCTGGAGGCGCCGGTGACGATCGCAACGGGACGCTGCGCGGCGGATATCATGCGACTTTGGCGCCGGCCCGCACCGCCTCGTCGACAAAGTCCTTCAAGGTGGCGCCGAAGCACTCGACGATCTCGTCCACCTGGGATTCCGTGGTGATCAGCGGCGGCGAGGTCATGATCCAGTCGCCGAACTTGCCGTTGTTGGTGCGGCGGCCGTAGATGGTGAGGCCGTGATTGAAGGCCAGCCGGCGGATGATGTCCGGCGCGCTGACGTCGATGGGGAAGCGCTCCTTGGTTGCCCGGTTGGCGACGATCTCAGTGGCGAGCAGGAGGCCCCTGCCCCTGACGTCGCCGACCACCGGGATCTCGTCTGCCAGCGAGAAAAGACGGTCCTGCAGATAAGCGCCGACACGTGCGGCATTGCCGATCAGATCACGGTCGAGGGTTTCTTCAAGGGCGGCGAGACCCACAGCACAGCTGAGTGGATTGGCGGCCGCCGTGTGGCCATAGGGGTAGCCGGTCATCTTGGCCAGTTGGTCGACCATGGCCGCCGGGGCCAGCAGGATGCCGAGCGGCGTGTAACCGGCGCCGACGCCTTTCGCCAGGACGATCAGGTCCGGCATGGCCTCGGGCGTGTGGTGCGCCGCCAGGAACTTGCCGGTGCGTCCGGCGCCCGCCATCACCTCATCGGCGATCATCAAGATGCCGTGAGCGTCGCAGGCTGCGCGGATGCCTTTGAGAAAATGACCCGACAGCACATTACAACCGGTGGCGACGCCGCCGACCGGCTCATACATGAAGGCCAGGACGTTCTTCAGCCCGACCCGTTCAATCGTTTCGTTGAACAGCGCGAGGACGCGATCTTCGTTCTCCTGCGCGGTCATGCCCTCGAGTGGGCGGTATGACAGGGGCGCCGGGACCTTCTCCGACACCTGCATCATGCCGTCGAACACCTCGATCGGCACCTCGTCCCCTCCCAGCCCGATCGTTGAGATGAGACCGCCATGGTAGGAGGGCATCAGGCTGATGATCTTCTTGCGGTCGACTTCGCCATTGGCAAAGGCCCACTGGCGGGCGAACTTGACCGCCGTGTCGATACCTTCGGAGCCGCCGGAGACAAAGAAGGCGCGCTCATAGCCCGCACCGGCCGTCAATGTCAGCTTTTCGGCGAGCTGGATGTTCTCGTTGGAGCGGGCGACCCGGCAATAGGCGAAGCACAGCGTTTCCGCCTGATGCTTGATGGTGTCGATGATGCGCCGGTTGTTGTGCCCGAGATTGGACGCGATGGGCCCCGACGAAATGTCGATGTAACGGTTGCCGGCTTCATCGAAGAGATAGATGTCGTCACCGCGCACGATACGCGGCAGCGGCCAGTCCGGGTCTTCCTTGGCGAAGACGTCCTGCGGCCCGCCCGGCCCCGGCCAGGCATCCTCGTGGACTTCAAGCACGTTGCTGCGTGCGCTCATGACGGCATCTCCAGATCGTCTGTCATATTGGCGGCGGTGAGTACGGCGTGGCACAGAACATTGCAGCCGGCCTCGCAGTCGTCCGCCCTGACGTTGCGAAAAACGCGATGCTATTGCCGGAGGAGAGCCAAGTCCATCATTTGAAGCTGCGCGAAGTTGTCGCCAGGGTCATGTGTCCTGAACAATGCGATTCAAAGCCTTTGCGGCGGCGGTCTCAAGATCGAGGTCACCGGTCAGCAGCGCCTCGGCAAGGGCTTGCATTTCGGCACCGTCGGCGTTTGCGAGCCTGCGCTCCAGAAGCTCTCTGGCAGCGCTTGCGACGAGGCTTGCCGACCGCTTCAGGGCCCCGGCGGCGAGCCGTTCGGGACCGAGATGACCATGGTGCGCGGCGATCGTTTCAGCCAGGGCCGCCACCCCCTCGCCGGTGGTCGCGGTGGTGCGCCGCACCGGCACCGTCCAGCCGTCGTCGCGGGTGAAGACGGCGGCCTCCAGCAGGTCGCGCTCGGTGCGGTTGGCGAGCGGGTTGTCGCCGCGGTTGACCACGAGAATATCGGCGATCTCCAGAATGCCGGCCTTGACCGCCTGGATCTCATCGCCGAGCCCCGGGGCGCAGACCACGATGACCGTCTGCGCCGCCTGCATGACCTCGACCTCCGACTGCCCGGTGCCGACGGTCTCGGCGATGACGACGTCCTTGCCGGCGGCGTCCATGACGTCGATGACCCGCACCGCGGTGCGCGAGAGACCGCCCAGGTGCCCGCGCGAGGCGACCGAGCGGATGAACACGTCGGGGTCGGAACTGTGGTCGGACATGCGGATGCGGTCGCCAAGGATCGCCCCGCCGGTGAGCGGGCTCGAGGGATCGACCGCGACAACGCCGACGGTTTTGCCGTCTTTGCGGATTTCGTGGATCAGGGAATTGACCAGGGTCGACTTGCCGGCGCCTGGCGCACCGGTGATGCCGACCACATGGGCCCGGCCGAGATGGCCGCGCATGGCGTGCAGCACCTCGGCGGCGCCGGAATCGTCGTTCTCCACCGCGTTGACGGCACGGCCAAGGGTGACGCGGTCGCCGGCCAGGAGCTTTGCCGCGAATGTGTCGGCGCCGGGATCGCGAGCGTCCATGCCTGCCAGCCTAGGCCGCCGGATCGAGCGAATGGCGCAGGAAGCGCACGAACGTGCGGGCGAGATCTTCCGGCGCGTCCTTCGAAGGATTGAACCAGGTGAAAGACCAGCTCATTGAGCCCAAGAGCATCAGCCGCAGCTTGCGGCGGTCGGTGCCTTCGGGCAGCGGCAGATCATCTAGAAGGCCGGTGAAGATCGTCTCATAACCGTCGCGCAGCCGCCGGATCACCGTATAGGCCGGATCGGAACGCAGCGGCACGTTGCGCATCAGGGCGGCGAAGAACACATCGCCGCCGAGCAATGCGCGCAGGTGCGCCGCGCAGGCCGCTTCGAGGCGTTCCCATGGCGGCAGGTCGTTGGCGATGGAGGCCTGAACTTCCTGTGTGATGCGTTCGATGCCGACCTCGTGGACGCCGATCAGAAGATCCGCCTTGGATTTGTAGTGACTGTAAAGCGAGGCCGCCTGCATGCCGGCGCGCGCCGCGATCGAACGGGTCGAGGCGGCATCGTAGCCGCTCTCGGCGAAACATTCGGCGGCCGCCTTCAACAGATCGTCGCGGCGGCTCGGGCGGGTTACCCGTTTTGGCTTGTCCAGTGTCGGGGCCGTCACTTCTTCGGCTCCTTCGGCGGGCGTTCGACATTGAGGAAGTCGTACCAGCCGCCCTTGCTGCCGGGCTTGAGCTTGGGCGACCCCCGGTAGCCCGCCTTGAACACCTTGCGCGCCAGCGGCGGCACCGCATAGCGCTCGCCGCAGGTCTCGAAGAGATATTCCTGGGCGTGATAGAAGGAATCGAAGCTGGCGGTGTCGTCGAGCAGTTCGAAGACCCCCATGGGCCAGCCGAGGCCGGTCTTGCACATCTCGTCCACTTCGGCCGGGCCGGCGATGCCCAGTTCCACGAGGCGGATCGCTTCGGCGAGGTAGTTGTTGATGAAGCGGGTCATGAAGAAGCCGGGCGAATCCTTGACCACGACAGGCTTTTTCCTGATGACCTTGAGATAGTCGACGACGCGGTCAAGTTCCGCCTTGCCGGTCAGCTCGCTGCGCCCGACTTCCACCAGCGGCATGACGTTTGCCGGATAGAACCAGTGCGTGCCGACAAGCCGCGCCGGGTTCTTGAGATTGGCGGCGAGCTCGGAAATCAGGATCGACGAAGTGTTGGTGGCGAAGATCGCGTCGTCCGACGCGTGTTTCTCCGCTTCGGCCAGCGCCTCCTGCTTGAGGTCGACCACTTCGGGGATGGTTTCGAAGACGAGATCGGCGCCGGCAAGGCCTTCCGCGTAGTCGGTGGTGCCGGAAAGCCGTGCTACGGCGTTTGCCGCGTCTTCTTCCGAAAGCTTGCCGCGCTCCACCGCCTTGGCCAGCCCGAAGGGTCCATTCTCGATCATCGACAAGCCTTCGCGAACGGTCTCTTCGCGGCGAGAGATGATCGCAACCCTGGCATCACTGCGCTGCAGGCAGGCGAGCGCCATGCCCTGGCCCATGAGCCCGCCACCACCGAGGATGGCAATCTGCTTGAAGCTTCCCATCAGGCGTCCTCCCCCTGGAGTTCGTGCCTGATCAGGCCGATAGCGTCTTCCGCTGTGGTGCCGGGGCCGCAGATGGCCTTGACGCCCCACGCCTTCAAAGTGCGCTCGTCTGTGGCCGGGATGATGCCGCCGCCGAGCAGCATGACGTCGTCCATCCCGACGTCCTTCAAGCCGGCGATGGTGTCTTCGAAGATCGGCATGTGGCCGCCGGACGAGGCGGAGATGCCGATGACGTGCACGCTTTCCTCGACCGCCGTGTCCACGATCTCCTGCGGCAGCAGGAAATTGAAGAAGATGACTTCGAAGCCCGCGTCGCGGAACTTGCGGGCGGTGAGACGGACGCCGCGGTCGTGGCAGTCATGGGTCGGCTTGGCGAGAAGCACGCGGACGCGGGCAATCGC